>SDAZ01000009.1 GCA_006212005.1 Sulfurovum sp. | reverse complement strand
AAATTTGGTAAAGTCATTAAAGCTACTTCGATTGGTGGTTTTCTCGTTAAACTTAAGCTTTTTATTTTGGCTTATAGTCTTGATATGCTCTTTAAGTCATTAAGTTTTAACTAGCAATTTGGGTTAACATACTATCTAAATGAGTAGCTTTTATAAAACAAGTCCCTTTCGGGACTATAAAAAAGAGATGTAAAAAATTAATAGTTATAGAAGTGTTTTAATGCTCTAATAATCATAGCATTTTTAGAAATACTTTCACTTTTTGCATCTGCATCAACTTGCTCGTACAAATCCAATGGAAGAGTGATTGAGAAGATTTTTGTTCTGTTTTTCTTCTGTTTTTTGATATCAGAAACGATATCTTTTAAAACATCTAACATCTTATCTGTATCGATAGGCTTTCTAATGAAATTATTAACACCAATTTTTACAGCTTCTGAGATATTCCCCATATCATTACTTGCTGAAACGATAACTATAATCTGTTTTGGGTCTAACTCTCTAATCTCTTTAGCGATATCTAAACCGCTCTTTTTTGGTAAAATAATATCAATAAAAACGATATCTGGAAGATTTTTTTCATAAATCTCCATAGCAGTTTCACCATTGTACGCAGAATAAACAGTATCAAAGAAGTTTTTCAAAGTTGAACACATTAACGCATTTGTCTCTTCATCATCCTCTAATACCAATGCTGATAACTTTTTCGTCTCTTCTACAATTTTCATCAAATCATTATTCATAATTCCCAAACCCTCTTTTTTAAGCATATTGTAACATCCGAAAGATTAAAAAGATGTTAAAAAATAAAAAAAGTTAAAGTTTATTAAACTCTTTTCTGTTCTTTAACATAAAAATTTGAATCTAATTCTCTAATTGACTAAAACCTTGCTCTATCTTGATGATTTTCAGTTTTGCTTCTTCTATCAATCGCTGTGCAATTTTGATGTGTTCTAATCCCTCTTCATAAAGTTTAAGACTCTGACTTAGCGTAATTGAGGGATCTAAGAGCTTATTTAAAATCTCTTTTGATGCCTCCAATTCATCTTCAAAAACAAAATTTTCAATATCAATCATCTAGTTTTTCCTTTATAATATAATCAAATTTGTAGAGTTCAACCAAAAATGCGTCATGTCCATACTGACTATCTATCTCATGATAGCTACATTTTTGTCTCTGCCTACTCATCATCTTATAAATATGCTCCATTTCCGATGGGAAAAAAAGATAATCACTCGAAAATGATATAAGTGTCGTATCTGCTTTTATACGACTCACAGCATCGTAAAGCGAATCATATCCACGACTAAGATTGAATGTATTAATAGCCTTAACGATGTAGAGATAACTCATAGGGTCAAAGTTTTTTGAAAAATTTGTGGTATTGTACTCCATGTATCTCTCAACTTCATATCTCCCAAAAAGTTCAAAAAGCCCATCATTATTGACATAATTGTCTCCAAACTTATCATCCATTGAAAAAGGTGAGAGATAACTGATATGACCAGCAATTCTCCCTATTGCCAAACCATCCATTCCATGCTCTTTAAAAGCATTTGGGGCATAATTTCCATTTTTAAATCTAGGGTCTCGTCGAATCGCCTCAATTGCTACTTTATTGAAAGCTATCGTCCATGCACGAGTGGCATAAGTAGTAGCAAGTGCGATGATATGGTCAGCAAAATTTGGATAATCAACGCCAAACTGTAAAGCTTGCATACCCCCCATACTTCCACCAATAATCGCTTTAACATGATGAATGCCCAACTGAGAAAAAAGTTGTTTTTGTGCGCGAATCATATCTTTTATAGTGATAACTGGAAATTTAAGACGGTAAGGTTCATGACTAGGATAGTAATCACTCATAGGGCTAGTACTTCCAAAACAAGAGCCGATAACATTGGTACATATCACAAAATATCTATCCGTATCCACCGCTTTACCAGAACCAATAAGTCCATCCCACCAACCTGCTTTTCTATCATTTGGATAAGTTCCTGCCACATGATGAGAACCACTTAGAGCATGACAAATCACGATAACATTACTCTTATCACTATTGAGCTTTCCATAGGTCTCATACGCTATCTGATATGGTTCAAGAATCCGACCGCTCTCAAGATAGAGAGGGCTTGTAAAGTTAGCTATTTTTGTATTTATTAACATTTGCTACTTTTATTTGAATTTTTTATCTTTTTGAAAGTTCTTGTGCTAAGGAGACAAAATATTTTGCATTCTCAACTGCCACATCTGGAAGTATTCCATGACCTAGATTGAAAATATGTCTTCCATCTTTCATCGTCTCGCAAAGTGAACTAACACACTCTTTGATAGCCTCTTTTGAGTACAAACGACATGGTTCCATGTTGCCTTGAAGAACATATCTATCTCCCAATTTCTCTTTTGCCAAAGCCATAGGAGTACTCCAATCGACACCAAATACATCGAAATCACCGTCAATATCATCTAAAAATGCAGGTATCCCTTTTGGAAACATGATAATCGGAATATGTGGATATTTCGCTTTAATATGAGATGCAATCTCTTTCATATAGTTCCAGCTAAACTCAAAATATTTTGGTTTTTCAAGTGCTGCTGCCCAGCTATCAAAAATCTGAACAACATCAGCTCCAGCTTCAATTTGCATCTCAAGATAATACTTAATAACTTCAGCAACTTTTGAAAGAAGTGAGTGCATCAAAGCAGGATTTGTATAGATAAGTTTTTTTACCACACTGTAAGTTTTTGTGCCATGTCCCTCTATCATATATGTAGCCAAAGTCCATGGAGAACCTGTAAAACCAATAAGTGCTTTATCTTCACTAAGCTGTGAACGCACCAATTTAAGCGTATCATAAACATAAGTCAATTTTGACGCAGCCTCGATACCTCCTAAAAGTGTATCTACATCTTCTTGAGTTTTTAACGGTTTAGCAAAAACAGGACCTTCACCTTTTATAAAATCCAAATCCATACCCATCTCATGAGGAATCACCAAAATATCACTAAAAAGTATCGCGGCATCAACGCCAACAATATCAATAGGTTGTAGTGTCACTTCACACGCTAAAGCAGGATTGTGACAAAGATTTAAAAAGTTACCAGCTTCGGCTCTAACTTTCATATACTCAGGAAGATATCTTCCAGCTTGTCTCATCATCCAAACAGGAGTGTAAGGTGTTGGTTTACCAAAACACGCATCTACAAATATTTTACCCATTAATGTTTACCGCCTTTATGTAAAAAGTAAAGTCCTAAAGATAGAGCTAAGATAGAAAGGGCGAAATAGACCATCTCCAAAGCTCCATTGTATTGAGTATGTAAAACGCGTTGAAAAAAGTTTACCACTAAAACCATAACGATAACTTTTGCCAATTTATCTTTTAACTCATCTAAAGAGTGTATCTCTAAAATTCTAGCTGATTTTGAAGTTTTTGCAATATCGATATCAGATATAAAAAGCTCATAAAGCCCAAATCCAAACAAGAACATCACAACTGCCATAAGATACAAATCCACCGCACCGATAATCCCACCAACAACCTCTTCATGAAATTGTTTTGGGTGAAGATGATTGAGATAAACATCAATAACATTGCTTACAACACCAAAAACATCAACACTGGCTACAATAAATAGAGTAATACCACCTAACATACTAAAAACAACCGCTAGAAGTACGAAGAAACGAGTATTCCAAAGTATATTTTCAAAAAAGAGTTCTAACCATTTCATCTTAGTTCTCCAATTTTATCCATTTTTGAGCGATTCTTACTGCATTTGTAGCAGCTCCCACTCTTACTTGGTCTGCAACTACCCAAAGATGAAGGATATTTGGTGCAAAATTATCTCTTCTTACTCTTCCAACATAAGTAAAGTCGGTATCGGTTGCAGTGGTTGGCATTGGATATTGAGAATTTTCTAAATCATCAATCACCTTAACATTTTCAAAATTGGCTAAAACTTCTCTCGCTTTTTGAACATCAACCACAACATCACTTCCAAAAGTAATCGTAATCGACTCACTATGACTTCTCAAAACAGGAACTCTAACACAAGTAGCACTCACCGCAAAATCTGTGTGCATGATTTTAGCTGTTTCATTGACCATTTTCATCTCTTCTTTGGTATAGCCATTTTCAAGAGGCTTATCAATTTGAGGGATAACATTTAAAGCAATTCTATGAGGAAAAGCTTTAACTTCAGTCTCATCAAGTTTAAATGCAAAAAAATCTTGCATCTGCTGAACCAACTCCTCCATACCTTTTTTACCTGCTCCACTCGTCGCTTGATAGGTACTTACATCTACTCTTTTAATACCATACAAGTCATGAAGAGGCTTAAGTGCATGAACCATCTGAATCGTCGAACAGTTTGGATTTGCAATAATACCGCTATCTTCCCAAAGCTCAATATCTTTAGGATTAACCTCTGGAACAACAAGTGGAACACTATCTATCATTCTAAAATGACTTGTATTATCAATTACAACTGCTCCTGATTCAACTGCATATTTAGCATATTTTTCAGAGATACTTCCACCCGCACTAAAAAAAGCGATATCTATACCTCTATTTTCAAACACCGTTTCAGTTAGCTCTTCGATTTTGTACTCTTGATTTTTAAAGACTATCATCTCTCCAGCACTTCTAGCACTCGCTAGGGGTAAAAGATTGCCAACTGGGAAATTTTGCTCCTCTAAAATCCTAAAAAGCTCTTCGCCAACCGCTCCACTTGCACCTACAACAGCAACATTATATTTTTTCATCAACACCCTTCAACTAAATTTTACTCTAAAATATCCAATTCGCCATTTTCGTCATCAATCTCTTCTTTCGGACATCGTGCGATACTCACAACTCTATCACCCTTATCAACATTGACGATATTTACCCCACTGGTATTTCTTCCAGCTTTACGAATAGACTGCATATCAACCCGTATCATCTTACCAATACTTGTAAGTGCCATAAGGTCTTGATTTTCATCAACTATCACATTTCCAACAACCGTTTTACCTGTTTTATTGGAAAGTTTCATAGAGATAACCCCACTACCAGCTCGATTTGTAACTCTGTACTCATCAACTGTTGTTCGCTTTCCTACACCCATTTCGCTAACTGTCAAAATCTCCTGCTCTTCGCAATCTATCACATCCGCATCAACAACATAATCATTATCATCTTTAAACTTAATCCCTCTTACTCCACGAGTCGAACGACCTTGAGTTCGTGTTTTATCAGTTTCAAATCGAATCACTTGACCTAACGCGGTAAAAATCATTAGATATTTTGAACTAGGAAGTGTAATTTGAGCCGTAATAACCTCATCCTCATCATCTAAGATAATCGCTCTTACGCCATTGCTTCTAATATTGCTAAATTCGCTAAGCTCTGTTCTTTTAACGATACCAAATTTAGTAAAAAGTGCCAAACTTTTCGTATCACAAAAATCACTAGTAGGAATAATCGCCATAATCTTCTCATCTTCTCTTAAATTGATGAGATTTACAACCGCTTTTCCTTTTGCTGTTCTGCTTCCCTCTGGAATCTTATAAACTTTTAGCCAATAAAGTTGCCCCAAGTTGGTTACAAACATTAGTGTATCATGAGTGTTACAAGTAAAGAAACTCTCAATAAAATCATCATCATGAGTCGTAACGGCAATCTTACCTTTTCCACCACGATTTTGCTTCTCATACTGCTTAACAGGAACTCTTTTGATATACCCTCTATGCGTAATCGTCACAACCATCGGTTCATTGACTATCAAATCTTCGATATCTATATCGTCGTAATCATCAATAATCTCTGTTCTTCTAGGCGTTGAATAGCTCGATTTTATAACTTTTAACTCATCTATGATGATGGTATTTAACATCTCTTCACTTTTTAAGATAGACTCAAGATAAGCAATGATTGTTCTTAGCTCTGCCAACTCATTTTCTATCTTATCTCTCTCAAGACCTGTAAGTCGTCTAAGTCTCATATTTAAAATCTCTTGAGCTTGAATATCAGAAAAAGAGTATTTAGAAACTAATTCAAATTTTGCCTCTTCAGTATCGCTAGAGCCTTTAATGATACGAATAATCTCATCAATATTATCAACTGCAATCTGTAAACCCTCTAGTATATGCGCTCGTGCTTTAGCTTTTTCCAAATCAAAAATGGTTCTTCGAATGATAACCGTTTTTCTATGTCTGATAAATATATCCAAAAGCTCCATCAAAGAGAAGACTTTAGGCTCTTTATTTTCTATCGCTAACATGATGATACCAAAAGTAGTCTGCATTTGTGTACTTTTATAGAGATTATTTAACACAATTTCACTCATCGCATCGCGTTTAAGCTCCATCACAACTCGAATACCATCTCTATCTGACTCATCTCGTATCTCTGAAATTCCCTCAACAACTTTATCTTTTACCAGTTGAGCGATATTTTCAATAAGTCTTGCTTTATTGACTTGATACGGCAACTCATCGATAATGATAACTTCTCGACTGTTTTTTTGCTCGATATGGATTTTTGCTCGAACTTTGATACGCCCTCTTCCTGTCGTATAGGCTTCCATAATCCCTTTTTTTCCAAAGATAATACCACCCGTTGGGAAATCTGGCCCTTTGACAATATTCATTATATCCAAAGCATCACTTTTTGGATTTTCGATTCTCAAAATCAAAGCTTCAATCAACTCATCCAATCTATGTGGTGGAATATTGGTCGCCATACCAACAGCAATACCACTTGAACCATTTAAAAGAAGATTTGGAACACGAGAAGGCAAAACATCAGGTTCTTGCATACTATCATCATAGTTTGTCACAAAATCAACTGTATCTTTATCGATATCGCTGATTAGCTCTTCTGCCAATTTTGTCATACGAGCTTCAGTATATCTCATCGCGGCGGCACTGTCTCCGTCGATTGAGCCAAAGTTTCCTTGCCCATCAACCAAAGGAGAACGCAAAGAGAACTCTTGAGCCATACGAACCAACGCATCATAAACGGCATTGTCTCCATGTGGATGGTATTTACCGATAACATCCCCAACGATACGAGCTGATTTTTTATATGGATTTCTATGAGTTAGGTTTAATTCATTCATCGCATAGAGAATCCTTCTATGCACTGGTTTTAGTCCGTCTCTAACATCTGGCAATGCACGACCAACAATAACACTCATAGAGTAATCAAGATAGCTATCTTGTAGGCTATTTTCAATCAAAATATTTTGAATATCTTGTTGTCCATCAAATAGATTACTCATTTCACTCCTTTGTTGTTAAAAAAATAACACAAATTATATCTAAACGCTCTTAAGTTTGTTACATCAAACAAGGGCTTAAATCTCTAAGATAACATTATATTGTAAGGTCGTGAAAGTTTTTCTTTAACCTGCACCAAACTCACACTTCTACCCTCTCTTAAAAACTCTCTTCTATCCAAAAATACTATCATCGTTGGCACAGAAAAGACACCAAAATGAGCTGATATCTCAAGATTTTCAGGAGCATCAAGATAAATCTGTTTTATAGCTGGAAAACTCTCATCAAAAAGCTCTTTAAATTTTGGTCTTAACGCGTGACAAACGCTACACTTCTCACCTGAAAAATAGAGTAAAACTCCCAACTCATTGTTTATACTATTTTGCACTTCTTCCAATCTCATCAATACTCCAAATCAAATATTTTTGAAAGTGTAACATTTTGTTCAAGAATTATCGCTATAATTTCAACAAAAATCTAAGGAATATAGTATGGGAAGAGCCTTTGAATATCGTAAAGCTGCTAAAATGAAAAGATGGGGAAATATGTCAAGAATATTTCCAAAATTGGGTAAAATAATCACTATCGCTGCAAAAGATGGTGGAACTGACCCAGAAATGAATCCAAAACTTCGAACTGCAATCATCAATGCAAAATCTCAAAATGTACCTAAAGATATCATCGATAATGCGATAAAAAGAGCAAGTGGTAAAGATGCTGCAGACATCAAAGAGATAAGATACGATGCTAAGGCATCTCACGGCGTGCAATTTATTATCGAAACAGCCACCGACAACCAAACAAGAACTGTTGCAAATATCAAAGCAATTTTAGTAAGAAACAAAGCTGAACTTCTTACAAGTGGCTCATTGAACTTTATGTTTAGTCACAAATCTGTTTTTGTATTTGATAAAAAAGAGTCTATCGATTTGGAAGAGCTTGAGCTAGAGTTGATTGATTTTGGACTAGAAGAGATAGAAGAGGATATCGAAGCACAAGAGGATGGCGAAGATAAGCCGATTGTTAGGCTTTATGGAGATTATACAGCATTTGGCGAGCTAGGTCATGCACTTGAGGAGAAAAAAATTGAGCTTAAAAAAGCATCACTTGAGTGGATACCAAATATGCCAATCGAACTAAGTGATGAGCATATGCAAGACATTGAAACACTTATCGAAAAACTTGAAGATGATGAAGATGTTCAAGTAATCTATACAAATCTAGCATAATCTAAGGGTTCAAAATCTTGAACCCTCTAATCTATAAACTCAAAAATAACTTTTCTATTTAAAAAATTGCAATATGGTTTTTGAGGATTGAGACAGAAACTATCTTGATTGAACGATTTTATCACCATATCTCCTCTACTTATGCCTGATTTTTGAAGATATTTAAATACCACTTGAGCATTTGAATACGCATCCCCTTGAGATGAACCAACAAAACTTTTAATGAGTAATTTACTATTTGGCGAACTCTCTTTATGTTTTTGAAAATACCCAAATACCTGTTTTAATTTAGCATTTTCACTATCATTACTCAAACCTCCAACCATCTGATTGGCACTCAACGCATCCATATAGATTTCTATATCTTCAATGCGACTTGCCACTCTAAGCAAATCTATCGTCACCACAACCTCTTTTTTTCCACTACTTACCAGCTCATTTTGATATTGGGTACAATTTGATGCCAAAGTAGATGCCACGGGGATAGGATATTGCCCATTATTGGAACAGATACTCTCCATGTTAGTTTATTTGTTGGAGATAAGCTTTCGTGTTAATTTACTCATCAATGGAGTTAGATTATTTTGAGCAATAGAATCTTTTTTACCTATCAAAAGTAAATCACTTGCAATACTCATCACATCACCACTAAGTCCATAACTACTCGCAGGAATGGTAGCACTTCTTGAGTTATTGACAGAAGCAACATTGAGCAATTTAAATTTCCCCTCGTATCGCTTAAGCGTACCAATCGGTGCTTGACCAATAGCCACTATAGCATCCAATCCACCACCCATAAGTCGCCCCATAGACTCTTCTAACTCATAATTGAACTCACTCACACCGATATCATTATCCACAAAAAGACTCTTTGCCGTAAGATTTAGAGCTGTTCCACTAAGCCCCATACCGACATTGTGTCTCTCCAAATCATTGATACTTTTAAATCTCGTATCCCCTGCTCTAACGATAACATGCAACTCACCCTTAAGCAGTGGTGTTATCATCATGTATTCTAAAAGTCTCTCAGCCCCACCTTGTTTTTTAATCCCATCTAAAGTATTTGAATAACACAAAGCCATGGTCGGAGAAGTTGAACTTTTTAGCTCATAAAGTGCTTTGGCTTCATTTTGAGCAGGACTTAAACTAACTCCATCAAGACCACTAAAAACCTTACTAACCATTGTTTGTGCATCTTCATTTGTCCTCTCATAACTAACTACAACACCTGAAAAAAGGTAACTAGACAAAAGAGTGATTAAAGCTAAACTTCTCATCTCCATCATCCTTTTTACAACATTTTATCGTATTGGTTATTGAGCGTACTTTTGAGTTGCATTTGACCTTTTAATTTTGGTACATTCTCCAAAAGGTGAAGATAAATATCAGAATTTAATGAAGTATCAATTGGCATAATCCCATATTTATTTTTATAATTGACAAGTGCTTGTTGCATTTTTCCATCAAATACAGTTGTGCCACCACCTAAACTAGGGTCTAAAAGTGAAAGCAGATAACTTACTTGCACACTTTTATCTTCAGGGGAAAGTCTTTCAAAATTTTGTTTCATTCGTCTAAGCAATCTTTGGTCAACTTTTCCACCACTCACAGCTACCCAATATGGATACTCTTTATATTTTCCAATCAACTCAACCATACTCAAGTCAACCAATAATCTAATCGCACTATGTACACCCTGCTCTTTTGAAACCGATGAGTTAAGCCCAAAACCACTTCCTAAGATAGAGAACCCAAAATCATTTGATGCACTTTTTTTGATAATCTTAATACTATTTGAAGTGTGAACTTTAGGAATATAAGCTCCAGTTGCAGCGTCAATCATATTAAAATCAATAGTCATATTTGAGATAGAATCATCAGCATCAGCACTCGCATCACCATCTGCTTCACCTCTTCCTTTCCCTGCTTTTATCCCAACATTCCATCCACTTTTTGAAGTATTTGTCGTATCAAACTCAGTAATCGCACCCTCAATCACAATCAACTTTTCAACACTTGTTAAAGTTTGGTCATTATAAGTATAAGAACGAACCTTACCACCAATCTCATTTAAAGCACTCTTCACCATTATTGTTACATCATTTGGTAATTTTCCAATCGCTGCTGTTTTATTTTCAACAGGAACAACCGCTACATTAATGGTACTTCCCCCATAAACCTCTGTCATCTCATTTAAGTTTTCAAGAGCATCTGTATATTTTGTGATTCTCTCCTCTATGACACTATTTTCTGCAACTTCAACATCTGGCTTAGTCATAGAAAAAAGACCTGCTTGAGACTGCGTTAAAATCAACATTGATGCTACTACACTTAAAAATAATTTCTCTCTCTTCATATTGAACCCTTTTAAATTTTATTTAACAATCTTATTATATCACTTTTCAATCAAGATTACTATTTTTAATCTTCACATTGTTATGAATATTTCCTTGATATCCACTACCATAACTTTTACCTGTTTTAACATCAACACCTAAATTTCTCTCTTCATCTTCAATATTTTTTTTGTTATACTTGTTGATACTTCTAGGGTCTTTTTTTGTAAGTCCATTTCCCATATCTACATTTTTTATCTCAACATAGTTATAAACAGGACCTCGCTTATTTTTTTTACCATCAATCGTAAGCCCAAGATTTCTATCACCTTGCTTTTTAAGGTCATCTTTATTTTTAATACTCACATAATTAGACCCTTCTATACCTTTTGACGCTCTATTTTTAGACATAACTTTATCAAAAGACTCTCCTGCATTTTCGCCAACTTCTATCGCAAAAGCACTATTTGCCAAAACAACCAAACCAATTATTACAAAACCTTTTTTCATCACAAATCCTTTATTTTAAATTTAACTCAATTTCCAATACCAATAGAAATATCCAAATTTTTAGGCCCGATATCTTTATTGTATTTGCGTTCACCTTCTGTCTCCATATTATTGTTTTTTAACTCTATCTTTTCAGCTCGGATGTGATACTTATTGACACCACCACCATTTCTATACTTGTTCACAGCATTACCATTTTTATATTTATTGACATCTAGTTTTTTATCATCAGCATCTTGAGTATCCAACAATTTCAACAACTCATAATCTGTTTTAGAATTATTCCTCATCAAATCATACGCTGTACTCCCTGTTGCATCTTGAATACTCTTATTTGCCCCATTACTAAGAAGCAATTTTACCATATTTTGATACGCCAAAGCAGAAGAGAGATGAAGTGGAGTATGTCCATTTCTATCCTGAATATTCACATTGGCACCCATTTTTACAAGATGTGTTGCAATAGAAATATTACCATAACGAATAGCTTCATGAAGAGCCGTTGCATCATATTCACCACCTTTAGCATCGATGAGAATACCTTTTTTGACCAATAACTCAACCATATTAAATCTATTTTTGATGGAAGCATAATGTAAAAGCGTTTGATTTTGACCATATCGTTGATGAAGTGTAGTAGAGTCTAAAAGCGTTTTAAATTGGCTATAATTATTTGACTCTATCGCTTTAATAATTGGTGAACCCTCTGTACTCATCCGAATCTCTATCGCATGAAGTGCAAAAATAGTCAAAAATACAACTATAAAATATCTCAATAACATATTAAATCCTTTTAATCAATTTTGTCCACATCAGCACTATCTTCAACACTTACATTTACTTTGGCACCGCCAAGATAGGATAATGAGGCACTATCTCTAACACTTCCACTGATATTTTTAGAAACATTTAAACCAACATCCCCAGAACCACTAAGCACTACATTGGCTTTTTGAACTTTAAGACTTTTAAAATTAACATCATAAGCACCATCTGCTTTAACACTAAGACTCTCAACCCGACCATTTAAAGCTGAAACATCCATCGAACCATCTATTTCTATACTTAAAGCATTTTCATTTAGATTTTTCAATGCTACATTAGACGAACCATCTAGCTTTAGATATTTTAAATTTTTAGTACGAATATGTAATTTCATCTCGCTATTGGTTTGATAACTCTTATTGGTACGAATTTTCAAAGTATTTCCATCACTTACAAGCTCAACGATATTTAATAGATTATCATCAGCCCTAAGCGTATAATCATAACTTTGAGCCTTTTCAATAACGATATCCAATGAAACATCACTATCAATACGACTCAACTCTTTCAATGTAGCTTGTTTTGTTTTAACCACACCAGAACCCCGTTGAAATGATGAAAGAGACTTACCATTGATACTGATACCATGATTATTATCTGCATACAACACACCAGACTCTAGCAAAAAAAACATCATGGACAATCCTAACGCACTCTTTTTCATGGCATTTTACCTCTCATTGTAGAAAACAAATTATACTTTGTATTATATATCTTTTGGGTGTCCAAATGGTGTCTAGTTTTTAAAATGCACCATCTTAAACTTATCACCCATGATGGTCGGTGCGATGAGTGTTTTTATCTTATCAACCTCTCGTATATAACTACTTTGCGAGGCAACTTTTGAAAACTGCTCTAAAATATCAATTAATCCAAATCGTATCAACGCCCTTGCTTGTGTCTCATATATAACGGTTTTAAAATCTGCTTCTTCAAACGCATCAATAAGATGATTAAAATTGACATCATAAGTAATATCACTCTTTTTAAAAGCATTTTTAAGGTTCAACTCTTTATCAAAAAGAGGAAAAGTTTTATGTTTTTCATAAGTTCGGATGGAAAAGTCATTTCTCACCAACTTTTCACCATAATCAAAACTTACAAAGTCACATCTTTTAACTCCTCTAGCGATATCTTTGACAAACGCTTCATATCCGACCGCTATCTCACCCGTTTTGAGTCTATATTTTAAAGCAAATGTTTTCATATCAACAGGTGCTTCAATCCATCTAATCTCATCATTTTCGACAATAGCAATTTTTTCATCTTTATAAAGTTCACAACCAAATGCATCAAAAATCTCATTTGAAACCATAAAAGCATAATCAACCGAAATATCTTTTACATCATCAAAATGAACGATACTTATATCCTCTCCAAATCGTGAATGGATATACTCAAGTTGAGCTATTTGAACCTCTTTTTGCCTCTCAACAATGCCAAATTTTAGAGTTTTTACCAAAGAACTATCGCAACTATACAACCACTGAATCATATCACAAATCAGATACCCCTTATGTGCACCAATTTCAATAAGCCAACCATCTCTTTTGGAAATATCTTCAAGTAAAAGTTTGAAAAAATAGTTTGAAATAGATGCCCCAAAAAAAGAGCTGGTACTCACTGCTGTATAAAAATCTCCCTCTTTACCTATGGCTTTAAAGTTTTTATAATATCCATCAACTCCATAAAGCCACTCGTGCATATATGTACTAAATTGCATCTTTTTTACCTTATGATATTAAAATCTTCTCAACAACATCAAGTCCAAATCCACTAAGTCCAATAAAGTCAGTATCTTTTTTCTCGCTTGTAAGCAATTTTATATTTCTGATTCCCAAATCTTTTACAATCTGAGCGCCCAATCCAAACTCTTTAGAAGCCTCATTTGGTGAATTTTTTGTATCTAAAAAGATTAAAACTCCTCCATTTGTTTTTAAGAAATCTATTGATTTGATTAAAGAGTCATATCTATTATGATTAAAAAGTAGCTCCAAATCACTTGTATTGTTATGAAATTTTACATTTAGCGTCTCATGTAAATTGTAAAAAAGTATCACATTATGCTCACGATTTAGATGGTCGGTATAAATAATTTTTGTCGTTTTAGTCCCAAAAAAATCAAATTTTTCTTCACTTATGCGTTTAACTATCTGCTCTTTTGAAAGTCGATACTCTACCAAATCAGAAATATAAACAATTGGCATAGCATGTTTTTTTGAAAAAATCTCCAAATCATCTCTTCTTGCCATCTCTCCATCATCTTTGATAATCTCACAAATAACCCCAACAGGAGCAACACCCGCCAAACGACACAAATCCACCGAACCCTCTGTATGACCCGTTCTTACCAAAACTCCACCCTCTTTTGCTATAAGAGGAAAGATATGCCCAGGAGCAACAAAATCATCTCGTTTGACAAATGGAGATGCCAACTTAGCGATACAATCATCTCTTTCATGTGCAGATATTCCCGTTGATGCGGTAGTCGAATCAATAGAAATCGTAAACGCTGTTTCATGATTGGAAATATTATTTTTAACCATAGGAGTTAATTCCAATTTATTAGCCAACTCTTTTGTTATCGGTGTACATATAAGACCTCTAGCCTCTTTTGCCATGAAGTTTACAAGCTGTGGAGTTGAAAATGTAGCTGCATAGACTAAATCTCCCTCATTTTCTCTATCCTCGTCGTCCATCATGATGACCATACGACCCTTTTTTATCTCTTGAATTGCAACTTCAACTCTTTTGATTGATTCTACCGACATTATTGAAACCTTTTTTTCCATTTTTTCTAAAATTAAGAAGAATTTGCATTATACTCTATATTTTTTTAAAATTTTTATAAAATGCTTGACAAAATATTTTTTTTTATATATAATTACATCCACCAAAAGATATTGGGGTATAGCCAAGCGGTAAGGCAACGGTTTTTGGTACCGTCATTCCGAAGGTTCGAATCCTTCTACCCCATCCACACATTGATGGTTTACTTACTTTTTTTAAATGTCGCGGGATAGAGCAGTTGGTAGCTCGTCGGGCTCATAACCCGAAGGTCGTTGGTTCAAGTCCGGCTCCCGCAACCAAATCTTCTTTTAATAACATTTTGATAAAATCACAAAAATAATAACAACTTAATATAACTTCTAGGAAAATTATGAAACTTGTTTTAGGAATATCAGGTGCAAGTGGCGTTGGATTAGCGTCAAAATTTATAGAATATCTTCCCTCTCATATAGAACTTCATCTTATTATCTCACAAAGTGCAAAAACTGTCTGTCACTTTGAAAATAAAAATATCATCTCTTATGAAAATAGTAATATTGCAGGAGCGATAGCTTCTGGTTCATTTAAAGTTGATGCAACAGCCATTATCCCTTGTAGTATGAATACTTTAGCAAAGATTGCGTGTGGGATATCGGACAATTTAATTACTCGTGTGGCTACTGTTTCTATCAAAGAGCAAAGAAAACTTCTACTCGCACCTAGAGAAATGCCTTTTTCTTCCATTGCGTTGGAAAATATGATTAAATTATCAAAAATAGGTGTTATAATTTCACCTCCTGTTATGGGGTACTATTCTGATGCAAATACACTAGAAGATATGGAAAAGTTTATTATTGGTAAGTGGTATGATAGTTTAGGTATAGAAAATGATTTATATAAAAGATGGAGTGAATAAAATATGGAAACAATAATTAATTACATTGTTGAGTTGGTTGCCGATTGGGGCTATATGGGAATTTTTATAATGATGTTTTTAGAAAGTACCATCTTTCCGATTCCTAGTGAAGTGGTGATGATTCCTGCTGGATATTTGGCGTATAAAGGGGAAATGAATCTCTATTTGAGCATTATTATCGGCTCTTTAGGAGCTTTGGGCGGTGCATCATTTAACTATTTTATCGCTAAGCGTTATGGAAGAGAGTTACTTATTCGATTTGGGAAATACATCTTTTTTGATGAAAAAAAATTACATTCCATAGAAGCTTTTTTTGATAAACATGGCTCATTTTCAACTTTCACAGGACGACTTATCCCCGGAGTTAGACATTTTATATCTATTCCTGCTGGACTTGCAAGTATGAATTTAAAAAAATTTGCACTTTATACGATTTTAGGAGCAACAATTTGGAGTGCTGTATTGGTTTTATTGGGCTATTTTTTGGGAGAAAATAGTGAGTTGATTCATCAATATCTTAAAGAGATTACAATTATAACACTTATCGTTTTAACGCTTTCAACAATTATTTATATCTATTTCAATAAAAAAAGGGCTTTAAAATGAGAGAAAAAATGGAGTTAAAAACCAAAATCATTGCAGGTAAATTTAAAGGTAAAATGATAGAAATACCAGCAATAAACACAACAAGAAGTTCAAAATCTATCCTTAAAGAGTCATTTTTTAATACTCTACAAAATGAGATAATGGATAAAAACTTTGTTGAGGTTTTTGCAGGAAGTGGTTCAATCGGACTCGAAGCACTTAGCCGTGGAGCAAAAGAGTGTTTTTTTATCGAAAAAAATAGTATCGCTTTTGATACGCTCAAGAGAAATATTCATGCTTTAGAAGTTGCAAATCAAACGCATATTTTACTCGGTAATAGTTTTACAAAATTTGATATCGTATTAGATATGCTTAAAAAAAGTGCTACAAAAACTTACTTCTACTTTGACCCTCCGTTTGCGATAAGAGAGGGGATGGATGATATTTATGAAAAAAGTTTAAATCTCATTCAAAAGATAGATAACTCTTTGTGTGCGATGGTGATTATAGAACATATGACCTCTTTAGAATTACCGCAAGAGATTGGGAGCGTAACACTTTTAAAGAGAAAAAAATTTGGAAAATCGACTTTGAGTTACTATCTTCCAAAAGTATAAAAGTAGTCAACAAAAAAAAATAAATCCACTATTATTTTGGTATAATAACTAAATTAAATTAAGGATTTTATAATGAAAAAAGCTATTTTTATTATGATTATATTTGGCTTATCTTCTCTTGATGCGATGGAGAAAAAAGTTAAAGTACCCGATGAATGGGAGTATAATGCAACTCAAAGCTCGTATGATAGAGTCTCTTATCCTAGTGCAATGGGTAATCTAAAATATGGTGTTATGAGTGGTTCATCTGCTATGCCAAATGTCAAATTGGCAACCAAAAATATTGGTCTCTCTGTCGGTGGAGCAAAAGATACAAACAATTTTAAAGAAAATATCGAAAGAGGTTTTTTACCAAAACTAGAATCCATCACTTATGAGGGTGAATTTTATAACTATTTTTTCGATACTCAACTCAAAGGTGAATGTAAAGAACTTTTCTGCCCTAGTTACAATTCAACTTCACGAATCAACCCATTTAGCAAACAAAAAGAGCAGTTTTTAACCATTGGACTCAACTCTGGTATCAAAGAGGGCGATTTTAAGCGTAAAAAATTAAATCTAGTCGTCGTTTTGGATATATCTGGTTCTATGGATGCTCCATTTGATAGATATTATTATGATAACTTGGGCAATAAGATAGAAAATAATAACGATATTAGTAAAAATAAGATGGAGATAGCAAAAGAGTCGATTATCGGGATGATGGGTCATCTAAAAGCTGAAGATAGAGCTGGAATGGTACTTTTTGATGATAGAGCTTATAAAGCACA
Organism: Sulfurovum sp.; assembly: GCA_006212005.1. Taxonomy (GTDB): domain Bacteria; phylum Campylobacterota; class Campylobacteria; order Campylobacterales; family Sulfurovaceae; genus UBA1140. The sequence goes on along the minus strand of SDAZ01000009.1, from coordinate 9,920 downwards.
TAAACTTAAAATGGTAAAAGATATAGATAAAAGAACCATAAAAGAGCATATTTTAGAGATTCAATCAAGAGGTGGAACAAACTGGAGTGCTGGTTATACTGAAGGAGTCAATCTTTTTGATGCCATTAAAGATACTAAAGAGTATGAAAATCGCATAATATTTTTAACCGATGCGATGCCAAATAGTGGGCAACTCAATAAAAATGGACTTTTGGGAATGGCAAAAGAGGCTAGTGAAAAAAGTATCAATACTACTTTTATCGGTATTGGAGTTGATTTTAATAATGATTTAGTAGAGTATGTGAGTAAAATCAAAGGTGCAAACTATTATAGTGTTCACTCTTCTGACAAATTTAATAAACTACTTGATGATGAGTTTGACTATATGGTTACTCCTCTTGTTTATGATTTGAAACTCACAATGGATAGCAAAGCTTATGCGATAGATGAGGTTTATGGTTCTCCTGAGGCAAATAGTGCAACCAATGAACTTATGGTAGTCAATACACTTTTCCCTTCTAAAAATAGTGGAGAGGAGACAAAAGGTGGTGTGATATTGGTCAAACTCAAAAAATCTTCAGATATCAAAGATGATTTATCTTTAAAAGTTGAATATAAAGATGTAAATGGTAAAAATTTTACAAATGTACAAAAAGTTAAACTCATAGAGAGTAAAAATAGTGGTATCAATAAAGCGATTTTACTTACAGACTATGTCTCGGTCATGAAAAATTTTATGATAGATAGTCGAGCTAGTTGCAATGATAGTGTTAGTTGGGTGATGCAAGAGCCACCATTTATCATGAAACGCTTTTTAGATAGTCCAAAAGCTAGAGAGATTTACCCAACCGTTGCCACATGGGAGAGAAAATCTTGTAAGTTAGAAACCTCAAAAAGTTATAAAAAAAGCTTAGAAGATTTTAAAACTTACTATAAAAAAGAGGCGAAAAAAATTGGAGACAAATCTTTAAATGACAATATAAAACTTATAGATAAGATACTCAAAGCTCCAACACTTGTTAAAAGCACTACACATAAAAAAGATGAATGGAATGCTACACATTGATGAGTGCAAACTCTATTTTTATTTTATTAAGTATCGCTTTGGGTGGGAGTGTTGGTGCTGTTAGTAGATTTTTACTTTCAAATTTTATCCAACGCATTTCAACGCTCTCCTTTCCGATTGGGACTTTGAGCGTCAATGTAATTGGGAGTTTTATTATCGGATTTTTATTTCTCTACTTTCAACACATCTCGCTCTCATCCCATCAAAAAGTCTTTTGGATAACAGGTTTTTTGGGTGCTTTGACTACTTTTTCAACTTTTTCCATTGAAACAATTGTTCTTTTGGAGCATGGATTGATTAAAAAAGCAATGCTTTCAATATTTTTAAATGTTACTCTCTCTTTAATGGCTACCTTACTAGGTATTTTACTGTTTAAAAAAATATTTAATCACTAAAAAGAGTTTTTAAAAGAGTATATAATAACAAGTTGGATATAATCACAGACATTTTTTATCCTGAGTGATTCGATACCTGTAACATGTGGTCCAACATAAAAATTTAGTGGGACTAGTAGTTGATACGGGTGTGGGTGGTTTCATTTGAGCTAACTAATCATTAGCGAGAAATTGCCCCCAAAGTATCTCTCTCTCCTACACTGTTGGCTTTTTTAGGGCCGACTCTCGCAGAAACGGTCACTTGGGAGAAAATGTACTTTTTTTAAAAGTGTATATTTTTTATCAATACAATTTCAAAAAAAGTTAAAAGATAAAGGTAATAGATGGATATTTTAATTATTGGTTCAGGTGGACGAGAATACTCTATTGGGATGGCTTTAAAAAAAGATGAAAAAGTGGGTAAACTCTACTTCTCAACTGGCAATGGAGCAACTGATACTTTAGGTGAAAATATCGATATAACCGATGCCAATCTTTTGGCTGATTTTTGTGAAGAAAAAAATATAGGTTTAACCATCGTTGGGCCAGAAGCTCCACTTGTAGCTGGGGTTGTTGATATTTTTAAAGAACGAGGATTGGTTATATTTGGGCCAAGTGCATCAGCATCAAGATTGGAAGGTTCAAAAAGCTTTATGAAAAACTTTCTAGCCTCATACCATATTCCAACCGCTAAATTTATCGAAACTACCTCTATCGAAGATGCGTACAAATTTATCAATACCCTTGAAGCTCCGATTGTTGTTAAGGCAGATGGCTTATGTGCGGGTAAAGGTGTTATCATCGCTCAAAGTCATGATGAAGCCAAAATTGCTGTCGCTGATATGCTTAGCGGAAACTCGTTTGGTGATGCAGGACGCCGAGTTGTGGTCGAAGAGTTCTTAGATGGTTATGAACTTTCTGTTTTTGCGATTTGTGATGGTAAAGATTATATCGTTCTTCCAGCAGCACAAGACCATAAAAGACTTTTAAGTGGAGATATTGGGCCAAATACAGGTGGAATGGGTGCCTACGCTCCAACCCCTCTTATCAATGATGAACTCTACAAAAAGATAGATGAGCGAGTGGTTATCCCAACACTTGAAGGTATGGCAAAAGAAGGACACCCTTTTAGTGGTGTTCTATTTATGGGGATTATGGTTGTCAAAGGTGAGCCAATTGTACTTGAATATAATGTTCGTTTTGGAGACCCTGAATGTGAAGAAATTATGCCACTTTTAAAATCTAGTGCGTTTGAGCTGTTTTACCGTTCAGCCACAGGCACACTAAAAGATATCCAAATAGAGTTTTATGATAAATTTGCTGTTGGTGTAGTATTGGCAAGTAAAGATTATCCTTATAAAAATTCCATTCCCGCTGAGATAATTATTGACGATATCGTTCATGATGATATCAACTCAAATGCACATATCTCATTTGCAGGTGTGAGTAGAGGAGAAGATGGAAAACTTTATGCAACTGGTGGTAGAGTTATGGTTTGTGTAGGATTGGGAACAAGCATCAAAGAGGCTAGAGATAGAGCTTATATGATGGTTGGGCAAGTCCATTTTGCAGGAAAACAGTGTAGAAATGATATAGCCTATCAAGCGTTATCATAATAAGGATAAATACTATATGGAAGAAAAGAATTTAACACATTATAATATCGCACCTATGAGTGCTAGAGTTTGGGCAATGTTGATAGATGATTTATTTGTCTCTTTACTCTTTTTTGCTATTTTTTTTGAACAAATTATGGCATTTTCAAATGCGTCTGATTTAGAAAAATTAGCTCTATTTTTAAATGACAATTTTTTGGTTTTAATCATCTTAAAAATCACTTATCAAACGCTTTTTGTTTGGCAAAATGGTGCAACTGCTGGAAAAATGGCGATGAAAATAAAAGTTATTGATATGAATAGTGGAGAAAAACCAAACTTTGCACAATCTTTTTTAAGAGCCAGTGGACGCATTATTAGTGAAACCATTTTTTATATCGGATATCTTATAGCTTACTTCAATCCTCTTACTCAAACTCTTCATGATAAAATGGCAAAAAGTATTGTGGTGAATGCGTAACTATTATATACTTCTCCTTTTTCTTTCATCTGTGCCACTTATAGCAAAGCAGACTGTTGAGATTTTGGCTAAAAATGTCAAAGCCTATTGTGATAAAGTCGAAGCTTATGACGATGTCGTAGTTTTGTATGATGATTCGGTAATCAAGTCTCAAAGTGCTTTTTTTGATAAACAAACTTCCCTCTTGACTTTAAAAGGAAAAGTTGAGATGGTTGGCAAAAAAGGTAACCGAGTAGCCTCGGATGAGTTGGTTTTGGATACAAAGAAAAAAGATATCAACTTTAAAGATACGATGGTTTCTACACAAAATAGTCTTTGGATAAAATCAAATGATGGCAAAAGAGTTGGAGAAGAGATAGAATTGGGCAACAGTAGGCTCTCTAGTTGTGATGTTGCAAATCCAGATTGGGAAATAGTTTTTGATAAAGCACATCTTTACAATGATGATAAATATGCCACACTTACTAACGCTAAATTAAAATTTTTTGATAATACCATCTTTTACTTTCCATATTTTGCCTTTCCAACACTTACAGAAAGAACAACTGGTCTTTTAATGCCACACTTCAATCTTGCTAGTAAAGATGGATTTACCTATGAACAGCCGATTTTCATCGCCCCAGATACCTCATGGGATGTTGAATTGAAACCACAAATTCGAACTAATAGAGGAAGTGGACTCTATGCCACCACCAGATTTGTAGATTCTCCTACTTCTCATGGTGATTTTACAGTTGGGTATTTTGAAAATAATGCAGAATATATCAACTCGTATGAGGCTCAAAAAGAGCATTATGGTGCTGAGTTTAAATATCAAGGTCGAGATATCTTTGCAGATAAAAAGATTTTAGATGACAATGATTATCATGATGGAATTTATGCAAATTTTACCTATCTAAATAGTGGACTTGAGTATCTTAATCTTCAAAAAAGTGGTAACACTTCACTTATCAGTAGCAATTTGATTGAGTCACGATTTAACTACTTTTTGGACAATCATGATAATTATTTTGGATTGTATGGTAAATATTACATTGATGCAAGTAAGCAAAGTAACACTTCAACGCTTCAAAACTTACCAACACTTCACTATCATCGATATTTTGACAATACAATTTTTAGCAATCAGATTTTTTATACTATTGATGCAAAAGTGAGTAACTACACTAGAAATATAGGCAGTAGTGGTACAAATGCTGAGATTGATTTACCAATAACTTATGAAGATAGTTTTTTTGATAATTATCTTAATGTGGCTGTTTCTGAAAATATATATGCAAATTATCTTAAATTTAGAAATCCTAACAGTGAAAATTATCAATATTTTACAAACTACCATAAATTTAAACTTTTCAGTGATTTGACAAAAGGTTATGATGAGTATCGCCACATACTTCAACCATCCGTGACTTATACGCTTCCTAGCGTAAAAAAAGAGTATGGTGCTAAATACGAAGAACTAAGTAGTGAGCAAAAAGAGCTTTTTACCACAAAGATAGAAGAGGAAAAGATAAATTTTGATATTTCTCAATACCTTTATAATGATAATTTAGAGAACAGTTTTTTTCAACGATTTGGATATGTTACTTTTCCATCAAGACAAGAAAATAACTCTGAAATGTACAATGAGTTTTTATATAATGATGAGTTTAAGCGAATTTACAACAACATTGTCTATTCCCCCCAAGAAAATGAGATACGAAGCGTCACAACAAGTGGTGGATACAAAATAGATAATTATGATATAATGTTAACACACTTTTTAAACAATGATACACTTTCAGGTGCAAATCAAGGAAGTTTTATTGATGGTAGAGTAAATTATAAACTAGATGAAAAAGATAGTTTTTATGCAAATGCAGATTATGATACGAAAAATAATTTTAATCATAAATGGGATTTGGGATATACTCATAACGAGAAGTGCTGGAGTAGTAAAATCTCTATCGGACAAGAGACGATTCCAAATTTGGAGAAACCATTTCGAAATAGTAGGTTATATTTTGAGTTAAACTTCTATCCATTGGGTGGAATAAAACAAAATATTGAAAAAGAGTTGTCGCCATTGGAGAGGTAAAATATGAAATTAGAGACAAAAGTTGGTCTATTTGTTACATTGGTATTGCTTTTTTTCTTTGGATTATTGACTCAATTGAGTAGTTTTGATAATCTCTTTAAAAAAAGTTATCCTATAAAAGCTGAAATTGCTGATGGTTCAGGGCTAAAAGATAAAGCTAAAGTTAAATTCAAGGGTGTAGATATCGGTTTTGTCAAAAGTGTTTCACTTGAAGCAAATAAAGTTGTAACTCACCTGATGATAGATGAGGGGATAAAGATACCAACCGATTCTATTATCGTTATTTCTCAAGATTCACTTTTGGGTGGCAAGTTTTTAGATATCAGACCTGGGGAAGCAAAATCATTTTTAGCTCCAGATATGCTTTTAAAAAGAGAAGAAAAAATCTCATCTTTGGGTGATGCTTCGACTTCTGCTGATAATGCTTTTAAAGAGATGACGCTTGTACTTAAAGATTTAAGAGAGATTTTACAACAAGGGGGGAAAGAGGATTTGGCAAAAACACTCTCCAATCTTCGAGAGTTTACCGACCTTTTAGCATCTATCAATCAAGAAGAGAATCAAACGATTCATGATATCATTCAAAATACCAACAAAACTTTGGATGAATTTAGTACTATGAGTCAAAATATGTCTCAAACTTCTGATGAGTATCGAATTGTTGCAAACAATATAAATAAAAAGCTTCCTCAAATCATGGATAGGATAGATTCTGTAGCATTGACACTTGATAAAAAGTTGCCATCTGTTATAAATAAAATGGATTCTATAACTTCTACTTTAGATACTAAACTTCCTGTGGCAATGGATAAATTTATCGCACTAGAAGATGATTTGATGGGTACAGTTAAAGAGAATAAAACACCACTAAAAAATGCTTTAGTCTCTGTGGATAAGTTTTTTGGAAGTGGTGCGGATACTTTGGAAAAAGTTGATAAATATTTTGATACAGCGATAAAAAGCGAACTAGCAGTTGAGATGCGAACCGACCAAATTATGGGTGATGGTGGATATGCTAAAACTTATGTTGATTTGGCACTCAAACCTGATGCTACCCGTTACTATATGATAGGGGCAACAACTGGGCCTGACTTTAGCTCAAATCCAAGTGACCCAAAAGGTTATATAGGAAATAAAGACCATGATGAAGGGAAAATGAGAATTTCTGCTCAATATGGAAAACGATTTGATGATATTTTATTTCGTATCGGTCTTATCGAAAATCAAGGTGGATTGGGAGTTGATTTCTTTGGATACAATGATACTCTAAAACTTTCAACAAATCTTTATGATTTCAATGCTGTTAATGATGTACGAGGAACAAATCCAAATCTAAGTGCTACTGCTAGATATCAGTTTTTCAAACATGTCAATGCCTATGTTGGTGCAAACAATGTCTTAAATAAAGATGCTACAAACTTCTCTGTTGGTTTGGGTATCAGTTTTGTGGATAATGACTTAAAAAATCTTTTAGGTGTTGCAGCATCGGCTAGTAAGTAAAATTATGTTAACTTTTGAAGAGGAGATTCACAAAGCCTTAGAGGTTTTAAATCTTCCACCTCTCATTACAAAAGCAGATATCAAAAGACAATATCATCATGAGGCTAAAAAACACCACCCAGATATTGGTGGTGATGCTTTAAAAATGGAAGAGATAAGTCGAGCCTATAAGTTTCTGATGAGTTATATCGACAATTTTCGATATACTTTTAACCATGAAGAGATAAACAGAGTATTCCCAGAGTTGGGACATAACGATAAATTTAAACTATAAGGGATAATATATTTAATGAGTGAAAAAATTATAAATTTAGAGGTGAATAATATTCACGAGAGCTTTACCTTTCATAAAGTAGCAAAACAAGCAGATGGAGCAGTTTGGTATAAGTGTGGGGATGCTGTACTATTGGCTACCGTTGCTGTTGATAAACATGAGGTTGATGAAGATTTTACTCCACTTACGGTTCAATACATTGAAAAAGCGTACGCAGCCGCTCGAATCCCTGGTGGGTTTATGAAAAGAGAGAGTAAGCAAGGTGATTTTGAGACGCTTACTTCAAGATTGATTGACCGTTCAGTTAGACCACTTTTATCAAAAGAGTTTAGAAATCCAACCGTTATCACTGTGACTGTTTTTAGTACAGATTATGAAGTTGATATGCAGTTGGCATCACTTCATGCTGTTGGTGCTGCCATTGGGGTTTCAAGCATACCTGTCGATAAATTTATAAGTGGCGTTCGCATAGGCAAGATAAATGGTGAGATAGTTTTAAATCCGACAATTAGCCAACAAAGCAACAGTTCTTTAGATTTATTTATCGCAGGGAGTGTTGATACGATTTCTATGATTGAGATGGGAGTGAGTGCGAGTGAAGTTTTAGATGATTTGATTCCTTCAGATATTGGTATGCCTCCTCTTTTACTCGAACATCAAGAGTGCAATGAGCTAACAGAAGAGGAGTTATTGTCAATTATTGGTGATGCACAAAACTTTATTTCAGAAGCTTCACAAATCTATTTCAATAGTTTTAAAGAGTTTCATAAAGAAAAAATCGTTCCAAAAAACAAAATTGCTCCAATAGATGAAGCGCTTTTTGCAACCATTAAAGAGCGATATAGCGACGAAGTTGAAAGTGCGATACAAAGTATGTCAAAAAGTGAACGCTCAAATGCACTCGAAGAGCTTATGGATACGATTGGTAGTGAATTGGAGATAGAAGATAAGACTTCTATATATAAAATCGTTCAAAAATTAAAACATGATATTTTGCGTTTGATGATTATCGATAAATCTATCCGTGCCGATGGTAGAGCTTTAGATGAAGTTAGAGATATTTCTATCGAAACAAATCTTTTACCATCTGTTCATGGTTCGGCACTTTTTACAAGAGGTCAAACACAAGCTTTAGTGACAGCAACTTTGGGTGACTCTAAAGATGCACAAAGTTATGAACTTATCACATCAAAATCTAGCTTAAGTGAAAACTTTATGGTTCACTACAATTTTCCAGCCTTTAGTGTCGGTGAAGCTAGAAAGATGGGTGCACCAGGTAGAAGAGAGCTAGGACATGGAAATTTAGCAAAAAAAGCACTTGAACCTGTTTTAGACATCAGAAGAGATGGTACGATTCGTTTGGTTTCTGAAATTTTAGAATCAAATGGTTCATCTTCTATGGCTACGGTTTGTGGTGGTTCTTTAGCGTTGGTTGCGAGTGGAGTTGAGATTAAAAAGCTTGTGGCAGGTGTGGCTATGGGTCTTGTCATGGATAAAGATGGAAGATATGCAGTCCTTACCGACATCATGGGCTTAGAAGATTTTGAAGGGGATATGGACTTTAAAGTTACAGGAACGAGTGATGGTATCACAGCTTTGCAACTTGATATAAAACTTGACGGACTAAATCAAGATATCTTGAGGGTAGCTCTAAATCAAGCCAAAACAGCGAGATTGCACATCTTAAATCTTATGGAAACTGCGAGTAAAAACATTATCGAAAGTAAAGCAACACCAAAAGTTGAACATTTTTTTGTAGATACTTCTGCGATTGCAACGATTATCGGTAAAGCTGGTGCGACTATCAGAGATATTATCGAAAGATTTGGCGTAAGTATCGATATTAGCCGTGATGATGGAAAGATAAAAATCACAGGTCAAGATGGTGAACTTGTTGTGAAAGCTAAAGAGCATATAGAGTCCATCGCTGTTTCTAAAACGCCTATGGTTTATGAGGTCAATAAGCATTATCATGGGAAAATCAAAAAAATTCTTGAATTTGGAATGTTTATAGAGATGCCAGATGGGTATGATGCACTTTTGCATATCTCAAAAGTTTCAAAAAAACATATTGATAAGCTTGATACGATGTATAAAGTTGGTGATAGTATAGAAGTTGTTGTTATGGAGCAAAAAGGTAAAAAAGTGGAGTTGGCTACCCCTGAATATATCAAGGGGTAATTTTTTATAGATTCTCACTTTAAAGTGAGAACTAGAAATAAAATAATTACATTAAACTATTGTTGACATCTTAAGCCTGCTCTTACCTCTTTAACTGTTCCAGCATTTTTAGACCCTACCCATTCTAAATCGCCTTTATGACTTACACTTGTGCAATTTGTTAGATATTGAATCTGTATTTCTTCGCCCCTAGTGTCCAAAACTTCTGTTTTGCACATATTTTTCTCACCAAATATTGTTCCTGCACACATAAGTACCTACCTAAATTTAATTTCAAAAAAATCATCCTTACCATAATTCTTTAAAATTTTATTAATATAACTTTCTAATGTAAAGGTCGAAGCATAATCAGAGATGTTTATCCAATGATAT
>SDAZ01000067.1 GCA_006212005.1 Sulfurovum sp. | reverse complement strand
ATATGTAAGAGTTTAATTTATCAACAATGAGATAATCGCCTAAAAGTTGGTAAGGTTTTACTTCAATAAAGAGCATTATAATGGGAAATAGAATCATTAAAGATGTCCATGGAAGAACTTTTTTTATTGTGAGAGATTTTGAAAAACTCAAGATGACGATAATAATAGCAGGGAAAAATAGTAAAAATAACATCATGATTGAACCTCCTGTTTTTCAAATGCTAAGATGATGATAACAATGGTCATTAAAAAGTCTAAAAATATTCCAAATTCGATGATGAGGGGCATCCCATCTGTTGCTGTTGTTCCTAGTAAAAAAAGAGCATTTTCAAGCATAAGAAATCCAATAATCTTTCCTGTTATCGTAGATTGTTGGATAATAAGCAATAGTGCAAAAAATAAAGAAGAGATGCTAATAGCCACATAGTTGGCATGATGGTGCATAACTTCAACGATAGGTTCTGCTAGATAAAAAGTAAAAACAAGTATCGCAGGAATCAATAAAACGGAATATTGAGCTTTGATATTTGGTGGAATTTGTCTTGCTAGGTTGTATTTTTGACTCATAACTTTTAGTAGATAAGGTACGATAATAACTTTTAGAACCAATGTGATACTTCCGCTAATAATCATCGCATTGTCGTAAGTTTGAAAACCGATAGTAAGTGCTAAAAGAGATAACATTAACGAGTTTAATAGATACCACCAAAAAAGGGAGTAGAGTCTTGTACTAAAGAGTGCTATAATCAATGTTGCTAAAAAGAGTCCTATAAAAAGATTATTCATCTTATGCTCCTAATATATAAAATGTGATAAGAGATAAAAAGGCAAAAACGATGGCGATGCCCAATAAATCTGGAACTTTAAAGAGACGAAGTTTTGCAACATTAACCTCTATGAGAGCTACAATGGTAGCAATCAAAAATAACTTAATAATAAATATCAATAGTGCTAATGGTGCCGAAAACTCTATCCCAAACGGCATAAATAACGATGCAAATAGTGATGCAAAAATGATAAATTTAATAGATGATGCTACTTCAACTAGCATTAGATAAAATCCTGTTAAATCTAAAATCATCGCCTCATGTACCATGGTTAACTCAAGATGGGTTTCTGGATTGTCCACTGGAATTCTCCCATTTTCGGCAAGTAGCAAAATAAAAAAACTTATACCTGCAAAGATAAAACTTGCCATATGTTCTTGTGGAAAGTTGTGTGATAAGTTTTTTGAGGCTTCGGATATTCCGAGGTTGTTAGCTATCATTGAGATTGCGAATATGGTTAAAACCATTGCTGGTTCAGCTAATGCCGATATAAATGCTTCTCTACTACTTCCCATACCTCCAAAACCACTTGCACTATCAAGTCCAATTAGCATTAAGAAGAATGTCGATAGTGAGATAAGTCCTGTGATGGTGAAAGCATCTACAAAATTGATATAAGAGGATTCGTGCATAACAGGAGGTAAAAATAGTAAAGTTATTAGTAGTGGGGAGAGTACCAAAAATGGTGCAACTCGTGTTATTTGGCTACTTTCATGACTTACTATCGTCTCTTTTTTAAGCAATTTTGAAATATTTCGATAGCCTTGGAAAAGAGAAGCGGGTTGTTTAAAGAGAAGAATCATTTTTAAAGATTTTATGAAACTTGTCAATATCGGAGCGATAACTATGAGTAAGATGAGCGTGACAATGTATAAATTCATTTTTTGACTCCTAATATTAAAATTTTAAACGAGATAAACATAACGCTTAGTTCCAATAAAAAGGTTGCCCAGTTGAACTCATTTACAGAGATTCGATAACTAAATAGGACAAAAAGCATAAGGTTAAATATCATTGCTGAATATTTTGTTTGTTCAAAATGTGCCAATCGATAGACCCAATAGCTGATTTTATTTGCCAGTTTCGTACTATTTTCATAGAGTGACTTTTCAAATAGAGGTTTGGTATGCACTTCGTAATGTGCAGTTGTAAATTTTGTTTCATGAGAGCCAATTATCTTTTTATCAATATGTTTTTCGGATTTGTATAGCCAATCAAAAAACCTACTAATAGGTCCTGCAAATCCTGTTGCTGAGTATTGATTTTTACAACTTGTTTGGTAACCACAAGCCCAAGTATGGTGGACTCTCTCTTTGACATTGAGCATTTTGTAGGCTAACATTAAAGATATAGTTACTCCAATCAAGAGTGCTAGAAGATAGATTGGTGAAACTGATGCTCCTATGGATGATACGGAGTGCATTTGAAAAATTCCATTTGGAAAAATGAGAGCATAAATACTGGCTTTTCCTAAAGAGACCATAGCCAAATCAAAGATTTTAATGTAAAAAGGAGTAAAAAGCATAAGTGATATAACAACTAGTGACATTAAAATCATCCCTGTTTTCATCAGAAAGTTTACCTCTTCGATATGTTTTGCATTTTCATCTCGATGGAGTCCTAAAAAGGTTATTCCATAGGCTTTGACAAAACAAGCAATCGCCAATCCTCCTGTCAATGCTAGAGCAAATACGGCAAATGGTATGACCATTTTCAAAGAAGTGTGTTCAATATTGCTAGAGCTTAACATGGATTGAAAAATCATCCATTCACTTAAAAATCCGTTGGTTGGGGGTAGGGCTGATATAGAAATGGATGCTAACAGAAAAGTGATAGCTGTGACTGGCATAGATTTGATGAGACCACCGTATTTTTCAATATTTTTTGTATGGGTTTGGTGTAAAACGCTTCCTGCACCCATAAAGAGTAGTGATTTAAAACTCATGTGGTTAAAAATGTGAAAGATAGAGGCGATAAAAGCAAAAGAGCTTAAGGTTTCTAGTTTTAGCGAGTCAAAAATCATCCCCATACCAAATCCGATGAGAATAATTCCTATATTTTCGATAGAGTGGTTTGCTAGTAGTGCTTTGATATCATGTTCGCTCAATGCGTATAAAACTCCAACAAGAGAGGATATCGAGCCTATAACTAAGATGATAATTCCCCACTCTAATTGCCATGGATAAAGTACATCAAATAGAAATCTGAACATCCCATAAATTGCAACTTTGAGCATTACCCCACTCATCAATGCGGAAACTGGTGATGGAGCTTCGGGGTGAGCGTATGGTAGCCAAACATGAAGTGGAACAGCACCTGCTTTACTTAAAAATCCAATGGATAAAAATAGAAAAAGAATGGTTGGATAGGCGAAATTTGAGACGATATCGTGCATATCTTCAAAGCTCATCCATAAATTACCATTGGTTGAGAGCAAGAAGAAGAGTAAAAGAGAGATAAAGCCTATATGTGTCATGAAAAAGTAAAATTTAGCTGCATCAGTTGTACTTTTAGTTTTAGCTTCTGTCAAAATTAGTTGCCATGATGTAAGACTCATTAATTCCCAAAAAAACAAAAACAACATTGCATTTGCAGAAGTCACAACTCCTAAAAGAGATAGAATAAATGCAAAATAGTGAACAAGATAGTGCCATTTTCGTTTGATATGAGGTAGATAACCAAATGAGTAAAAAAGGTTTGGAATCGTACCGAGTAGAATCATAAAAACGAATGTTAATGACAGTGAATCATATAAAAACATCTGAACCTCCATTAATTGAATATTGATTTAATAAAAAAATACATAAAAAATATTTATTAGTTAAATATAAACTTATTTTATACAATAAATAATATAAAATAACTTAAAATGATATGTTTATTATTATATTTTGATGAACTTTTAAAATATAAATTTTATTATGCTAGAGATAGGGTATGCTAAATGACGATTGAAAGAAGAGATTTGTCTTAAAATTTCGAAATTTAACATTAAATTAACAATTTTGTATTAAAATAGCAAAAAAATTGTATATAAGAAGGTAAATAGATGAATTATCTAGGTGGGATTGTTGATTATGGAATTTTAGGGATACTCTCTTTGATGAGCTTTTTAGTTCTCTTTTTTTGGATAGAGAGATTGCTTTATTATAGAAAAGTAGATGTAAAAAATTATTCAACCATAGAAGCTTTAGAATTGGATGTTACAAAACATATCTCAATTATCTCAAGTTTTGGAGCAAATGCACCTTATATCGGACTGCTGGGGACGGTTTTGGGTATCATTGTGACATTTTATAGTTTGGGTCAAAGTGGCAATATAGATGTAAAGATTATCATGACTTTTTTAGCGTTGGCTCTAAAAGCTACTGCTATGGGGCTTGTAGTAGCGATTCCTGCGATATTTTTTTACAATCATCTCTCAAGGAAAGTAGATGTAATCCTTACAAAATGGACGATTTGGCAAAAGGAAAAAGATGCGACGCCAAAAATTTGATTCTATCAATGTTGTTCCTTTTATAGATATTATGCTCGTGTTGTTGGTGATAGTGCTAACAACAGCTTCTTTTATACAAATGGGGGTTATAAAAGTTGATTTACCAAAAGCATCAATATCAAATCCTATTGAGGTTAAAAAAGAACTTTTAGTAACCATCGATAAGAGTGGAAAGCTTTTTGTGGCAAATGTTGAGATAAAACAAGAGGAGTTTTTGTCAAAAATCCAGAACTATCCCAAAGATACACCGATTTATATCTCATGCGATAAGAGTGCGAGATTTGATAGTTTTGTCTATATACTTGATGTTTTAAAAGCAAATAGTTATGAAAATATAGGAATTTTTACGACTCATGAGTAGATATGGAACCTCGTTTATCCTCTCCTTAGCTCTTTATCTTCTCTTTGGAGGAGCTTTTTTTTACGCTTCAAAACATTTGACTCAACAAATTATCAAAAAAGATGAGCCAAAAATCGTTAAAATAAAGATGATTGAGCCTAAAAAATTGGAAGAACAGCCCAAGCCAAAAGAGATTGTAAAAAAAGTTGAACCTATTGAACCAATTAAAGAGATAATAAAGCCAAAGATAGTAGAAGAAAAAGTTGTAAAACCGATAGAAAAACCAATTATAATACCTCAAAAAGTTATCCCAATCATTCAAAATCCTAAAGAGATAGTGGTTACGCCAAAAGTTACTCCCATCATAGAAAAGCCAAAGATAGTGACACAAGTTCATGCTAAAACGCAAATCGTTACTAAAACTTTGCCTCAAGTACAAGTAAAAACTCAGATTTTAAATAAAGTAGTTCAAAATGCAACTAAAGAGCCAAAAAAAGTGGAGATTGTTAAAGTAGAGTCAACTTCGAAATATAGTGAAAAAGAGATAGATGATTGGAAGATAGATTTTAAAAATAGAGCAAGACAAAAGATAGAATCAAATAAGCAGTATCCATCACTCGCTCGAGATGCTGGGCTTGAGGGTACAATTAGGGTTAGTTTTACCATAAATAAAAATGGTACGGTTAGTAATTTGAGTGCAGGTGATGGCAATACACTGCTTAAAAAATCGGCTCTAAAAGCTATCAATGATAGTACGCCTTTTCATGTTTCAGATAAATTGAGTGAATATATGCCGATGCAGATGTCTGTTTCATTGGAGTTTAAGCTCGAAGAGTAGAGTTTCAAAACTCTACAAAATCATTAAAAATATTGAAAATGTTTAGAATAATACTTCGTAAAAGATAAAAAATCATAAATTTTACATTTTGTTTTAAAACTTAACACTAAATTAACACTACTTTTGTACTATTACAATCACTACAAAAAATAAAAAATTTGACCAGCACATCTATGTAAAGTTTGCAGACGATATTGATGAGCTAGTCAGGTGTGTAACACCAATTATATTATATCAGATTATTCTTATCCTATATAAACCCAAATTGCTAGTTAAGAAAAAATAAAGTAGAGTTCCATAAAACTTGGACGGCAAGTCATGGAACATAAAATGATAACATTATTCTGCTTAATTGATGAATTCTTGAAAAGCATACAATATAACGACCACCCATTATCACATATTTCAAATAGCGAAGTGCTGTTTCTCGGGTATTTGGCTGTTAATGATTTCAATGGAAACTATACAAAAGCACACAGTTATGCGATGGCTTTATCTCTGGTTAATAAGATAGAGTACTCAAGATTTACACGCAGATTGAACAAATTGGAAGATATAATCGAGCAACTTTTTCATTATGTGAGTACTATTTTTATGAGATTGAATGATGTACAAGTCTATTCTGTAGATTCGTTTCCAGTTGAGATTTGCAAAATTGAACGAGAAAAGAGCGTTAGGCTGTGGCAAGATAGTTCAATGAAAGGGTATAACGCTTCGAAAAAAAGATATTTTTATGGATTTAAAGTGCATATGTGCGTAACGACTGACCAAGAACCAGTTTTGTTTTACATAACCGAAGGTTCGATGCATGATGTGACTGCTTCGTATAAATTTTTACCAAATTTGCCTCAAAACTCGATTGTTATCGGAGATAAGGGCTATGTATCAAATCCTTTAGAGACTTTTTTGGCAGGATTTGGCATTCAACTTTCACCTCTTCATCGTAAAAATATGCCAAAAGATAATGAACATGGACTCAAGCGAAAAATTCGAAAAGGTGTTGAAACAGCTTTTTCTGTCATTACTTCAAAATTTGGTAAAGTCATTAAAGCTACTTCGATTGGTGGTTTTCTCGTTAAACTTAAGCTTTTTATTTTGGCTTATAGTCTTGATATGCTCTTTAAGTCATTAAGTTTTAACTAGCAATTTGGGTTAGAGTAATATTCTCCCAACTTACCCTGTAATTTGTGTAGTCGAAGCGATGGATGAAAAGGATTTGACTCTAAAAGCTTGATAGTTTTTGCATATTGACTAAGCATATCAGAGTGTTTTCTAAAAAATCGAACAAGCTTTTTCTTATAATCATCAGTTTGAACTATTTTGTAATTCATACACTAACTCTTTTAAATGTTCTTCAGCCGTCATAACTTTAAAATTTCCTTCGTTAACCTCTCTCATCGCTTTTTCATAAAGACTATCAAGTTCTATGGCTCTAAGCTCTCGATATCGTTCGATATCCATCACCACATATCTATTTTTCCCTCGTACATTGATAATAATCTCATCAAACTTTTCCAATATTTGGGCAAAGAGGCTAACCCCTTTTATCTTAACATCATTTGCATTGATAACCATAATCGTATCCTTAAAAGTACTTTTAAAAGTATTATATCTAAACAACTTTATAGCAAACCAAACCTAAACTCGATATGGCTATAATTTGAATTATTTTAACATTTTTCAAAGGATTATGTCATGAAAGAGATATTTAAGATTAAAGGTTTTACCCCTTATATCATTATTATTTTTTTAAACTCTATGACCGATTTGGGTCATAAAATTATCTTACAAAATACGGTTTTTAAAGTTTATAGTGGAGCTGAATTGATAGTCTATACAGCGATACTTAACGCTTTGATACTCATTCCCTTTATCCTACTTTTTTCACCTTCTGGTTATCTAAGTGATAAATATCCAAAAAAAAATGTGATTGTTTACTCGGCTTTTAGTGCGATTATTATTACTCTATTTATCTATCTAGCGTACATTATGGGATGGTTTTGGGTCGCTTTTGGATTGACTTTTCTCTTAGGGATTCAAGCCTCTATCTACTCTCCTGCAAAATATGGACTCATAAAAGAGATGGTGGGCAATAATGGACTCACAAGTGCAAATGGTATCGTTCAAGCTGTGAGTATCTTTGCTATACTCTTTGGGGCGTTAATCTACTCTGTTTTCTTTGAGCAACTCATCGGTGATGCCTCTTCTAAAGAGTCCATTTTAATGGCGATTGCACCTTTGGGAATTGTTTTGATTGTTTCAAGTATCATTGAGTTTCTTTTGTCAAGAAAACTTCAAAGCAGTGTTGAGACAAAAGAGTATATGCACTTTTCCACACAGAAATATAAAAATCTCACCTATCTCAATAGAAACATTGGCATCATTCGTAAAAATCAAACAGTATGGCTAAGTATTATCGGACTTAGTATTTTTTGGGGGATTTCTCAACTTGTAGTTGCTGTATTTGGTGACTTTTTAAAAAGTACAACAGGCATTACCGATACCGTTATCGCTCAAGGTCTGCTCTCTATCTCTGGGCTTGGAATGGTTGTTGGCTCACTAATAGTCTCTAAGGTGAGTAAAAATTATATCGAAATTGGGGTTATCCCTCTTGGTGCTATTGGTGTTGCTGGGTCATTATTTGCTATAACTATGATGCAAAGTGTGTTCATGATTGGTTTAGTCTTTTTTCTTTATGGGATTTTTGCTGGACTTTTTATCGTCCCACTTAATGCTTTGATTCAATTCTCAACTCCTCAAAAGATGATGGGTAAAGTCTTGGCTGGAAATAACTTTATACAATATCTCTTTATGTTTTCATTTTTAGTACTCACAGCTCTTTTTGGATATTTCAATCTTAGTTCATCCTCACTCTTTTATCTTTCAGCCATTATCGCTTCTTTTGGGGCGATTTATACCATCTACTTCATGCCTCAATCACTCATCAGGTTTATGCTCAAAAGCTTCATACGACTTCGATATGATATTAGTGTTGAGGGGTTGGAGCATATCAAAACAAATAAAGGTGTTTTATTATTGGGCAATCATATCTCCTTTTTGGATTGGGCGATGTTACAGATGGCATATCCTAAGCAGATTCGCTTTGTTATCGATAGGAGTTACTATGAGTTGTGGTATTTTAAACCTATTTTCAAATTTTTCAACGCCATATCCATCTCACCAACACGAAGTAAAGAGGCGATAAAAGCGATAACGGATGCATTAAATGCAAATGATACAGTAGCCTTATTTCCTGAAGGTCATTTAAGCCGAAATGGTCAATTGGGTACATTCCAAAAAGGCTTTGAATTGAGTGCGATAGGTGCTAGAAATGCAGTAATTATCCCTTTTTATCTTCGTGGACTTTGGGAAAGTAACTTCTCTCACGCTTCAAATCGACTCAAAAAAAAAAATCTAAAAGATATTGGGGTAAGTTTTGGTGAGCCACTAACTATTCAAAGTAAAGCTCATGAGGTTAAAGAGGCTGTTTTTAGACTCTCTATCGGTTCGTGGCAAAACTATTCACATAGATTGGGAACACTTCAAAGTTCATGGCTCAAAAGTGCAAAAGCCAATCTTAGAAAACTCTCTTTTGCTGATAGTACAGGGGTAAAACTTGATAATGGTAAATTTATAACAGCCACGCTTCGTGTCGCTCAAAAACTTAAACCTCATCTTATAGATGAACAAAATGTGGCTCTTGTTTTACCTTCAACTGTGGCTGGTGCGATGGGAAATATGGCTGTTCTTTCACTTGGTAAAACGATTGTCAATCTCAATTATTCTAGTGGTGTTGAATCGCTTAGTTATGCTGTCAAAATCGCTGGAATCAAAAAAGTAATCACTTCTAAAACTTTTATAGAACGACTTAAAGATAAAGGATTTGATATCTCTAGTGTGTTGGAAAGCCTTGAAGTTATCTATCTTGAGGATATCAAAAAAGAGATTTCAAAAGGTGGAAGTTTGGCTCTTTATGTGATGGTGCTTCTTTTACCTACGGTTATACTTGATTTTTTCTTTATCAAAGGAGCAAAATCTAGTGATGTTGCAGGGATTTTATTTTCAAGTGGAAGTGAGGGAAAACCAAAAGGCATTGAACTAACACATCAAAATTTTATGGGAAATATCAAACAAATTATTACGCTTATGAATCCTACAGATGAAGATGTTATCTTGGCTACATTGCCGATTTTTCACTCTTTTGGTTTAACCGTTACAACACTTTTACCTCTTATTGAGTCTATACCTGCTGTGGCACATCCAGACCCAACTGATGGATTTGGTATCGGAAAGATGGCGTTAAGATATGAAGCCACTATAATGTTTGGAACAGCTACTTTTTACAGATTTTATGTGATGAATAAAAAACTTCACCCGTTAATGTTTGCCAATCTTCGATGGGTGATTGCTGGAGCTGAATA
>SDAZ01000066.1 GCA_006212005.1 Sulfurovum sp. | reverse complement strand
AAAATTTGAAACTTCGTCTAAACCTATCAATTTTGTTTTCCATGGAGGTTCAGGCTCTCTTCTTAGCGAGATTCAAGAAGCGATTAGTTATGGGGTGGTGAAGATGAACATTGATACTGATACTCAGTGGGCGTATTGGGATGGTGTACGAGGATATGTTCATCAATATCATGCTTATTTACAAGGTCAAATCGGCAATCCAGAGGGTGAGGAAAAACCAAATAAAAAATATTATGACCCACGAAAATGGTTACGAGAGGGTGAGCTAACGATGATTAAGAGATTGGAAGTTGCATTTAGTGACTTAAACTGTATTGGTAGAAATTAATCTCCCAACCCCAATCGAAAAGCTTCATTTTGAAGGAATGGAGTTTTTTTTAAAGCGAGATGACCTTATAAGCTTAGAATTTAGTGGTAATAAGGCTCGAAAACTATTTAGTTTTTTTAATAGTGATATGAAAAATATACATACTCTCATCTCATATGGCTCAACGCAATCCAACGCTATGTACTCTTTGAGTGTTTTAGCAAAGATTCGAGGGCTTAGATTTTTCTATTATACTACGCATCTCAATGCTTTTCTAAAAAACAATCCACATGGTAACTATCTTGAAGCATTAAAAAATGGTATGGAACTCATTGTAAGTGAAGATAAACCTTTAAAATCAAATTTTTTAGAAGATGATGGGATTTTATTTATAGAGGAGGGTGGACGAGATAGTTATGCCAATAATGGCTTAAAAATATTAGCTGATGAGATAGTAGAGTGGAGGGATAAAAATCAATTGTCAAATCTTAGTATCTTTTTGCCCTCAGGTACAGGAACAACAGCTCTTTTTTTACAAAAAAATATCAAACAGCATGATATCAAAGTTTATACAACTCCTTGTGTTGGTGATGAGTTCTATCTTTTAGAACAATTTGGTATGTTGAGCAGTGACAAAAAGGATTATCCCACGATTTTAAAGTCACCTAAAAAGTACCATTTTGGAAAACTTTACCGTGAATCTTATGAAATTTGGTTAAAATTGCACGATGAAACGCATATAGAGTTTGATATGGTTTATGACCCTATTGGTTTTTTGACTCTCATGCAACATAAAGAGCTTTTTAGTGAAAATCTTCTCTATATTCATCAAGGTGGATTGATAGGAAATGTGAGTATGCTAGAGCGATATAAAAGGAAATTTGATGAAAATATTAAACACAAAAGATGAAAATTTCAATCAAGAGTTTAGTGAGTTGCTCAAAAGAGGAGCGATGGATATAGACTCGGTGAGTTTGAGAGTAAAAAATATCTTAGATGAGATAAAAAAAGAGGGCAATAAAGCACTTATAGAGCATAATGCAATGTTTGATAAATGGAGAGCTTCTACTCAAGAGGATTTGGAAGTGAGTCTTGAGGATATGAAAAATGCTTATGAAAATCTTGATGAAACACTTAAGAGTGCATTGCATTTAGCTTATGATAGGATAGAGAGTTATCATAAAAAATTGATGCCAAAAACATGGATAGAGTACGATAAACATGGCTCTATGTTGGGACAAAAAGTGACTCCTGTTGATAGAGCAGGGCTTTATATCCCAGGTGGAAAGGCTGCATATCCGAGTTCACTTTTGATGAATGCAATTCCCGCAATCGTAGCAGGAGTTGAGGAGATAGTGGTTTGTACACCTGCTCCAAATAATGAGTTAAATGCTCTTTTATTGGGAGCTTGTCATCTTTGTGGAATTAAAAAAGTTTTTAAAGTTGGTGGTGCGTCGGCTATTGGTGCAATGGCATTTGGAACGCAGAGTATTCCAAAAGTTGATGTAATCACAGGGCCGGGTAATATTTTCGTGGCAACAGCTAAGAAAATGGTTTTTGGTGAAGTTAATATTGATATGATAGCAGGACCTAGCGAGATAGGTATTTTAGCTGATGATAGTGCAAGAGCTGATTTTTTAGCGATAGATTTATTATCACAAGCTGAACACGACGAGATGGCAAGTTCTATTTTGATAACGCCATCTTCTGCTTTAAGTGTAGAGGTGGATAGAGAGGTTGAGAAATTTTTAGCAAAACTTTCACGATATGAGATAGCTAGAAAATCAATTGACGAAAGAGGAGCGATTATCGTGACTAAAGATATGGATGAAGCGATAAATCTGATGAATCAAATCGCTCCTGAGCATTTAGAGGTGGTTACAACTTCTCCGATGGAGCTTTTGAGTAAAATTAAACATGCTGGGGCGATATTTTTAGGTTCATATACACCTGAAGCGATTGGAGATTATATTGCTGGCCCAAATCATACTCTTCCAACGGGTGGAACAGCTAAATTTTATTCACCTCTTAGTGTTGATAATTTTTTAAAAAAATCTTCTATCATCTCTATGACGCAAAAAGGTATAGAAGAAATTGGTGAAGCATCGGCTTTATTGGCAGATACAGAGGGGCTTGATGCTCATGCTCTTTCAGTTAGAGTAAGATTGTAGATATAATAGTTAAAAAATAGAATAAAATATATAAAAATAGTAAATTAATTTAATAGAACAGAATGTGAATAAAATTATCTTTCTTTATATGAATTTCTTACTTTAATAAGGATTAATTCGTTATTATGATATTTAACCTTGGCAAAGGTTTTTTATGGGGGAATTCAATTAATGTGAGTAAATAAAGCAAGATTTACTTTAATGGTTAATACTAAAATAGGGAGTAGTTTTATGGCATTTTTTCAAAAAGATAAAAATCAAAGAGATGAGCAAAAAGTAGAGTCGAGATATATACCATCACAAATGGAATCTGAAAGTTCGAACCCTTCTGTTAGAAATACAAGCGTCAATATGGATACGATTAATACTATTATTTCAAAAGGTATTCAAATCAGCGGAAATATTGTTGGTAACGATTCTATTCAAATTGATGGTAAAGTAAGAGGGGATATTCGTGCAAAACTTCTTATGATTGGTCAGCAAGGTGTTATTGAGGGTTATATTGAGGCTGAAACGGTTATCGTTAAAGGAATCATTAGTGGTGGGGTTTCGTGTAAACATTTAGAACTTTCACATTTAGGAAAAATAACTGATAAAATCCAAGTGAAAACGATGCTTTTAAATGGGGAAGTTTTTGGAGAAATTTTTGCTGAAACTTCTATTGTGATTGGCGATAAAGGACAAGTAAATGCTAAAAAAATTCAAAGTAAAAAAATCATGGTCAATGGTTCTGTAAAAGGGGTTTTATGTGCTTCAGAGCTTTTAGAAGTAGGACGAAATGGTTCTGTTGAAGGTGAGATTATGGTAAAAAATATCAAAACAGAAGAGGGTGGAAAAGTCATCGGTTCTATGTTAGCGTATGTTGAACCTAAAATTGTTACTCCATTGCTAGAAACTGAAGTTATTGAATCAAGTGTTGTAGATTAAGAAGCTCGTTGGATTAAGGAGAATTTATTCTCCTTGGGCTTTTTGTTTTCGCATTTTATCTTTTTGTGATTCATATCCCATCAAAGAGTTAAAGATACTATCTTGCGTACAATTCAAAATTGTTGTATATTTTGAATCATCATGCTCTATATCAACTCCTGCATCTATTTTTTTATCTTTAGATTTTGTATCCATACTCCAAAAAACACTGTAAACTTCATTGTCACTCGGTATATCTATCGTATAAAACTCATGCCTTCCTACATTTTCCCATTGATAGGTACTTACTTTGGTATCATCAACATTGATTGAGACTTCTGGATTATCGATATTTTTCCCATAATTGTAGATAATTGTTCCATTATTGTCGCAAACTTCTATCATCTTATTTTTTTTGACAGTTTGGCACATAAAAAGAGTATTTGCCTCTCTGGGACAAGTAGCACTTAATGGCACAGCAAGAGATAAACCGAGTGTAAAGATTTTTAAAAAATTTATTTTAAACACTTTTGATTCCTTTTTATTAAAAGTATATCATGTTAAAGCTTTGGCTATTAACTCAATTGGATTTTTAAATAGCGTTTTTACGCCATTGTGATTTAAAGCTTCACTAAGTTGCACTCTACAGGCACTACACTCAGCACTCACAACTGTAGCTTTAGTCTCTTTTATCATTGCTGATTTTGGTTCACCTGCTTTTTGAGCTAAATGAAATTTTTCAGTTTGCATGGTCACTCCACCAAACCCACAACATCTATTTGGGTCACTCATCTCAACCATACTATAATTTTGTGCTAAAAGTTCTCTCGGCTCTTGATAGATACCTTGCACCTTTCTAGCATGACATGGGTCGTGATAGGTTACAAGCTCATCAATATTTTTCCCTTTGGAAGCTAAAAGTTTTTTAAGTTCAGTATTGTCATGAAGCCATGAAGTTGCCATGTGAATTTTTGGTAACATTTTTTGGATTCGAGGTACTAGTTCATTCATACTATGATTTTTACAAAATATCTCCCAATCATGCTTTATCATCGCACTACAAGTGGCTTCAGGGATAATCATCGCATCAACTTCATCCATAAAAGATTCAAAATAGTCAAGATTTTTTCGTATAAGATATTCAACACTCGAAGTATCGCCTGTAAAATAAGCTGGAGCTCCACAACAGAGCTGTTTTTTGGGGATAAAGATATCGATATCTAAGTGTTTTAAAATATCAACCAATCCATCGCCAATCTCAGTATAGTTATAATTTGCCAAACAGCCTATAAAGATGGCGACACGAACTTTTTTATCATTTTTAGGAGATTTTATCTCTTCTGGATAGCTATTTAAAAAGCTGGTTTTTGCCATAGAAGGAAGTAATCTATTTTTTTTGATTAACGGAAGATTAAATCTAGCCAATAATCCTCTATCTAATGGGTCATTTGCCAATGCACAAGTTTTAAACATATAGCCCATCTTCATTGTTATATCCATAATACGACGATGTCGAAGTAAAAAGAAGAATCCTTTTTTAAACCATGCAATTCCAAATTTATCAGCAATATCAGCTCTTACTTCTTCTATCACCATATCGGTTGCAAGAGAGTTTGGGCAAACATCAACGCAGTTTGTACACAAAAAACAGCTCTCAAAGATATCTTTAGCATTTTTATCAAGTTCCAAATCGCCTTTTTGATAAGCACCCAAAAGCTCTATAAATCCTCTTGGACTGGTTACTTCATCTTGATTGATTTGATGAATCGTACAAACGGGGATACACTTCCCACACTTTACACAATCATCGCTTGTTGCACTAAAATTGAAAATCTCTTTTGCCTCTTTCATCTACCCTCTTAAACTGTTTTTGAAAAACTCTTTTTACTTTGTTTATATTTTCCCATGTGGGCATCAAATGGCATCGCAATATTTCTTATAAGCATCGCACCAGTTGAATTTGCTTTAATCTTATCTTCACTTATCTCAATAAGGCCAGCCTCTTTAAAATGCTCTAACTCATCCATCGCATCGCTAAAATAGGCTTTAAAATCAATATCAAAATGTTCACTTACTCTTTTCATATCAACAGAAAAATTTGCCATCAACTCCATGATAACCTCTTTTCTTAAAAAGTCATCATCACTTAACTCAATCCCTCTTTCAAATGGCAATCGACCATTATCAAGTGCATTTTCATAGATACTCATATCTTTGGTATTTTGAGCATAATATCGGCTTCCTTCGCCAATGCTTGTAAGACCAATACCGATAAGATTTGCTCCACCTTTTGTTGTATATCCTTGAAAATTTCGATGAAGCTCTCCTTTTGCAATCGCACCAAAAAGTTCATCTTCTGGTTTTGCAAAATGGTCCATACCAACCATCTTATACCCATGATTTTCAAAAAAGTCAATAGTATATTTAAAAATTTGCAATTTCACCTCTGGCGTTGGAAGTGTTGTTTCATCAAATTTTCTCATTGTTTTTTTGAGCCACGGCACATGAGCATAGTTAAAAACTGCCAATCTATCGGGATTGAGTGAAAAAGCCAACTCAAGTGTTTGTTTAAAAGTTTCAAACGATTGATATGGCAAACCATAAATCAAATCAATATTGATAGAGTTGATACCATAACTTCTAGCAAGGTCAAATGCTTTTTTTGTCAGTTCATATGGTTGAATCCTATGAATAGCAGTTTGGACTTTATGGTCAAAATCTTGTACACCAAAACTAAAACGGTTAAATCCATGCTTTATAAAAACTTTTACCTGCTCTTCATTAAAAAATCTTGGGTCAATTTCGCAACTAATCTCAGCTTCATTGCTCCAATTTGGAAAAGCTTTTTTAATATAACTTACGATTTCATCAAGTTGATTTGCACTATAATAAGTAGGTGTTCCTCCTCCAAAATGAAACTGAATCACCTCTCTAGTCGTATCAAGATGTTGACTAAGGATATCTATCTCTTTTTTTAGATACTCAACATATCTCTCTAGTTTGTCAGTTTTTGAGGTAAATACAACATTACATCCACAAAAATAACAAGCACTTCGACAAAATGGCAAATGCACATAAATTGAGAGATTTTCTTTCGTTGGTGAATCCAAAAACTCTATATATCTATCGTACTTAAAATCACTGTTGAACTCTAAGGCTGTTGGATAGCTTGTGTATCTCGGTCCTGCTTTTGAGTATTTTCCAAACTTTTCAAAATCAATATTACTCAATGTTGCTCCTTAGATAAGTTGTTAATCATTTCGATGGTTATCTAGCCAAACCATAATCCCTTTTTGCATATGAAGTCTGTTTTCAGCTTCTAAAAATATCGTCTCACTATGTTGTTCAAAAATCTCTTCACTTACTTCATAATCACGATAAGCAGGAAGACAGTGCATAAATACCGCAGTTGGTTTGGCTAAACTCATCATATTGCTATCTACTTTATAACTATCAAATGCTTTAATCCGAACTTCTTTTTCGCTCTCTTGCCCCATAGATACCCAAGTGTCCGTAATGACTACATCTACACCTTTTACTGCTTGTGAAGGATTATTTGAAAATGTGATTGTAGCTCCACTCTCTTGTGCAAATTTTTGAGCATCTGCTATGATATTTTCATCACACTCATACCCAACAGGTGTAGCCACTCTTATATCAAGTCCCAATTTTGAAGCCAACATCAACCATGAGTGAGCAATATTATTACCATCTCCAATATAAGCAACCACAGGAGAGCTAATACCTATCTCTAGGAGGGTAAAATAATCAGTCATTATTTGCACGGGGTGATACTCAGTACTCAAACCATTTATAAGCGGAACTTGAGAATATTTTGCAAACTCATCCAATCTACTTTGTTCAAAAGTTCGTATCATCACCATATCCACCATACGAGATATGACTCTTGCTGTATCCTTTAAAGGCTCTCCACGACCTAGTTGGATATCATTGCTGGATAAAAAGAGTCCAATACCTCCTAGCTGATATATACCAACTTCAAAACTTACCCTTGTTCTTGTTGAACTTTTTTCAAAAATCATGCCTAAAGTTTGGTTTTTTAAGTATGGCACAAATTTTTTTGCTTTCGTTTCATCTTTAATCTGTTGTGCTAGAGCTATCATTTCTAAGATTTCAGTTTTGTTAAAATCTTTTATGCTCAAAAAATGTCTCATGTGAAATTCCTAATTATTGTGAGAGTAAAGAGAACATTTTATCATAAAATTTTTAAGAAAAATAATATTTTATTAATAAAGTAGGCTATTAGTGCGAAAAAAGCAAAATTTAATATTTTTAAATGAGAAAACATGAAAAAAATTAAGAGATATTGATGTAAAATATGGTTTATTATATAGTAAATTTATATATTTGTTATCAGTAATAAAAAACTTACAAGGAGGGTTTTGTTTTATGTTTAATAATGTAGTTAGGATGGTTTCTCAAAAATTTGAGCTTGGCGATAAATCAAGTGCATTGGTTCAAATAGTGGTAGCATACATTACAAACGAGCAAAGTGGAGGTTTGGCAAGTTTTATGGAGTTTGTTAAAGCAAAAGGACTTGGAGGAGTCGCAAAACATTGGGTAAGTGATGGGGTCAATGAGGTTAAGCCTCTTGAAGCTTTTGATGTTTTAAGAGTATTTGGCGATAGAGGGGGACTGCTAGATGCCATTTCAAAAAGGTTAGATTTAGATAGGGTTGTAACGGCTTCAGCCATAGGACTTGCTATGCCAAAAATAGTGAGTATGTTGACGCCAAATGGTGAACTTCCTACAACGATTGGAAAAGATATTATGGATTTTGCTTCTAAAGGACTAACCAATGTTAAAGGTTTATTTGGTCATAGCATATCTGTAGTTGGTGGAGCAGTAACCCATGGTGCATCTAAGATAGGTGATGTGTCTAAAGTTGCTTCAAGTGGTATCTCGCAAGGTGCGTCTAAGATTGGAAATGTGGCTAAAAATAGTACAAAATCTAGTCTCTCTAGCCTACAATCGGTTACGGCTAAATTACCTGCTAAGCATCAAAAGAGTAAGCCAAAGAGCAAAGAAGAGATGGTTGCAGATATTTTAACACCTAAAAATGCGATACAAAAAGATGTAGAGCTTAAAAAGCAAGAAGAAAAAGCCTTAGAGATTGAAAAAGATAAGGAGTTTGAGCGAGTTCAAAGAGAGAGACGATTGGCAAAGGAGAGCAAATATAGTGGGTATTTGAAGATTATTCCTTTTGTATTTGTAGCAGGATTGTTGGGTTGGTTTTTAAATATACTCTTTTTTGGAGAAGAAAATAGCTCTAAAAGTAGTGATATTATGCTTTCAGATATCAACCATAGTGTTGATACAAAGGCAATGCAAGAGAGTAATAAAACGATAGTGACTGGAACTTCTCCTGCCATGGTCATCAATAATAACATTCCTACTGTCACTGAGGTAAATGAATCAAATCTCTCAACAGATACAAATGCAACGATGAGTTCAAGTATTTCAAATATTCCAAATTCTGTTTTAGCAGTGGCAAGTGCGGTTGTAGCTGGTGGAGTTGTTGGTGCAACTACAAATGCTCTTGCACCTAAACCTAAAGTTATTGTTAAGGCAAAACCTAAGGTTAAAGTTTGGGTTAAGCCTAAAGCAAAAGTTGTATTTAAGCCAAAGCCAAAAGTTTGGGTTAAACCAAAACCTAAAGTTGTGACCCCAACAAAAGTGGAAGTGGCTGAAGATAATATTATTATTAAAGATAATAGAGTCAATAATGCATCTATGGAAGATAAAGATATCAAAAAATTTGAATCCCAAAAAAGTGATATCATAAAAAGTGAGCCAATATCTCCTAAAAAAGAGCGAGAGGTTGTTAAAAAAACAGTTTATAAAGATAAAACTCACCCAAAACCAAAAGTCAAAAAAGAGTCAATTAGTGAGCACAATAATCATGCTGAACCCACATCAAATGGTAACGATGAGTCTCAAATATTTTTTAATGAGTAAGATTTAACTTTTAGTAAAGTTCTACTCAGTTGCTTTTAGGTACAATCTTCATATTTTACAACAGGTTGTACCTATGAGCTTTTTAAAAAACCACTCAGGCAAATTACTTGCCTTATTCGTTATACTTTTTATCTCTACAATATCTTACTCTTTATATCATGCACCCGTTAAAGGCGTCGAAAATAGTTTTATCTATCTTTTAAAAGAGTATGGTTATATCATTCTTTTTGCGTGGAGCATTTTAGAGGGTGAAGCTGGACTTATCATGGCGGGACTTTTATGTCATACTGGTGATATGAATCTATTTTGGGCTATATTTATAGCAGGACTTGGCGGATTTGCAGGTGACCAGATATATTTTTATACAGGACGATACAACAAAGAGTATATCCATAAAAAATTTAATCATCATCGAAGAAAATTTGCACTAGCACATCTGCTACTTCAAAAATATGGATGGGGGATTATTTTTGCACAAAGATATATGTATGGGATGAGAACAATTATTCCTATTTCTATTGGACTTACCAAATATAGTGCGTTAAAATTTGCTTTTATTAATCTTATAAGTGCATGGGTATGGGCTAGTTTGACCATCTTGCCTACTTGGTATTTTGGTGATGAGATTTTAAAACTCTTTGGATATCTCAAAGAACATTTTTATGTAGCGATTATCTTTGCGGTTATGCTTATCTCAACGGT
>SDAZ01000065.1 GCA_006212005.1 Sulfurovum sp. | reverse complement strand
GTAATCTCATCACCTTTTGGTGTATTCATCTTTTTGGCAACTCTAACGGCTGGTGCTATCATCTTTGTATGGTCAACGCAAAAACTGTCTAATAGTGGCATTGTATAATCCTTTTTATCTAATGATATCAAAAGTTTCATAAGAATAGAAGTTTAAATCTTTTTATCTTTATGCTATAATCTCTTTATAAATAGCTTAAAAAGGCTCACATCGTGGACAACATAGATAGATTAATTAAAGAGTGTTATTGGGATTATCATATGACAAAAGATGATGTTATCAAAATAGCTAAAGGTGATGATATGTATATGAAAAAACATCTATTTGGTAAGATTATAGACAATTCAACTGAAAAATCTAGAAATCTTTTAGCTCTTTTTAGTAAATATGATTTGTATATTTTATTTAACGAGTTTAAAATACCATCTTTTAATCCTAAAAAAGTTGAAAAGACATTGGCTATCTTAAAATATATTATTTTTAATGATAACAATGAAATTAGAAAGTATAAAATATGGAAAAATTAAAAAAAGATTATACGATTTTATATAAATTGCAAGATGAAATTTTATCACTTGTAAAATCTCTTGATAATGATTTTTATCTAACGGGTGGGACTGCTCTTCATAGATTTTATTTTGATTTTAGATATTCTGATGATTTAGATTTTTTTGTAAGTAATGCAAATAGTATAAATGAGGAGTTCAATGAGATTATTGATATTTTACACGAAAAAAATTATACGATAAAAATTCAAATCAATGCTAGAGATATGAAAAGGATTTTTATAAATGATATTTTGCAAGTAGATTTTGTCAATGATAGAGTCTATAGAGAGGGCAAAAGCAACTATTTAGATGGTGTAAGAGTTGACAATTTATACAATATTTTGGCAAATAAACTTTCTGCACTTTATGACAGAGAAGAGCCAAAAGACATATTTGACATACTCTCAATATCTCAAAACACATTTTTTGATTGGAAAGATATACTTAAAATTTATGATAAAAAAGCTACTTTTGACAAAGATTATTTGATTGCAAAAGTTAAGTTTATAAGTGAACATCTTGATATATTTGATTCTATTCAAAAAACTGATTCTAAAAATATTATTATCAATAAAGAGATAATTTTAAAATTGCTCAATGATATGAATAATGAAATGTTAAATAGTTTAAATTGAATCTCCACATCTACTCATGAGGATTTGTATCGCCATAAAATTCTATATAAACTTTAGAAATAGCGATAAGTAGCGATGTAACAGCTGGGCCTAAAATGATACCCCAAAAGCCATAACTTCCCATCCCAGCAAAGATAGAGAAGAAGATGAGAAGTTCGTTTATGGCGACATCTTTTTTTAAGAATTTCTCTTTGATAAGTTTGATGATGATTGGTTTGATGAAAGTATCAGCAATAATCGAGATAACTACCACCGAGTAAACCCCTATAAATATCGCACTATCAACATCACCCAAACTCCAAAGATAAAGAGACATAGGAACCCACAGCAAAGAGCCACCAACGATAGGAATCAAAGAGGCAAGACCAAAAAGTATCCCAAATAAAAGTCCATTGAAGCCAAAATATTGCACCATAATAGCAAATAAAAAGCCTTCAAAGATAGCCGTCACGATAGTTGAGTAAAAAACTATCTCCATGATAGAAGAGATATCGTATAACATTTTGTCTTTTTTATCCTCATCTATGGGTAGTAAAGATTCTATAATGATATAAATCTTTTCACCATGAAGATTGATGATAAAGTAAAAAATGATAACAAAAAACATATTGGATAAAAATCCAAAGCCTTTACTTCCTAGCTGTTGAAGTGTTGAAGTGTATGAGCTGACAAATCCATATATTTTATCTTTTTTAAAGTTTTCACTAATCCAATCACTAAGCATTGGTATCGTTTTGAGTCTATCTTCGATGTTTTCGATGATATCTAGTGCTGTTTTATTATCAATTTTGGAGATGTAGTCACTTCCAATCGTTGCGATATAAAAAAGAGGCATAAAGAGCAAAAAACTCATGATAAGACTTAATATAAAGCTTCCAATAAATCTTGAACGGGTTATTTTTATAAAGATTGTATAGAGGTTTGAAGTTGCCATGGATAAAAGTAAAGCGACGATAAACGGTAAGATGAATGGAGCGTAAATACTATACGCACCGATAAGGGCAAGGATAAAAAGTACGGCGATGACATAATCGGTTTTATTCATTAAAATTCCTAATAGGTAAATTCATCAGATGGAAATTGCTTAGATTTGACTTCCGTTGTGTAGTCTGTTAAAGCCTTTTTGATGTGTGTTGCTCCATCAAAATATCGCTTGACAAATTTTGGTTTAAAATCTTCAAAAAATCCAAAAGCATCACTCCAAACTAACACTTGACCATCACACTCAACTCCAGCTCCGATACCGATAGTTGGAATCTTTACAGCCTTAGTTATAAGCTCACTTGCCTCTTTTTTTACACCCTCTATAACGATAGCAAATGCTCCAGCTTTTTCGATAGCCTTAGCATCTTCTATCAGTTTAGCAATATCTTCTTCATCTTTTCCTCTAACTTTGTATCCACCATTACTTCTTAAAAATTGTGGCATTAATCCAATATGACCTAAAACAGCGATAGAGTTTTGTGTTAAAATCTTCACAATCTCAGCTCTCTCACTTCCTCCCTCTATCTTAACGGCTAACGCTCCTGTCTCTTGATATGCTTTTGTTGCATTTGTAAGAGCAAGATGTGGAGTTGAGTAACTTCCAAAAGGCATATCAATCACAATCAATGAGTGTTTAGCTCCATTGCAAACGGCTTTTGTGTGATAAATCATCTGCTCCATCGTCGCACTTATGGTATCGTCTGCTCCAAAAAAACTCATATTTAGGCTATCCCCAACCAAAATCATATCCACGCTTTTATCAAAAAGTTTCGCAAATAGGGCATCATAAGCGGTTATCATGGTTATTGGCTCTATGCCTTTTTTCTTTTTTATGGTTGAAATGGTTATTTTTTTAGCGATATCTTCTGTGTGAATACTCATTTTTATCCTTTGAGGTTTTGATATTTGAATGAAATCATTTTAGCAAAAAAAACTGTAATAATTAAAAATTATCACAATTTAGTCAAAAAAATGAAATTTGCGTTCAAAAGTTATCATTTTGTTAATTATCTAAATAATCAAATATTTTCTAACATTTTATTACATCATTTAAGCTATCTAAAAGCGATAAAAAAAGATACTAAAAGAAAATAAAAAAAGGTCTGATGATGAAGAAAGTATTGCTGATTTGTACAGGTAACAGTTGTAGAAGTATTATAGCCGAGGCTTTGATAAATGCCAAAATCTTTGGAGTAGAGGCTAAAAGTGCGGGAGTTCATATCAATGAAGAGGTCAATCCTTTGGCGAAAAAACTTTTAGAATCTAAAGGGATTTGGAAAGATGAGTATCATTCCAAGACGATTGATAAGTTTTTCAATGAACATTTTGACCTTCTCGTAACTTTATGTGACTACTCTTATGAAAGTTGTCCGATTTTCCCACGACCAATTACGAAGATTCATGTTGGTTTCACAGACCCAGATGGTGAGCCTTATAAAATCTATGAAGAGTTGTACAAAGAGATGGAGTATGAGCTTTTGCCACGGATTAAAAAAGCTTTGAGGTAAATAATTTATACCAAGACAAATAAATAAATTCTCGCTATAATATTTCAAAAATCAAAATGGGGAGAATATGGATTTAATCGCCAAAATAAAAAACAATCAACGGCTTAACTTAGAAGAGGGTGTGGCTCTATATGAGCTTGATTTACTCACTTTGGGAGCTTTAGCCGATGAGATACGAAAAAAAAAGTTTGGAAAAAAAAGCTACTTCAACATCAATCGCCATATCAATCCTACCAATGTTTGTGCCGATATTTGTAAATTTTGTGCTTATAGTGCAACACGCAAAAATCCAAATCCATACGCCATGAGTCATGATGAGATAGTTTCTATCGCCAAAAAATCGTATGAAAATGGGGCAAAAGAGGTTCATATCGTCTCAGCTCACAATCCAAATGTTGGGATAGATTGGTATATGGGTAGTTTCAAAAAGATAAAAGAGAGTTTGCCAAATCTTCATATAAAAGCTTTAACCGCTGCTGAGATTGATTTTTTAAGTCGCCATTATGGATACAGTTATGATGAGATTATCGATATGATGATAGAAAATGGTGTTGATAGTATGCCTGGTGGTGGAGCTGAGATTTTTGATGAAAAAGTTCGGGAGTATCTTTGTAAAGGAAAAGTGAGTTCAGCTGGGTGGTTAGAGATTCATAAAAAATGGCATGAAAGAGGTCGCCAAAGTAACGCTACGATGCTTTTTGGTCATATAGAGAGCAAAGCTAATCGCATAGACCATATATTACGACTAAGAGATTTACAAGATATCACGGGTGGATTTAATGCTTTTATACCTTTAGTTTATCAAAAAGAGAATAATTTTCTAAAAGTAAAAGAGTATCCCACGGGTCAAGAGATACTAAAAACTTATGCGATTAGTCGTATTTTACTTGACAATATTGCTCACATTAAAGCGTATTGGGCAACTTCAACGATAAATTTAGCACTCATCGCTCAAGAGTTTGGATGTGATGATTTGGATGGTACGATAGAAAAAGAGGCAATTCAGTCAGCGGCTGGAGCTAAAAGTGGCAATGGCATGAAGATAGATGATTTTATTGGCTTGATTAAAAATGCAGGATTTATTCCTGTTGAGCGAGATAGTCTTTACTATGAATTGAGGGTTTATTCATAAAAATAAATAATAACTTAAATTTATTATTTATTTTAAATATAAAAACTATAATTTATATTAATCGTCACAATCTTTTTAAAAATATCTTTCTAATATGTTTCGAAAAGTGACATAAAATTAATAATCAACTAACTTAAACCCATAAATATGGGTTTAAGTCTCTTTTTTGAGTTATCTAAAATCTTTTATATAAACAATAAAAAACATCAAAATATCAGAAAAATAGATGAAAATCAAAGGAAATATTGACATAAAAGAAAAAGAATAGTTACATTAAAGTAATAATAAGGTTCATGTTGTTATCATAACATATATTTATTAGATTGATAAGTTTCAGGACTCTTTCAAATAAATAAAATATAAAGGAGAAAAAATGAAAACAAAATTGAGTATGGTTGTTCTAGCAGCTATAGGTATGGTAAGTTTAGGAAATGCGGTAGAGCTTAAAACAACTGGTGAAGCAGTACTTTATTATCAAACAGTAGATACAGGTGCAAACTCTGATTTATTTCAAAAAGCAGATTCTGCTGCTAATATTGGTTTAAGAGTTAATGTGGCAGGTGACCTAGGAAACGATTTTGGTGTTGGTTTAGAGGGTGTAGCCCTTGGAACTTTAGGTCTTGAAAAAAATCTTGTTTCAGCTACTATGCAAACAGCGGGGAATAGTGGTAATTTAAATGATACAGCTATTTCACAAGCATATATCACTAAAAAAATTGATAACACAACTTTGAAACTTGGACGACAAGTACTTCCAGCATCAGTTTCGCCACTTGCGTTTTCAGAAGATTGGAATGTATTTGCAAACACTTATGATGCAGCAGTAGCTATCAATAGTGACCTTCCAGATACTACACTTGTTGGAGCATGGGTTAGTGGAAATGGAGATAAAGCTAGAAGTAATTTAGTTGGTGGTGCTGTTCAAGGTGGAGCTTATATGGTTACAGCTGTAAATAAGTCAGTAAAAGAACTACCTATTACTGCTTCATACTATGCATTAAAAGATATAAATGGTGCTGATAGTGGTGATGCTATTTGGGCAAGTACAAAAGTAGATGCTGGACTTCCAGTTAGTTTGGCTCTTCAAGGTGGACAAATTAGCCCTAGTAACAATTTGAAAGATACAAATGCATTTGGTGCAGAGATTGGTGCTAAAGTAGATATGTTTGATTTAGGTTTGGCTTATAGTAGTGTTAATAATGGTGCTTTAGGCGTGGTAAATACTGGTGGTGTAAAAACTCCACTCTTTACTCAAATGGTAGCAAATGAAGGTGCTATTGCAAACGATGCAGATACAGTTGTATTAAAAGCTTCAACTGCAGTTGGTGCTGGAACACTTTCAGCTGGGTATGGGATGACAAGTGCAGGTACAACGAGTGCAACAGTAAATGATAGTCAAGAGTTAGATCTTGTTTATAGCTTTAAAGCACTTGGAACAGATATGCTTTTAGCTTATGTTAATGCAAGTTCAGATGTATCTGGTGCAGAGGATGATAATATTGTAAGATTTGTAAGTAGATATAACTTCTAATTTCTCTTTTTACTCTCTCTTTAAAAGAGAGGGTAAAAGCTTTTTAATTCTTCTTTAACTTTTTTATAAATTTATTCTTTAATTTTTTATTTTACATCTATTTTTATATAATCCAAAATTCTCTGTTTATTCTTCTTCTCGTAGTAATTTATATCAAATGTGTTACCAAATTGACTTTTTAACTTCAAAAATAGCCATACAAATCAAATATTTCATAAAAGACAAGTATATTTGATTATTTATATTGCTATAATTTATATATAAATATAAGGAGAAGTAAATGACAAAAATAAGTTTAGCTACTGTTCTAGCATTAGGTTTCGTAAGTTCGTTAAGTGCTATTGAAGATGTAAAGATAACTGGAGAAGCAAAAGTTATCTATCAAACAACAAATCAAGAAGGTGCAGTAACAACAGGAATGTTTGAGCAAGGTACTTCAACAACTGGCGAAGCAGCAAGAGCTGGAGCGTCTTTAACCATTGGTGCTAATGCAAAGCTTTCAGAGAGTGTTACTGGTAATGTTGAAGCACAAGCATTTTCAACATTAGGGTTAGAAAAGAATTTAGTAAGTGGTGTTATGGCTACTGGAAGTACAGATACACAAGGGCAAGTTTCTCAAGCATCTTTAACGGCTAAAGCTGGAAAAACAACTGTTGTTGTAGGTCGTCAAGAGTTAAATACTCCATTGGCATTTACAGAAAAATGGAATGTTGTTAAAAATACTTTTGATGCAGCAGTTGTACAAAATAATGATATAGAAAATACAACCTTAGTTGGAGCATGGGTAGGAAACCATAATGGTATTAGTAATTTTAATAATACTACTGGTGTGATAACTGCTGGAACTGCTGGTGGTTTAGTAACAAGTTTTGGGCAAACTGCAACATTAAAATCATTTGAAACTTTTGGTACAGATGGAGCTTATACTGTTGGTGCTGTATCAAAAGCTGTTCCTGATACTACACTTCAAGCATGGTATTACAATGTTGTAGATGTAGCACAAGCTACATGGTTACAAGGAGACA
Source organism: Sulfurovum sp. (assembly GCA_006212005.1). GTDB lineage: Bacteria > Campylobacterota > Campylobacteria > Campylobacterales > Sulfurovaceae > UBA1140. The sequence continues at coordinate 2,807 of SDAZ01000065.1, read as the reverse complement.
CAAAAGTGGCTGGAAATGTAACTTTAGGTGCACAATATGCTACTATGAATCCTGAAGCTGCTGGAAAAACTTCAAGTATTTGGGCTGTAAAAGCTGGAACAGAAGTTGCTGGTGTAAATGTTTATGGTGCATACTCATCTGCTGATGAAGATGGGACTTTAGGTTTTGCCAATGTATCAACTGGTGATAAAACAATGATTTATACAGGACTTGATTCTATTTATATGGATGGAATCGTAACAAGACCTGGAAATGATACTTTTAAAGTTGGTGCTTCAAAAGAGCTTAGTGGAGTAAAATTGGCTACAAGTTATACAGATTGTAGTAGTGATACGGCTGCAAACGAGATAAAAGGTTGGGATATTTCAGCTTCTACAAAAGTAGGAGGAGCTACTGTTCAAGCTATCTATACATCTTTTGATACTGAAACTGCAACTTACACTGGAAGAGATAGAGATACACTTCGTTTAGTTGGTTCATACAAATTTTAATCTTAAATTCCCCCTCTTTTAGAGGGTGAATTTTTTAACTCTCTCTTCTTCGATAACTCAACGCTTCTAAAATATGCTCTTTTTCTATGACAAGTGATAAATCTAAATCAGCGATAGTTCGTGAAACTTTTTTTATACTCGTAATACTTCTGTGAGATAATCCAAACCTCTCTATGGCTTTGTTTAAAATACTATTTGCTCCGCTACTTAGCGTACAAAATATCTCTATTTCATCTTCATTGAGTTTTCCATTTAGTCTTGGTTGATTTCTCTTTTTTTGAGCGATAAAGGCATTGACAACTCGTTCTTTCATTTCTGAGCTTGTGATATCTGAAGTATCGTTGCTACTTACCTCTTGCATCACAACAAATATATCAATCCTATCTAAAAAAGGGTCAGAGAGACGATTTTTATAGCGTTTTATCTCCATTGCAGAACATCGACAAGGTTTTGTTTTAGAAAGCAAATTGCCACATGGACAGGGATTCATCGCTCCTACAAACATAAAATTTGATTCATACGCTACTTTTGCATTGACTCGTGATATGTGAACTTTTCTATCTTGCAGTGGTTCTCTAAGTGCTTCTAAGATATTTTTAGAAAAATGGGGTAACTCATCAAAAAATAAGATACCATTGTGTGCAAGTGCAACTTCGCCAATCTTAGCTTGATGAGAGCCACCTCCAAAGATAGATGATGTTGTTGCTGTATGGTGTGGTGAACGGATGGGTCTTTTAGCTCCAAAATCAGGTGTGACTCCATCTAAAAATTGATGTTTAGCAATCGCTAAAATCTCCTCTTCTAAAAGTGGAGGCAAGATATCTTGAAGTCGTTTTGAAATCATACTTTTACCACATCCAGGACTTCCCTCCATAAAAAAGTTGTGCATCCCTGCAGAGGCTATAAGTGAAGCTCTTTTGGCAACACTTTGCCCTTTAACATCACTAAAATCTTTGTCTATCTTGTCGTTTATGTAGTATGTGGTATTCGATAGATTGAGCGTTGAAGCACTGTACTCAAAGTTTTGGATTTGTGAAGTTTTGGTTGGATTTTTCAGATTCTCTATCGCTTCATTTAGTGTGGAAACTGCGATAAAGTCAACTCCTACGATATATCGTAACGATTCCATAGCATCAAGCGGAACGATGGCTTTTTTTAGTATCCCTTGCTCTTTGAGAGATAAAATAAGTGGAAATATGGTTGAGCTACTTTTTACCCTCCCATCAAGTCCCAATTCTCCAAAAACAAAAAGCTCATCTAATGGAATCGGTGTTTTTTGCATTGCAACCAGCAAAGCAATAGAGAGGTCAAAGTGCGTTCCACTCTTTTTGATATCACTTGGGCTTAGATTGATGGTGATTTTGAGAGGTGGAAAAGAAAAAGAGTTGGTTAGTAGTGCCGATTTGACCCTCTCTTTAGCCTCTTGGATATCACTACTTGCAAGTCCAACTACACTAAATGCAGGTAATCCTTTTGTAAATGTAGCTTCAACTTCTATCCCTAAAGCGATAGCTCCATCAAGTGATGCACAATTTAGACGGTTAACAATGATAATTTCTTCTTCTTTTTTCTTAGTTTCTGTTTTCATAACTATATTATATTTTTTTATGTTAAAATTTAACTTAAAAATATATAAATAATTAAATCTCTAAAATACTGTAAAGAGGAGTTGGAAAATTAGCTTTGCCATTTAAAAAAGTGAGTTCAAGTACAAAACAACTCTCAACGCAAGTAGCCCCAACTTTACCGATAAGATTTGCACTTGCTTTTGCCGTTCCACCTGTAGCGATAAGGTCGTCGATGAGTAAAACTCTTGAGCCTTTTTTATCTCCAAAAGCGTCGATATGTACCTCAACTTCATCTTCTCCATACTCTAACGCATACTTTTCGCTAACTGTGGTAAATGGTAACTTTCCTTTCTTTCGTATCGGTACAAATCCTATGCCAAGTCTTGTTGCTAATGCAGAACCAAAAATGAAACCTCTTGACTCAATCCCTGCGATAAAGTCTAAATCATAACTTTTGTATCTATCCTCTAAATGTTCCATTAAATCCCCAAAAGCCAATGGATTGTTCAGTAGAGTAGTTATATCTTTAAAGATAATACCACGCTTTGGAAAGTCTAGTATGTCACGAATACTCTTTAACAGTGCTTCTTTGTCCAATGTTTTCATTGTGTCCCTTTTTTTGTGTAACATTATAACACACATTCAACGGATTTTAAGTACTTTTGGATAATATTACTCTTTAAAATAGAGGTGTTAAACAATGGCAACTAATAAAAGAGTTTTAGTTAAATTTTCAGGTGAAGCGTTA
>SDAZ01000064.1 GCA_006212005.1 Sulfurovum sp. | reverse complement strand
TCAAGGTGACGGTAGAAAGATAAGTTTCGATGCACTTTATTCGGAAAAACATAAGAAGATAGAAGCTTCACTTTCAAATCCAAATCTCGTTGAGATAAAGGGTTACCATCTTGATGTTGCAAATACGGTTGGTTATGTGGAAGAAAGAGATATTCACGATTATGACCAAAAGACATTTTACAACAAATTTTACATCTCTCATCAAGAGGATAAGTGGTATCATAGTGTGGGTATTGGGGTTGAGAGTACCGATATTTCAACAGATAGGCAATATTTTATACTTTATCCATTTATGCGATTGGTTTATGATAGGCGAGATTCACGGATAAATCCAAAAGAGGGTGTATATTTTTCTCATGATATGGAGTATGGTTTGCCTTATTCACCCGATAGTACAAACTACTTAAAATATCTCGAAGAGTTGCGACTTATCTATACAGTAGATGAGGTTACGATGGCTGCTGTTGGACGCATGGGAGGGATAAATATTTTTGATAACTCTATTCCTGAATCCAAAAAGTTCTTTGCAGGTGGAGCATTTTCAAATAGAGCATATGGCTACGATAAGATAGGTATCACTCAATCCTCAACAACAGACTCAACAGATGGGGGTTATAATTTAGCCAATCTAAGTTTAGAGGCTGAATTTCCTTTATATGGTAATTTGCGTTGGGCAATATTTAATGATAATACAATGATAAACGACAACGACCATATCTGGGAGTACAACAACAATGTTATAAGTTCTATCGGTTTTGGATTTAGATATATGACACCGATTGCTCCTTTTAAGATAGATTTTGGGGTCAATGTGAAAGATAGCAAAGAAAATGGGGTACATTTTCAAGTTGGACAATCGTTTTGATTTTGATAGGGATAAAAGATGTAGCTGTTTTTATTTCAAGAACGGTGATTATTTTTATTGAATTATTACTTTTACTTTTTGCTTTTGTGCTATTTTTATTTACCGATTCTAGTGGACTAAAAATTATTTTAGACAAAGTTTTAACCCCTTATAATATTACTTATGACACGATGAATGGTAATATTATTACAGGTATCGAAATCGAAAATCTAAGATATAAAAAGGCAAAACTAGCAGATGACATTGTTTTAAATGTCAATCCTTTGACGCTTATGTTTCAAAAAATAACGATACAAAATATTGCCATAAAAGGACTTGAAGTCAATAGAATCGTCACTATGGTCGAAGAAATATCTAAAAATGAGCCTAAAAGCAGTTCTAAAGATGAAGATACAAGCAGTTTTGACTTTGCAGTTGAAGTTAAAAAGCTCTCTTTAGATGTCAATCCTATGATTTATGATAAGATGAGATTGAATAAGCTTTTTTTAGAGATGGAAAATTTTAATTATCATTATGTTTGGTATAAAGATGAGCCAATATCATTTGATAGTGCTTTGCTTGAGGTTCACTCATTGAGTTATTTATCTCTATTTTCTAAAAAAGTAGAAGTTGGGATAAGAAGTTTAGCTATGGATAAAAAAGATAGATTGTCTATTAAAGATATCTATCTTAATGCTCCTACAAATCTAACTTCACTAAATATCAATCATGCAAATATAAAAGATAATCATTTGATTGTAGAAAAAGCAAATCTTCAAAAGATAGATATAAAGCCTCTTATTAAATTTATAAACTCTATCCCGAAAAGTAAAAATAAAACAAAAAGTAAAGCTATGATAGAGAGTGTTCTTATCAAAAAAACAAATGCCAATATCATTCCTACTATATATGAGCCTGTGAAGCTTCAAAAAGTGGATTTGGGAATTGATAAGTTAAAGATTGATATTGAGCCAAAGTTGAAAATCAATGCTCCTAGTGTAACAGTGGATATCAAAACCTCTTTTGCCAATACTTTACAAAAAGGGTATATCAAAGATATGAAGCTTTATACAAAAGGTGTAGCCGTACCTCTAAAAACACTATTTGATAGATATAAATTGCCCTTAAAATTAGAAAAATTAAATAAGCTACCTTTCAAAGTTGAGTTAAATGATGAGGGAGTAAGGTGTATTATAGCTCATAAAGCAAATGATTTTTTAAAGTTAAAAAGCAATTTTAATATCTCTTTGAAAGAGGCTACTCACGATTTTTACTATGATTTTAGTGACAATAATTTTTCTATCAAATCAAACGCCAAAGTTTTAACACCTTATGCAGATGAAGTTGAGGTGGATAATCTTACTTATAGAATTAAAGATAAAAGAGTACTTTATCGTGGAAAATTTAGTGCTAAAGCATTTAAGAACTTACCCAAAAATGTAATAGACAATCTTCTTAATGATACGAATGGAAAGTTTAAGGGAGATGTAAATAATTTGGATATTGATTTTTTAACTTCAAATCTAAAAGGTACATTTAGGATTAAAAACTATGAAAAAGGCGAGTTAGAGGTAAAAACTTCAAAAGCCATCTTACTTTCAAAATTTATTGAGTCTCTTCCACTTGATTTTAAAACGGCTACGGGGATGGTTGAAGCGAAAGGAAATTTTATCTTTGATGATGTTACCTCTTCTACCATAGAAGCGAAAATGACTTCTCCTTTAGTAGATAGTAATCTGAAAATGAATCTTAAAACACCTTATAAACTCAATCTTATCTCAACGATGAATTCAAATTCTATGATAAAAAATATGGATAAGAATATCAAGCATGAGCCTTTTAAAGATTTTTTGACAACAGTGGTTATCAATGGGGATTATTATAACATCAATATTGAAGCCAAAAATCTTAAAACATCATTTATCTATCATAATCCAACATCAACTCTTATCAATGGAGTTGCTTTCTTAGATAAAGAAAAACTCAATTTTAGTGGAACAACCAAAGCACCTCTTTCATTTAACAGTGAAGTAGAAAATATTGATAATTTTTTAAAGACAGCTTCATTTTTTTATAATTTTACGCCTCCAAAACTAAAAGGAAAAATGAGTATCAATGGAAAATTGGATATTAAAAATACAACCGTTTTAGCCTCTCTCGCATCTTCTAAATTGGAATTTAAAGGTGATGGTGACCCTTTAGCGTTTTTAAATCTTAAAGGTGAAGTGTTTTTAGATAAGAGTAATATTGAGATTCGCTCTTATAAATTTACACTCAACAATAACCCTTATATAAAAGATTTTTTTGCAACAAAAAGCTCTAAGCTTAGATTTAAAGAGGATATTCTTTATATGGATAGCGTTTGGATAAATGATAGTGCAACCCTTAAAGGGAGTTATAATTTGGCTAAAAAATATGGAAAGATGGATATTAAACATGATAATTTTAGATATAAAAATAAAGATTTTGACATTTTAACCAATATAGATATCTCCTTGGAGCTTGATAGCAATAAAACTTCTATCTCAGGAGAGTTAAATCTTTTGGGAGATAAGATAACTTACGAGAGTGTTGGTGGTGCTGGAGTTCAAGAAGATAGCGATATTATCATCATTCAAGATATGGCTCTAAAAGCTAAAAATCCAATGAATGACCTCAAGTTAATGATAAAAGTTAAAAGTCAAAACCCTATAAAATATGAAACTGATAGTATCAAAGCAGATATCATGAGCGATTTTACCATCTATAAAGAGTATAATAAAGAGATGCAAATTTTAGGTCAAGCAGTCATTAAAAACGGAAGTTATATTGTTGAAGATAGATATTTTCATATCGACAATAGTAATTTATACTTTACAGGAAATCCGAAAAATCCTATTTTAGATATTAGAGCTAGATATATTAAAGATAAATATAAGGTAAGGATTTATATCACAGGAACGCCAAATGAGCCAATCGTTCATTTCAATTCAGACCCTTATCTTAGCCAAGAGGAAGCTCTCTCATTGATTTTATTTGATACCCCAACCGTTGATGTAGGTGGTGGACATGGAGCTTATGCAGTTGTTGGGAGTGCTTTGGCTAAAAATTTGGTGAAAAATATCGCAGGAATCAAACTTGACCATTTCATACTCTCTGAAAGCAGTGATGAGACCATAAATATAGAGTTTGGACAAAGAATTTCTGATAATATCACCGTTATTTATCTTCATGAAAATGCAAAAGATGGTGTAAAAACAAGGATAGAGCATAATGAAAATTTCGAAACCGATATCATCATCATGCCACCAAATAGCTCAAGTATAGAGTTTTTATATAAGAAAAATCATTAAGGTTATCTACGCTCTTTATGTGGATGTCGCTCATATATCACTTTTGCGTTATCTCTATAAGGCTTTCTATCTTCTTGATGATAATTTCTATTGTCATCATATCTGCGTTCAACGACACGAGCATCATCTCTATAATAACTATGTCGAGGATGATGTCTTCTATAATGTGGGCGACGATTATAATAATGGCGTTCTTCTATATAACAATCTGTATTATCGATATAGTCACCTCTTCGGTCAGAATAGTAGTCATAATATCGAATATGTCTTATATGTGGTCTAAAATAACCTCTTCTATGCAATCTATCATAATAACCATATCTATCTCTATATTCAAAATAGACATCATTTATATAATATCCTTTATTGTTGAAAAATCCAAAATATAATCCATCTTCATTATAATAAGAATCTCGATTATAGTTGAAATTTGGATACTCTTGTTGATAATTTATTGGTGAATTAAATTGATTATTTCCATTTGAACCATTTATTACAATACCCAAAGAGCTATCAGCAAACAGACTTGAGCCAAATAGAGCCATAAAAATAAACTTTTTCATAATTTATCCTTTAAATTAATTTTTTTATATTAATCTCTTTTAGTGTATTTATTGTGATTTTTTATTAACACTTAGATATACTTCTAGCTATGAAAATAGCGTGTATAGATGTAGGTTTAAAAAGAATAGGTGTGGCAATTTGTCTGGATATGAGTATCGTATTCCCACAAGATGCCATTTTAAGAAAAAATAGAGTTCAAGCTTCAAATGATGTTAGTGCTTTTTTAAAAGAGTGGCAGATAGATAAGCTTATTGTTGGATTGCCCAAAGATGGAAGTAGTTCTGATGAGATGGAACGACGCATTACGCACTTTGTATCTTTATTAGAGTTAGGCGATATTGAAGTGGTTTATCAAGATGAACAAGGAAGCTCGTTTGAGGCTAAAGAGATGATAAAAGCTCAATTTAAAGATAGAAGAGATGGTAAATTAGATTCTATTTCAGCTAAAATAATCTTAGAGCGATGGTTAGAACGAGATAAAAAAGTTAATAAAGAATAAAAATAGGTAAAGGATAAAAAATGTTTAAAAACTGGACATTTAAAAAAATTTTAAAAGAGATAGTTATCACACTACTGATATTTTTCGTAGCAAGTCTAATTATCAATTATTTGAGACAACCTGACACTTTTAATGTGTTACCAAAAGAAACAATGAGAACAATTGAGAAAAAAGATATATCTTTTGAAAAATATAAAACAAAACCATTAATTGTATATTTTTGGGGGAGTTGGTGTCCTGCTTGTCGGCAACAATCACCAAATATTGATGTGTTAAGTAAAGAGTATCAAGTCTTAACTATTGCTGTAAAATCTGGAACAGATGATGAGATTAAAGCGTATATGAGTGAAAAAAAGCTCTCATTTGATACGATAAATGATGAAAATGGAGAGTTGGCTAAGAAGTTTGGGGTTTCTATATATCCGACAATGCTTATCTACGATTCAACTGGTACACATGCTTTTAGTGAGACAGGATATACTACAGTTGTTGGAGCAAAAGCTAGACTTAACATGATAAAATAATATACAATATGTATTATTTTATGTTTATTATATAGATAACTTAAGATAAACATAACAAAAAGTTAATGAATATATCAAGTGTTAAGGCTAATTTAACACTTCTTTTATTATCATTACTTGTAGGTTACATATCTGTAACTATCAATTATTTTAAGAGGAGGTATTGATGCAAAGCAACGCACAATTGGAGTATGACTACTCTGTGGTAAAAGCTTTTACTTTTGCTACAATTTTGTTTGGTATCATAGGAATGCTGGTAGGTGTAATTATAGCTTTTCAACTTGCTTTTCCAGAACTAAGTAACTTAGCTGGTGAGTATGGAACATTTGGAAGATTACGACCTTTACACACAAATGGTGTGGCATTTGGATTTACACTTAGTGGTATTTTTGCAACTTGGTATTATGTTGGACAAAGAACATTGAAAATGTCATTGAAAGAGTCAAAGTTGTTGATGACAGTTGCAAAACTTCACTTTGGACTATATTTTTTAACTATCCTTTTGGCAGTTGTAACACTTGCTATGGGTTTTACAAGTTCTAAAGAGTATGCGGAACTTGAGTGGCCACTTGATGTACTCGTTGTAGTTTGGTGGGTTTTATGGGGCGTAGCGATGTTTGGTATGATTGGAATGAGAAGAGAGAGAACGATTTATGTCTCTACTTGGTATTATATGTCTTCATTCTTAGCTGTTGCAATGCTTTACCTGTTTAACAATATGGAAGTTCCAACATTCTTATGGTCTGGTGATGCTCCAAGTTCTTTGATGCACTCTATTTCCATGTATTCGGGTACGAATGATGCTTTGGTGCAATGGTGGTACGGACATAATGCTGTTGCATTTGTATTTACAACGCCAATTATTGGTATGATTTATTATTTCCTTCCAAAAGAGTCTGGTCAAAATATATTCTCATATAAACTTTCTGTTCTTGCGTTTTGGGGTTTAATGTTTGTTTATCTTTGGGCTGGTGGTCACCACCTTGTTTACTCAACTGTTCCAGACTGGATGCAAACTATGGGTTCTGTAATGTCAGTTGTTCTTATCTTACCTTCATGGGGTTCAGCGATTAATATGCTTCTTACAATGAAGGGTGAATGGCAACAACTTCAAACATCACCATTGATTAAATTCATGATTTTGGCTTCAACTTTCTATATGTTGAGTACAATAGAGGGACCAATTCAAGCTATCAAATCAGTTAATGCAATTGCTCACTTTACAGATTGGATTCCTGGGCATGTTCATGATGGTGTTCTTGGTTGGGTTGGATTTATGACTATAGCTTCACTTTATCATATGGCTCCTAGAATGTTCAAAAGAGAGATTTACTCTAAAAAACTTATGGATGCACAATTTTGGATTCAAACGGTTGCGATTATTCTTTACTTTACAAGTATGTGGATTGCAGGTATTACACAAGGTATGATGTGGAGAGCTTATGATGAATATGGTTCACTTTTATATTCATTTATTGATACTGTTACAGTACTTCAACCGTACTACACTATCAGAGCAGTTGGTGGATTGTTATATTTAATTGGTTTCTTTATGTTCGCTTACAATATGTACAAAACAGCTACAGTTGGAAGAGTTCTTGATAGAGAACCAGCTAATGCATCGCCTATGGCTGTTTAAGAGAAGGGGGTAGATTATGTTTCATTGGTTAGAACAAAGACCATTTTTCTTTGCTGTGGCGTTATTCTTAACAGTTGCATTTGCTGGATTTGTTGAGATAATTCCAGATTTTGCTAAAGCATCTCAACCAACAGTTGGTACTAAACCGTATAGTGTTTTAGAACTTGCTGGAAGACAAGTATATATTAAAGATAGTTGTAATGCATGTCACTCACAACTTGTTCGTCCATTTAAATCAGAGACGGATAGATATGGTATGTATTCACTTTCAGGTGAATATGCTTATGATAGACCATTTTTGTGGGGTTCAAAAAGAACTGGACCTGACTTGATGAGAGTTGGAAATTATAGAACAACAGATTGGCATGAAAACCACATGATGGCTCCTAGTGAAGTTGTACCAGGAAGTATTATGCCAGCATATCCTCATCAATTTACAAATGAGGCTGATATCGCAACAGCGTATGCAAATGCAAATACTCAAAAAGAGGTATTTGGTACTCCATACGACCAAGCTGATATGCCAAAATTGGGTTCATGGGATGAGGCTAATGCTCAAGCTCTTGATGATGCAAAAGCTATTGCAAAAGATATGAAAAATCAAGAAGTAAAAGATGCGGTTGCAGGTGGTAAAATTCCTGAAGTTGTTGCATTGATTGCTTACTTGAACTCTTTAAAATAGGTTTACGGCTATGGATCAAGAGATATTATTGACAATTCAGGGTTATGCAAAGTTTTTTATAATCCTTTTTGTATTCATCGTTTTTTATAGTTACGCATATTCTATCTATAAAAGACAAAGAACAGGCGAAAGAGACTACGAAAAGTACTCAAAACTTGTTTTAGATGATTCTCTTGATTCTACTCCTCTTGAAGAGAGAGATAGATTAGAGAAGAAAAAGAGTTAGGAGGAAACGATATGAAGTCTATGGTTATAGGTGGGATTTTATTGGTTGTCGTTTTGATGTTGGGAACTTATGTCATCGCTGGTGATGCATTTCAAACAGACGACTATATAAATATGCTAACAATGGTTGGTGCATTCGCTATTATTGCGATTACAGTAGCAACAGCATTAAAATACATCAATCAAATAAAAAATGATACTGCAGGTGGTGAACTTGCGGATGAAAATTGGGATGGTATTGGTGAGTATAAAAATGCTATTCCTTCAGGATGGGGTATTATTTTCATTGGAAGTATTATCTGGATGTTTTGGTATTTTTTCTTTGGATATCCAACAAATCAATTTTCACAAGTTGGTCAATACAACGAAGAAGTTTTAGGTTACAACGAGAAGTTTAAAGAGCAGTTTGCAAATCCAAACGAAGATACTTTAAAAGCGATGGGTGAATCTGTATTCTTAGTTCAATGTGCGCCTTGTCACGGTGTTGATGCAATGGGTATCAATGGTAAAGCTCAAGATTTGACAAAAAGAATCTCTAAAGAGGCTGTTGCTCATGCAATTACAAATGGTTCAAAGAACTTTACTTCAGAGTATCCTGCTGGTATGCCTGCTGGTTTGTTATCTGACCCTAAAGCGATTGATGAAGTAGCTACTTATGTAGCTGGTGGATTGAAAGGTACAGCACCTGCTAGTTTTGCAAGTTGTACAGCATGTCATGGAGCAAATGGTGAAGGTATGCCAAAAGTTGCACCAAATCTTAAAGCTTATAGTGATGAGTTGGTGGCTACTGTTTTGACTAATGGTAAAAAAGGTCATATAGGTGTGATGCCAAGCTTTAAAGGTCGTTTGAACGAGACTCAAGAAAAAGCTTTAGCAACTTATATTCGTTCAATTAAAGGAGAATAAGATGGCAGGACACAATACACAAATTGATCCTCGAACAGAAGGGGGGCTTTTTAGCCTTCTTCATGGTTTGGGTGGCTATGCAGTGGCTGTTCTTTTACTTTTGAGTATTTTAGGTGCGTTAACATATTTTGCTATTGTTGCTCAAAAAGGTAATGCTACAAACTTTTATACAATAAACCAAGATTTGAATGGTTTAAAATCAGGTAGTATTTTTTCAGAAGCTGACCAAAAAGATGGTTCTAAAAATCATACAATGTGGATAAATGGCGGTGCAACAGACGCAAACGCTACAGGAGGTAAATAAGATGGATAAAATTATTGGATGGCTTTTAGCTGTAAGTGCTGTTGTTACTATTTATCTTTCATTTTTTGACTCAACTAGAGTTTTCGTTGGTTAAATGAAAAATTTATCTTTAAAAATTGGGGTGCTTTTTGCACTCCTCTTACTTCTTTTAAATCCTGTTTTTGCAAACACTTCAACTAGTAGTAAATTTATGATTGAGGGTGCTGATTTGGTGGATACTAGAACAGTCACTAAAATAGATGAGATAGGAAACGAACTTTTTTCAAAAACTGGCGTTAATGTATATCTGTATCTTAAAAAAGATATGGCTTTGTATCGATTTAAAGATATGAAAAGTAAAATAAATCATATCAAAAGTGTAGAAGACAATCTCACTTCAAATCTAAAAGCTCCATTTGTTCTTCTTAGTATATCGGTAGATGATACGCATATCAATCTTAGAAATAGTCCTGATTTGGATGGAAAACTTGATAAAGATGAGATTTTAGATGATTATATTATCCCATTGTTAGCCTCAAAAGATAAAAATACACTTTATGCGAAAGTTTCAGCAGCTGTTTTAAATGGATATGGGGCTATAACAGATAAAGTAGCTGAAGATAAAGGGATAAAACTCTCTTCTAGTATGGGAAATGAGGGATATGAGTTCAATACTGTTTGGAAATCTTTCATTTATACTATCGTAGTCTTAGGTCTTTTGGCTTATGTATATGCAATTTTAAGAAGCAGAAAGAGTCGTTGATGAAAATGGAAAAATATAGATTATGGCTTATGTTCTTTTTCTTGATTTTTGGTTTGTCTTTTTCCATGATTATATGGACGATTA
>SDAZ01000063.1 GCA_006212005.1 Sulfurovum sp. | reverse complement strand
AAATATCATTGGATAAACATCTCTGATTATGCTTCGACCTTTACATTAGAAAGTTATATTAATAAAATTTTAAAGAATTATGGTAAGGATGATTTTTTTGAAATTAAATTTAGGTAGGTACTTAAGTCTTTTTTTGAAATCTGCTTGGGCATATAACTTGCAAAATTTAGCTCCAATATCTCTTTTAAAGCCTCATTATCATTGCATTCAGAAAATGCTACAAATACCACTCTTTCATCTTTTCTTCTAATCTCTTTTGCAAAATTTATCATAACATCATCAAAACAAGGGTCCATGATGATAATTTGAGGAGATTGTTCTTTATATATTTCAATTGCTTGAATATGATTCGAAGCCCTATAAAATTCACGACAATAATCTTTTAAAAAAAGAAGATTGTCATCACCACTACTATTATCGACCGACAGAATTGTTAAATTTTTAAATATTTTCATGAATATAATTAAATCAAATGTGAAAATTTGGACTATTTAAGTTTTGTTTTTAAAAAAGATTCGAAACTTCTTTTAAAAAAATCTATCCAAACTCTCTACTCCTTCTTTTTATTTCATCTAGTTTATCTACAACCAAATTCGTTTATTGTAACATAAAAAAGTGACGATAAAGTGATTTAAATCTCTTTTTTCCTCATAAAATCTTATTTTTTAGGCTTTTATATCGTTTTTACAACTCTTATTTAACATAAAATCTAGCTCATTTAACCTTTGTGGAGTCCCTATATCTCTCCATTCACCATCAAAATACTCTCCACTCAATAACTTTTTATCTATCGCTTTAAACAAAATAGGTGCTAAAGCTCTTTTCCCATAATCTAAATTTTGAAATAATTTTTTATTATAATATCCAATTCCTGCAAAAGTATAATTATTTGTATCTTTTTTCGTTAATATAGTATCTTCTAGTGAAAAATCTCCATTTGGATGTTGAGTTGGATTATCTACCAAAATTAAATGTGCCAATTTATCTTTAAGCTCAAAATCTTTGTCAAATCTATAATCACACCAAACATCACCATTGATAACCAAAAAAGTATCACTTAGATAATCTAACGCTTTGATAATGCCACCTGCCGTTTCTAAAGCACCCTCGTCTTGTTCATCTGAATAGATAATATCAACGCCATAACTACGACCATCACCCAAATAATCTCGTATCTTATATCCTAAATGTGCGATATTTATTACTATTTTATTGATTCCATCATTTTTTAACTTCTCAATATGCCAAACTATAAGCGGTTTTCCACCAGCCATTAAAAGCGGTTTTGGTGTATGTTCTGTTAGAGGCAACATTCGAGTTCCCAATCCTGCCGAAAGTATCATTGCGGTCATTTTTACCCTTTACTTTAATATCTCATAGAAATATCATCTATCTCTTCCCAACCCATAGGCGTTGATGCACTTATTGGCTTTTTATGATGCAAAAGATGGTCGATATATCGAGCAAACATATCCGTCTCGATGTTGACCTGAGTACCAATCTCATAATGACCGATAAGCGTTTCATGGAGTGTATGAGAGATAATCGTCAATCTAAAACTATTTTCAAACACCTCATTGACTGTTAACGATACGCCATCGATTGTTATTGAGCCTTTTGGTACGATATGTCTAATGTGTTGATTTGGAACTTTGATGATAAAATCAACCCCATTTTCAAGTCTATTTATCTGCTCCACCACACCAACAACATCAACATGTCCTTGAACAATATGCCCCTCAAATCTATCATGAAGCATCATTGCAGGTTCAATATGAACTTTTCCTTTAAGTCTTGAGCTATCAATAATCGAACGAGTCTCATCTGCTAACTCAACACTAAAACCATCATTTTGCAAACTTATCACCGTCAAACAAACCCCATTTACAGCTATACTATCCCCGAGTGAAGCTTTATGTTTGGATTGTATGCTCAATACATTGTTTCTATAACTTACAACTTTGCCTATCTCTCTTATTAATCCAGTAAACATCTCTTCTCTTATTTTGATATGACTTTATTTCGCCCTGTCTCTTTTGCTTCATACAATGCAGTATCGGCTCTATCCACAGTTTGCTTATATCCTTGGTCATTTTGCTTAAATTCAGTCACACCAAAACTACAAGTGATATGTCTAACAATATAAAATCCATATCTTTCAACTTCACTTTTTAATCTTAATGCCAGTTTATGAGCTTGGTCTCGATTTGAACCTTTGCTTACTATCAAAAACTCTTCTCCACCCCATCGTGCCAATATATCTTTGTTTACCCTTAAACAAGAGTTGATTAGTCTTGATAACTCGACTAAAACTCTATCTCCTACATTGTGACCGTAAGTATCATTTACTCTTTTGAAATGGTCGATATCAAAGATAATCACACTAAATATCTCATTTGTTTTTTCGCTTTGGCTCATCAAATCATTAAAAACATCAGCCATCTTCTCTCTGTTGAAAACACCTGTTAATGAGTCTTTTTGAGATTTTTCTTTATTATCAATCTTCTCTTTTTCGATATTGGTAATATCATGAAATAAAATTAAAAATTTATCAATAAGCGACATTTTTACAACCGTGATATAAAAATACTGCTCCATATTGAGTCTATTATTTCTCATCTTCACTTTGATATGTTTTTGACCCTCTAACCTAAAAAGCCAATTTTTACCATAAGTGTGCTTATCAATACATCCTAAATCTTCTATAAAAAAATCGCTTATAGAGCTATGAGAATGCTTTAGATTTCTTAGATTTTGAAAACCAAAAAACTTTAAAGCATCGTCATTTACACTAAAAATCTCTTTAGAAGAGGAGATGACTGCCAAAGATGGAAACGAGCCTACAAAAGTATCGTAACATTTTAAATAATACTTATAAAAAAAGAGTATTGCAATAGGTAAAGTGATTAAGTTGAGTGCTAAAATAGCATATAAAATATTATCTGACATCGCTAACTTTATCTTCTAATTTATCTATCATCTCTTTTGCCTCTGTGAGTTTTACATCCAATTTATAGGCTTTTTTATACATCTCCAATGCTTCATAAATCCTCTCTAAATCATAAAGCGTATTTGCATAATTGAAATAAAATGGTGCATAAGTGCTATCTAATTCAATTGATTTTTTATGAGCTTCTATCGCCTCATCACTCATTTTTAACTTATGAAGAATGTTTGCCAATGCTCCATACGCACTATCATTTTTGTCATCTAGTTCTATGATTTGTGTATAAACCAATTTTGCATTTGTATAATCTTTCAACGCATTTAAAACAAATCCATACTTACTTAAAATCTCAATATTCTCTTTTTCTATCACAACAGCACTACTTAACGCTTTTTTTGCCTCTTCATAATCACCTTTAGCCACACTCTCATCCGCTATTAGAAGTAGTTGTTCTACGCGTGAGAGTCTTGGAGCTGGAGAGGAGAATGTTTTTTGATATTGCGTTATTGCACCTATCTGTTCATTGTCTGTTTTTGCTTCAAAATCTACACCTCTTTTTGGAAAACTTCCACTAAAAAGTTGCTTAAAAAACATATAAAATATTGCAATAACCAATAAAAATAATAAAATTTGATATCCACTCATAAAATCCCCTTTTGTTGCTATAATGATAGAGTATTGTTACTTAAGATTGAGCCTTTTTTTATAAAATAATCACAACAACTCCGATTGCAAATCCACCATCATGAGAGATAGATAAAGAGGACTCTTTAATTTGATGTTTTTCTTGAGCCTTTTCTTCCAATCTAAAATGTGGTGCATTTTTCTCATCTTTAAAAATGATTATATCTTTAAAACTTAAATCTTTACCTATCCCACATCCCAAAGCTTTAGAAATAGCCTCTTTAGAAGCCCATAAACCCGCTATACTCTCAATTTTCAAAGTATTTTTCTTCTCATCTGGATTTAAAAATTTATCTAAAAAAGTATCTCCAAATTTTTTTATAGAGTTTTCTATTCTGCTAATTGCTACAATATCTGTTCCGATTTTTATCATATTTCATCCACTTTTGACCAATTTTAGATAGAATTATAAGAAAAAAAAGCGAAAAAAGAGTTAAATGACACATATATTTACATTTATTGGCAGTACTATTTTATCTTTTTTAAGTTCACTTGAAAAATTTGGTGCATTTATTATCTTTCAGATACAACTTATTCCTCTATTTTTCAAACGACCTTTTAGAGTTAAACAGATTTTTGAACAACTTGAAAATATTGGTGTCAACACCTTTTGGGTTATTGCATTGACCGCTCTTTTTACGGGTATGGTTGAGGCTGTTCAACTTTTTCAAGGTTTTAGCAAGTTTGGAGCAGAGAGTTTTATGGGATATACCATTTTTATCTCTATCACCAAAGAGTTAGCCCCTGTTTTTTCAGCATTGATGCTCATATCAAGAGCGATATCAGCCATGGCAGCAGAGTTAGGAACGATGAGAGTAACCGAGCAGATAGATGCCATTGAGACTTTGGCTGTAGATTCTAAAAAGTATCTTCTTATTCCACGCATTGTAGCCTCAACCATCGCCTTGCCATTGCTTGTCGTTGTTTTTGACTTTGTCTCAAATCTTAGTGCATTCCTCATCTCTTGGCTCATGTTGGATATGAATCCTGTATCTTACACAGACACCATCAAACAACTTTTAAGTTTTTCAGAGATAGGCACAGGGATTTTAAAAGGGTTGGTTTTTGGTTATATGGTAGGCTCAATTGGAGCATTCGTAGGCTATCATACAAAAGGTGGAGCAAAAGGGGTAGGAGAATCAACGACAAAAGCGGTTGTTCTTTCAGCCATTAGTATTTTTATCGCTAACTATTTTCTTTCTGCGATATTTATGATATTAGATTGGTAAAATAACTCAATTAGATGATAAATAAAATACTTTTTTTCCCATTGGTTTCTTTTTTTAACTCAAAAAAGCCAAAATTAAATCTCAAAAATAAAACCATACTCATCACTGGAGCTTCCTTTGGTATCGGTGAGAGTCTTACAAAACTTTTGGTAAAAGAAGAGTGTCATCTTATTTTAGTTGCAAGAAGTATTGAAAAATTGAAACTTTTACAACAAAAACTTCAAAATAATAATGCTAAGATTGATATCTTTGTATGTGACTTATTTCAAACTCAAGAGGTAAAAAATCTTATAGAGTCATTAAAGCCATTTACTATTGATATTTTTGTGAGCAATGCAGGAAAATCTATTCGTCGTTCCATTTTTGATTCACTTGATAGAATGCATGATTTTGAGCGAACCATCCATCTAAATTTTTTAGCTCCAGTTGAATTAAGTTTAGCTCTTATTCCCAATTTGGTTAAAAACAAAGGGCATATTATAAATATATCAGCACTCAATGTTAAACTTTTATCTGCTCCAAAATGGAGTGCTTATCAGAGTTCAAAAAGTGCTTTTGATGAGTGGTTTAGTTCTGTTAGTATCGAGTTAAATGCTCATCAAGTAGCCACAACTTCACTTTATCTACCTTTAGTCAGAACACGAATGATAAAACCAACTAAAGCCTATGATAGAGTTCCAGCTCTTCATCCAAATGAAGTTGCTATGGTTATCTTAAACGCTATCCATTCTCGAAAAAAATATTATGCTCCATGGTGGTTAACATTGGCTCAACTCTTTTCTATACTTTTTAGACCACTTCTTGAGTGGATTATGATTAAACTTTATAATAAGGGAATTTTATGAAAGATTTTATGCAACTTATAAAAAAACTTCACGCAACACAACTTTTAACTTTTAAAGCACTCTATTTTCTTTTTTTGGCTATCTTCAAAGATGGTATCAACGCCTTAATGCTTCTAGGTTTTATCTCTAAACTTCACAAAAATAGAGATGCTTTGCACTATGATGAGGAGACACTTACTTATCCAACACTCTATGCCAAAAGTTTAAAATTGGCTAAACAACTTCATCTCAAATATAATATTCACTCAAAAAGTAGAGTTGCCATTGTCGCTTTTAACTCTTCAAATGCTATCATTTCTCTTTTCGCTACTTCAAGGCTTGGTGCAAATATCTACATGCTCAATCCAAATCTAAGTCAACCACAATTTTTAAAACTTTTTTCAAGGATGAATTTTGATTTTTATATTTATGATGATGAGTTAAAATCTCTTTTTATTCAATCTAAATTTAAAGATATCTCACTTTCAACTTACGGAGAGAAAAATTCTATAAAAGAGAATTTAAAAGAGTCGTTTGATGAGTCAAAAAAATTGCGATATTTTAAGCCCTCAATGATAACGGTTTTAACGGGAGGAACAACAAAAGAGGCAAAACCAGCGTCAAGAAGCAGTTTTAATTTTGGATTTTTATATCCTTTTAGTGAACTTTTACTCAAAGCAAATTTAGATAATTATCGTTTGGTTTACATCGCAACACCGATATATCATGGTTTTGGGTTAAGTGCTGTTTTTATCGCTACGGTTTTAGGTGCTAAAATGTATGTAGATAAAAGATTTGAAGTTCACACTATGGATAAGAATATTCTCAATGATAAGATAGAAGTTGTGATTGGCGTTCCATTGATGATAAATCGCTTAATGAAACAAGATAAGCATTTTGAGTCACTTAAGGTTATTGTGAGTGGTGGTGCGATGCTTTATCCCACTTTAGCCACACATATTTTAGAAACACATGGTGAGATAATCTATAATCTTTATGGTACTTCTGAGGCTGGATTTTGTATTATGGCAACCCCTAAGATGTTAAAACTACATCCAAACTCTATCGGTAAGGAGATAAGAGGTGTCAAGCTTAGATTGGCAGATGATGGTGAATTGGAAGTGAAAACCAGTTGGAGTATAGATTTGGATAATTGGATAAAAACAGGAGATAGAGCCATTATTGACGATGATGGAATGATTTTTTTAAAAGGTAGAGTAGATGATATGATAGTCTCTGGTGGTGAAAATGTCTATCCACTCGAACTTGAAACGATTTTGCTTACTCATGAAGATATTTTGGAAGTTGGAGTTATTGGGGTTAAAGATGAAGAGTTTGGAGAGAGATTAAAAGCGATTGTGGTAAAAAAAGCTGGTTCAAATCTTGATAAAGAGAATTTAAAACAGTGGATAAAAGAGCATGGTGCTAGACATCTTGTACCCTCTATCATAGAATTTAGAGAGAAACTTGATTATACTCATTTAGGAAAATTGGACAAAGTTAAACTCAAATAAGTTGGTGATTAATAAAATGTAATGAAGCGTTAATAAATGATTAATTTTTAGGTACTAAAATTGCAACAGTAAAGAATTTTACTGCTATCATATCGTTTTCAATTTCAAGAGATAATTCCTATCCTCCCGTTATCTCTTGGATTGGTGTAAAACAAAAATCACACAATAAGGATAAGTAATTGAATCCAATCATTCAAAACATTAAAAATGAAGTGTCAAAAGTTGTTGTAGGTCAAGATAAGATGGTAGATTCACTTTTAGCTGGACTTATCTGCAAAGGACACATTTTACTCGAAGGGGTACCAGGATTAGCAAAAACAACTACGGTTAATGCTTTAGCTTCATCTTTAGGATTGAACTTTAAAAGGGTTCAATTTACTCCCGATTTATTACCCAGTGATATTATAGGAACGCAGATTTATGACCCATCAAATAACACCTTTAAGATAAAAAGAGGACCTGTTTTTACCAATATTTTACTTACGGATGAGATAAATAGAGCCCCAGCTAAAGTTCAATCCGCTCTTTTAGAGGTTATGCAAGAGAGACAAGTGACCATAGGTGATGAAAGTTTTAAGCTTGATGAACCATTTTTGGTTATGGCAACACAAAATCCAATCGAACATGAGGGAGCATACGAGCTTCCAGAGGCACAGCTTGATAGATTTATGATGAAGATAGTAGTTGGATACAATACTAAAGCCGAAGAGTTGGAGATTGCAAGACGAGTAGCAAATAACTCATTTTCTAAAATCAAACAAGTAGCCTCACTTGAAGATATCAAGACGATTCAAGAAGAGGCTTTAAATGTTCATATTGATAAAGAGGTTGAAGAGTATATTATAGAACTTGTATTTGCATCAAGAGAACCTCATAAATATGGACTCCATGAACTCTCCTCTTCTATCGCATTTGGTGCTAGTCCACGAGCTAGTATTGATTTGTATCGTGCCTCAAAAGCAACAGCATATCTAAAAGGTCGTGATTTTGTCTCTCCTATGGATATAAGCTATATTGCTAAAGATATTTTACGACATAGAATCATTTTGAGTTATGAAGCACAAGCCAATGATGTCACAACGGATAGCATAATAGAGTCGATACTGGGTGCTATTGATATTCCATAGGATATTTTGGTGAACATTAAAAAGATTATTCTTAAAAGCCGTAAGGGTGTTTTTGGTGATATGCTTGGAAATAATGCTTCTCGTTTTATCGGTGAAGGATTTGAGTTTGCGGAGATTAGAGAGTATAACTATGGTGATGATGTCCGAAAAATTGATTGGAAACAAAGTGCAAAACTAGGCATTCCACAAGTGAAGATATATCATGAAGAGAGAGCTTTCAATGTTGTAACAGCGTGTATGATGAGTGGTGGACTCTATTTTGGAACAGCAAAACAAAAAGTTGAACTTATGGCTGAAGTTGTTGCGATGATTGGATGGAGTAGCATAAAAAACAGTGATAATTTTAGCAATATTCTTTTTTCAGAGACTCTACATCACTTCACAAAACCCACAAAAAAACTTTTTGCACTTCATGAAGTTTTAAAATCCATTGATGAATTTGAACTTTTAGGTAAAAAAGCAGACTATAAAGCCTTTACTTTAGAATTGTATAAACGGATTAAAAAACGCTCTTTACTCTTTTTAATCTGTGATGGGGTAGGGGAGATTGATGTAACACTTTTAAGTAAAAAACATGATATTATTGCGATTATTTTAAGAGATAGATTTGAAGAGTCACCCGTTGCATTGGGTCATATTGGTCTTAGTGATATGCAAAGTTTAAAAAGTTTTGAAGCAGATTTAAGCGATAGTGCCATAGGGATTTATACAAAACGACTCAAAGATAATGATGAGAAACTTTATGCAAATTTTAAAAAAAATAGCGTTCGATTTGTGAAAATCTATACCGATGAAAATCCTTATCAAAAGATACGAAAAGTTTTAGGAGTAGTGTGATGAACGAAGATATCTCGGATATTAAACCCCTTTTAGAAATAGAAGATAGCAGTTTTACGATTTTTATCATCGTTGTATTTATCTTTGCTTCTATCGCACTTTTTTTACTCTATATATTTATCAAATCATTATGGCTGAAACGCTCTAAAAATCGAAAAAAAATCGCATTTAAAGAGCTTGAAAATATTGATTGGAGTAATGCAAAAGAGGCATCTTATAAAATATCAAAATTGGGAAAAGAGCTTATGGGAGAAGATAGACGAATCGCAGAGATTTATGAGCAGACTTTAAGCGTTCTTGAAAGATATAAATACAAAAAAGAGTCACCACAAGTTGATGATGAGACTCTAAAACAGTACAATCTATTGGTGCATGTCATTCATGAGTCACTTTAGTTTTGAATTTTCCTATCTTTTGGGGCTAATTTTTCTTTTTATTGGTTGTGCCTTTTTTTGTAAAGTCAAAGTTAGAAGTATCTATTTTCCACATTTGGAGATATTGGGACTTTATCAATACAACTCCAATAAACTTCTACTGATTTTAAAATGGTTTGGAATTTTAATGGCAATTATAGCTTTAGCATCACCTGTACTAAAAGAAGAGTTTGAAAATATACAAAAAGAGACAAGAGATATCGTTTTAGTTGTAGATGCAAGTGGTTCTATGCTTGAGCCATTTGATATAAGAGGTATCAATAAATTTACTATTGTCAAAAAAATTGCCAATGATTTTATAGCAAAACGAGTCGATGATAGAGTTGGTATTATCTCTTTTGCTGATGTTGCTTTTATCGCTTCGCCACTCACTTTTGACAAAAACTTTTTAAATACCATCATATCTATGCAAGAGGTTGGAGTAGCTGGGCAAAAAACAGCCATCAACGATGGAATCATCCAAGCCTATGGTATGGTAGAAAAATCAAATGCTAAAAGTACAGTAGTGATTTTATTGACAGATGGGATTGATAATGCTAGTGCCATTCCGAGTAACGATGTATTGGATATCATCTCAAAAAGCAAGGTTAAACTCTATACTATCGGGATTGGTCATGAGGGAGATTATGATATCGAGTATCTTAAAAAGCTCTCAAAAGAGAGTAAAGCTAAAAGTTATGAGGCTAGTAATATAGAAGAGTTAGAAGATATCTACAATGAAATTGATAATATGGAAAAAAGTAAGATAGATGATAAAACCAATATAAAAACAACTTATCTCTTTATCTATCCTCT
>SDAZ01000062.1 GCA_006212005.1 Sulfurovum sp. | reverse complement strand
GGTGGTAATTTTAAGTTTTTGAATTATTCATGTAACTTGATACCATTCTAACAAACTAAACTAACAGATCTTTCAAATACCCCCCATGAAAAAATTCATTATTGCCTTTGTGCTTCTGTTTACACCGCTTCTCGCAGTCGCTGAGACATTTTTAACAGCTTCCTTAGAGAATGGGAGCACTCTTGTACTACGTACCTCTAAAGAGTCCTCCTGCACTCTGTCGAACAACCGTGTTCAGGTAGGAACGCAACGAGCTGTATTGATTACCAAGAAAGGCAAGACCCTCGTAGCTTGTTGGGTTTACGACGGAGCTTTGGAACAAGTTGCGGTCTTGTTTGACGACGGGGATTTTTACTACTACCCTGCTACTGCCTTCAAGATTTTTAGCAATGAACCTTCTGCTAAATCTGGAGGCACGTCTCTTTAACCAGGAGAGGTCAGACATGCTTGATCATGATGTAGTAGTAGAAGTTACCTTTGGTCAACTTATCGAATTGCTTGATGATACTTGCGTAGCAGGTTATAATGGCACAGGTCTCTATAACAAGTTCTTCAATGACAAAAAAGAAGTATTTGTCTACTTAAAGACTCAGGAAATTCTTCGCAAGGGGGGCATTAGCCCTACAGAATTCAGAGAACTAGAGCTGAAGCTAGATTAAGTTTTACTGGTGACATTGCTAATATTGGCCTTAGGGCGGAGCTTATACCTCCGTAGAGCACTCGCCAGATAAGCGAGGGTAATGTGGGTTCGATTCCCACTGTCACTACCATTTCCGGGCCTATAGCACAACGGCCAGTGCAGGGGACTCATAATCCCTTGGTTGCAGGTTCGAATCCTGCTGGGCCCACCATTTTCATTTCGGATGTTTCATTAGTAAACATCCCTTCAAATAAAAATTACTCTGTATACGGAAAATCACAAATGCGCACTATTGCAGTATGCATTTATTGTGTTTAATATACCAAACATGCGGATGTAGCTCAGTTGGTAGAGCTTCTGCCTTCCAAGCAGAATGTCGAGGGTTCAAGTCCCTTCATCCGCTCCAAACAATTTATAATAATTCTAGCTTAGAGAACAAAGTAAAACACATGGCTATTAAAAAAACGTTTGATAAGGAACGCACTCAAAAATTTGAAGGTGAGAGTCGATGTCGTCCTCCAAGAGAAGACTACGACCGACGACCTAAGAATGCCCGCGAATGGGAGACTTGGACTCAAGATCTGGATAATGAAGACGATCAGAATTCTTATTTAGGTACTACTGTAATTGCATGAGTAATAAATCTGACGATGAATGTACGAATGTGATCAAACAGAACAGTTCTACAGAAGATCATTATATCGATTTTGATCATAGTACACCTCTGCATATCGAACTTAATATTCTTCGCCTTCAGGCAGAGGAAGTTCTTATCGATCTCAAACTCCTAGACAACATTCATGTAGACCGTGCAGACTATGTCATTCGTAAACTCTTGGAAATTGTGAATTATCTATCTAATGCTAAACCTAATTGAGGTATTTTCATGTGTGATTTTGCCGTACTTAATTCTTTGGAAAACAAATTTGCGCAAGCTCAGGAATGGATGAATTCTCAAAATATTCGTCAACCTAGGGTCAAGATCAGCAGTATGCACGAACTCCACAAGTACCGTACTCCAAGTGTTCACAAGGACGGTTTTATGACTTTTCAAGAATGTAGATTTTGTGAATGATTGTAATGATCAGTGTTGCTTTGTACTTATTCTTAATTAGTCGTACCATCGTTTTTCTGCAGGGGGCTTGATAGTTATATGGATGATACTCTTCATCGTAACCAACCCGGTACTTACAGTGTTACCTATTTCGATACTCTTGGACGCAAGTTGACTCATCACATTGTGGACAATGACGTTTATGAACTTCCAGCTTTATTCATCTCTCTTCTTGAAGCGGAAAAAGCATCTATTGAATGGGAAATTTTCCTTTGTCCTTCGGGATCGGCAGTTGTCCATCGTTGTATTTACAATACCAAGATCAAACGTTCTCAGTGGTAACACTACAATCTGCTTCATAAGGATATCTTGTGCAGAAAACCATTTGCCATCGTGCTATTTTCGTATCCGATCTTCATCTAGGGTCAGCCTACGCGCAGCCTGCTAAGATAGAGCAGTTTCTAAAATCTGTAGATTGTGACTATCTTTATCTGGTAGGCGACATTATTGATTTTTGGGCTTTAGACTCTAGCGTTAGGTATTTTGATCAGGCTACTCTTAATGTAATACGAGCTCTTCTTACCAAAACTAAGAATGGAACTACTGTTGTATATCTTCCAGGCAATCACGACGAAATAGTCAGGGATATGTTATTGTATATACAAGATACCTACGCATGGTTCGGAGGTATTACTGTGTTGAATGAGACAACCCATATCACTAGCTCAAATCTCCATTTTAAAGTATTACATGGCGATCAATTCGATAGTGAAGTCTCTAATATGCGATGGTTGAATCGTCTTGGTGATATGGGCTATTCCCTACTACTTTCCTTGAATAAGCCTCTTCAACGTATGCGGAAATTTTTAGGGTACCGTTCTCATTGGTCTCTTTCCCAAGCTATCAAGCGACAGGTCAAGGAAGCTGCATTGTTCACAAATACTTACCATCAACTTGTCATTGATCATGGACGTAAATATGACTATCAAGGCATCATCTGCGGTCATATCCATTCTCCAGAAGTTCTTGTACAGCCAGACGGATTTGTTTATGGAAACTGTGGGGATTGGGTAGAATCTTTTAGCTACCTCTATGAGGATGCTCAGGGACATATCCAACTTGGATACTTCAAATGAAAGTCTTTTTAAGGGAATTTCTACGCCCATGGAAATTGGGAACTTTGACTATGGGTACTATGACCCTAGTTATGGGATCCTTCGTGGTACAAGCTCCAGATTGGGATATCGGGATCAGTATTATCATGGCTTTTCTTGCCTATCTTACTGCACCTTTGTTTGTCCAGGCTCTTTATAAAAGGAAGTTCAATGTAGCCTCTGCCTTATTACCCCTAGCTTGGTTATCTGTGGATGGGTTTTACACGCTTTATTGGAGCATTGTAAATCCTTTTGCTCTAGTTATGCGGGATGCTAATTTTATGGTTTCTATGCCTTTGTACCTTATTATGGGAATTTTCTGGTCCTATAATGGTTCATTGAAGGATTTTATTCGGGATTTTAGGCTAGCAATTTTCAGATAAATTCTCTAAACTAGGGGGCTTATTTTAGGAAATCGTGTTATGGAACCTAACTACACATATCAGGCTGTTATCTATAATGTTGTTGACGGAGATACCGTTGATGCCAAGATTGATCTTGGATTTAAGATTCATACTTTACAGCGATTACGGTTACTTCGTGTAGATACCCGAGAACTTAGCAGTAAAGATCCAGATCTAAAGGAATTGGCTCTGAAGGCTAAGGAACGAGTCAAGGAACTCTGTCTCAATCAATATACTACTGTTCAAACCACCAAAACAGATTCTTTTGGTCGTTATCTAGTTGAGATATGGCTGGAGAACGGGGTCTGTGTTAACGAACTTCTTTTGCAGGAGGAGCTTGCTGTTCCTTATAATAAATAAGATGATAAAATTTGTTCCTATTCCTATTTTGCTTGTCTTATTGTCTTGGTCTTTACCTGTTCATAGTGCTTCGGAAATTCGATGTCTTGCGGATGTCATTTATTTTGAAGCACGGGGTGAAGACAGGGCAGGTATGCAAGCCGTGGGAGAAGTAGTTCTTAACAGGGTGAAGGATTCCCGGTACCCAGACAACGTGTGCGATGTTGTTTACCAGCCATACCAGTTTTCTTGGACAGCTACACAATACAGAGTTACGAATTGGGGTACTTATAACAAGGTTTATCGTATGGCTATGAACATGCTGAAAGGGGAATATAAACCTGTTGTAGGAAAAGCTACACATTTTCATAGATCATCGAAATCTAAAACTCGATGGCATACTTCTTCTAACATGCGAAAAGTGGCACAAATCCATTCTCATGTTTTTTACTATGAACATCCGTAATTCTTGACATTAATCAGTATTACCTTAAAATTTTATAGGTATTGTTTTTACCTATATCATAAGGAAATGCTGCATGGACAAGGATTATGGATATGTCCCAATTGACATACTGTTAGACGCTTACTGGAATAATAAACCGTTATCTTCCAAGTATACAAGTTCTAATATTTTAGTGACTCATGATGAGTCTTTTTCTTTTTTAGATGACCCATTTGATGATTCACTAGACGACTAAATTATCTAGGTGTAGTAAAATAAAATTGTCTCTTCATCAAAAAGGAAATTCAAACATGGCGCGACGGAAAGCACCTCATCAAACTGGTCTTCTTAAAAACAACCTGTCTATCCTTAAGATTCAACCTTTAAAACCTGTCCAGACATTATTCTTCGAAAAATTCGATGCCTATCCTCATCATTTCCTTCTAGGTTATGCAGGTACAGGCAAGACCTTTCTAGCGCTTTACAAGGCCCTCCAAGTCCTGGATGAGGGTGAAGCTACCAGCATCACCATTTTCCGCTCCAGCGTGGCTTCCAGGGACCAAGGCCATCTTCCTGGCACTATCCAGGAAAAGATGCAGCCTTTTGAAACGCCATACCGGGCCAACGTGAATAAGCTTTTGGGACGGGCTGACGGGTACGATTTGCTGAAAAAGACAGGCATTCTGTTTTTTGAATCCACTTCTTACCAGCGTGGAAACACCTTGGACAACCATGTTGTGATTATTGATGAGTTTCAATCCATGACGTTCCATGAAATGGATACCCTGATTACACGTATGGGAAAAAATTCTCGTCTGATCATTTGTGGAGACATGATGCAGCAGGATTTGACTCGGCATTCAGAGAAAACCGTACATAAAATCTTGCCTATTCTCCAAAATCTTCCTTCGTTCCATACCTGCCATTTTGGTCTGGAAGACATTGTAAGATCAGGACTGGTTAAAGAATACCTTATGGAAAAATACAAACACTATCCTGACGGCATTACTTAAGAAATCTATTATCTAGATTACAGAGCCCCTTCTTGGGGCTTTTTTCTTACGAGCTTACTTATAAGGTTGTATGTTTGCCCAACAAACCGTTATCATGCGGAGCTAAGGTGTGGATTGAAACCACATCGGAAGTAAAAATAATTTGATAAGGAATTTGTATGTCCCTAGTTTTCTATAATCGTCGCTACAATTGCGGTGTATGTTTTTCCAAATATACTCCAGAGCTTCTCCAGTCTCACCCTGATACATTGTTCGTGTTTGGAGACAACCTCGAACGTAAAGGAACTGGGGGTCAAGCCATCATCCGTAATGAGCCTAATGCTTTTGGATTTGTTACCAAGCGGTATCCTAGCATGGGGCAGGGTGCTTACATGACAGGTATTGACGAGGACTACCGTGCTGTCTATGCTGACTTTGAACGTCTCAAGGAACACCTCTTGCAGAACCGTGTCATCCTGTTCCCTTCAGGAGGACTAGGTACAGGACTAGCTCGATTGGACATTCATGCTCCGGAGCTCCTAAACTTGATCGATATCAAAGTAAGCCGACTCATTGGTGCAGATTACGCCACCATTCGCACTAATCTTCGTTGATGCACATTCTTGATCCTAAGATATTCAATTATCTCATCATGGTGCTTTATGTGCTAAATGCAGGGTGGTGGGCATATCACGGTAAATACGGAGATATGTGGTACTGGCTTAGTGCCTTGTCCATCACATCTGCCGTAACTTGGGGTTATACCCGTTAACAAACTCGTTTTTTATTATGTACAAATATTGAGGTCAAAATGAATCAAATTACCGCTAAAGTTATCGCAGACAGCGTGTTTCAGGGACACCGACTTACTACTCTGATTCTTGAGTATCCTAGGTTTATCCATTCGGAATTCATGACCCATCGGGTATTTTCTCGCAATGCCTCTAGTTCTCGTGCTATTCCAGTACGTACCATGCTGTGGCAAGTTATTCGTAATCCAGCCATGCCTGTACACTGGGGCAAGAACCAACCGGGCATGCAAGCTAGGGAAGAACTCAGCCCTTTTAAAAAGCTGATGTCTCGAGCGCTATGGCGTGTTTCTGGGATCGTGGTAGCCGGTTTTGCGGGACTCATGCATCTAGTTGGGTTGCACAAGCAAGTTGCCAATAGGGTACTGGAACCTTGGCAGATTATGAAAGTAGCTGTATCCGCTACAGAATGGGAGAATTTTTTTGAACTTCGTGACCATTCTGACGCCCAGCCTGAGATTCAAGTACTTGCTCAGGAAATCCGACAAGCTATGAAAGACTCTACCCCTAGGTCTTTGGAAGAGGGTGAATGGCACATTCCGTTCAATGATGAAATTCCTGTTGAAATCGATCTAGAAAATCGTAAGAAGATTAGTGTAAGCGCCTTAGCACAAACAAGTTATCGTCGTACTGATCTTACTTTAGATGTAGCCAATCGTATCTGGGACAGGCTTGTAAATGCCAAACCTATTCACGCCTCTCCATTGGAGCATGTCGCTCAGGCTACTTCAGGTTATGTGAAAGGCAATTTTCAGGGGTTTTCTCAACTTCGTCATATGATTATTGACTAAAGTAGATATTATAAATAACTACGAATTGTGACTACCCCTAAAAATTCGTAGGAAATCCCCCTAGATTTAATAATTCCTTGTAAAGAACTACATGAAAAAATTTGATGCTAGCGGCGTCCTGGACAAGGTCGTCGCTTTTACCGTGCCTGGGATTACTCTCAAGGCTTCCACAGTATGCGAAGCCTTTGACCTTCCCAAACAAGATATTCCAGAACGCTACCATGAAGCTGTGTCTTATCTAGGTAAGATCCGTTACAGGGTACGCAAATTGAACCAGCTTTTGGAAGCTCGTGGTCTGCGAGTTGTAGAGTCTTATTCTTCAGGATCTAAACTAGCCTATCTTATCGTAGCTCTTACCCTTGATCACCCATACATGAAGTCCCAGAAGACCCGTGCCCTCAACGCTTCGACACACAAGGCTATTGCCTCGGGGGGCATTCGTACTTACAATGGTCGTTGGGACGGAATGAAGCAGGAAGAGATCATCTTTGTAAAGAATTGCTACTCGCAAGGTTGACTATACCATGTCTACAAGCATTCGCTGTTTTGAGGAAGCTATTTCGGCTATGACCGTTCAGGGAAGTCCTGTATCTTCTCAATATGTATTTTATATGCATATGATCTCTCAATGTCGTGTGGTTTTCGATGAAAAGTTGCCTGTACCTGCTGCCATTCATTTTGATTACGATCATTACGTTTTGACTATTAATCCTTTGGAGAAAATTCTTAAGGAAAGTTCGGAAATTACCGAAGGGGATGTCAAACAGTCTTCTATTCCAGGATTCGGCGGATTTTCCCTTCTGCATCGTGTAGGTGTTCTCAAGCACGAGATGCTGCATATCGTGTTTAAACATCCGTTTCGTAGCAAACAACTTCAAAAACGCTATGGAAACGAATACAAACACAAAATTTTCGGTATTGCGGCAGACTGTGCTCTTAATCAGCAGATTAATCGTAAACATCTTCCCGAGAAAGCTGTTTATCCAGATACCTTGTCTATTGTGATGAAGATGGAGATTCCTGTAGGGCTTACTGCTGAAGAATACTATGAGATCCTTCACAAAGCGTGCAAAAACGATAAGGATAAACAGAAAGCTCTCAGTAATTTCTTTTCTCTGGATAACCACAACAGTTGGGATAAATCTAAAGGTGATGAGATCATTGCTTCGGGTATGGTCAAACGTATTATAAGTAAGGCTTTTGAGGCTACTCAAAAATCTAGGGGGGATACTCCTTCGACTTATTCCTCATGGCTGGAAATGCTTACTCGAAAAGCTCAAGTAGACTGGAAGAAGATGCTTCGTCATATTATAGGTAACAAGCGAGTCAATGCAAAACCTACGTTTTTTCGTCCAAATCGTCGTAATCCTGAAGCCTCTTACCTCAAAGGTAAAATCAAGGACCGGATCTACGATCTTTTGGTGGTAGCGGATGTTTCTGGTTCAGTGTCTAATGAAGAGTTGATGTACGGACTTAACGAAATCCATCAGATATGTAAAATGACATCTTCTACTGTAAAACTTATCCAGGTGGATACAGAAGCCTGCTCTCCAGAAGACATTACCAAAAATACTAAACGGATCGACCGCAAGGCATGCGGAGGTACGATTTTACGTCCTGCTTTAAAGAAAGCAAAAGAGCGTCATCTTATCTATGATGCCATCGTAGTAATTACAGATGGGCAAATTGATGATGAAGATATCCAAGCTTTCGAGGCCACTGGTAAGAAAGTCGTATGGGTAATCACTAGCAATGTCGATCTAGGACTTTTTAAGCGAGATCGGATGATAGGAACTTACTTGCGTATCGAAGAAAACAAACATATCAAGAACACCTAGATTTGTTATCAATAATTCTAGTTAGCAATTTATTTCAATATCTGATCTATATTTCTAATAAATCTAGAAAGAATTCCCATCATACCCCACAGCATCCAGCATGAGGATTACCCCATGAACGAAAAATCCACCATCCAGGAAGCTTTAGAATTTCTGGAACGCTATAGATTTGATCGAAAAAATAACTATCCTCCTCGCTTATCCCTACTGTACGATAACAACGAAGACTTGCGCAATGCACTGTTTATCGTGTTCAAGGACTTCGAATATCCGGATTTTTCGCACAAGGTCATGAAGGATATTCTCAAAAAAGCTTACGACATTCATCAAGATATGCCCAGAGTGATTGAAAGGGATTATATTGGTGTACGTGCTTACCCACGAAAAGACATTTCGCCTGATGAGGCGGCAACTTTCAAGTTTGCCGTGAAAAATTATGGACACTTCGTCGATCTCGATACGTCTATGACAGTATCTAAATGGATAGGTGCAATCAAGAAAAATTATGACGCATCAGACCGGCAAATCGCCGAAGAGATTCGTGTTATCAGCAAAGCCATGAACGCTCATAAGACACTTTTCTATATTCAAACACTTGATGGTGATTTTAAGAAAGGTGAAGAGTCTTTTGACGTTGCACTTGAAATCCGAGACAAGCTTCTGCTCAACGGGCGCATTGCTTGGATTACAGATTACAAACACAATCTATGTTATACACCATGGCCGAGAAAGGCTTCTTTAGCTGTTAGACAAGCAGTGCGTGACGAATACGCTAATGGCGTACGTAGTCTAGCTGACTGCCAAAACATCTTGCAAACCTATTGCGCCGATATGTATTCTGGCGAAGATGGCATTCGAAATCATCTTAAGAATATCATTCCTTCGAATAAAAACTTTCTATCGTCACGTTGGTACATCCACAGCGAGACCCGATCTGATGAGTCAGAAGATTGTGCAGGCTTTTGGAACAAGGACATTGGGTGGACAACCCTTGAAAGTGCGACAGCCTTGTCACCAGCGACAATGCCTATACTCTCAAACGACACCCCGGACGCCCGACGAATCATGGAAGCCGAGGCTCAACTGATCGTCGCACAGGACGTAATCCTGCAACTTCAGGAAGCCCTCGACAGCCAGGCTACGCAGATCAGCCAGATGAAAGGCATGTTCGATGATTCGGATGGCGCCATTGAGCGAGCACTGGAAGAGGCCGAGGAGGCCGATACACGAGCCTTCAAATTTTTGAGTGCTCTGGAACAATCTCTCGCGCTTGCAGACGATCATCAAGTTTCTAGTTCTTCACCAGCCATGAGGATGTAATGATGCGGCATAACCCTCTAAAGGAGTTCAAACATGAACATCACCATTAACACCACCAACCTGCGCAACGAACTTATCCCGTTGTACGAGAAATATTCGGGCCAATTCAATGAACAGCCCGCTTATGTCGAAATGGATGAAGACGGCAACGTCTGTGCGGACTACTCAGGAGAGATCGGTAATGCCGAACCCATGAGTGTTTGGAATGGACGAACACTGCAGTGGAGCGTGGATGCTGCCGCCAACGGTGACAGCTTGGCCGACTTGCTCGAGTCTGCCAAGGTTAAGTCCCTGTTGGAGCGCGTCTACCAGGGTCATGACGTACATTGGGATGGGAGCAACCACGTCGGTCGGCTTAATGACGATGCAGAAGAAGCTAGCAATGCGCTCGATGAGATTTTCTCACCCGCGTCAGGTGAATATAGCGTGATGGAAGTTTGGGGTGCCCAAGACTGGATCTCTGCAGGCTTTTTTCTCGATGCGTTGATCAAGGCTGGCAGCGTGGAAGACTACGCATCCGACGTCACGGATGAGCTGTATAATAACAGCAGTACAGCAGCTATCTATGGGGATATGGAGGATGCGGTTGCACTCCTCGCGTCCGAGATGATCCAAAATCCACGCCACATTGACGCCATGGGATATGATAGTGATCAAACGCCTTTTTGGGCGGCGAAAATTCTAGTGGAATACGACAAGTACAAGTATTCCAGCCTTCTGGATCACTGCCGGGAAGACCTGGGCATTTATCCTGTGACCTTGATCAATGACAAGGGACGAGAGGAGATTA
>SDAZ01000008.1 GCA_006212005.1 Sulfurovum sp. | reverse complement strand
TAAATTGTACCAACTCTTTAACACTATTATCAATAGGCTCTAATACTGGTTTTGGATAGATACCCAACCATACAACAATCAAAGTCAACGGAATCAATGCACTAAGCTCTTTAGCATTTAAATCTTTTAATCCGATATTTTTCTTATTGGTTACAGGCCCAAAAAATGATTTTTTGAAAAGTGCCAACATATAAACAGAACCAACGATAACCGAAGTTCCTGCCAAGATAGCACCCATAAGGGAAACTTTAGCAAAACCTAAAAGAACCAAGAACTCACCGATAAATCCGATAGTCAAAGGCAATCCAACAGAAGCCATCAACATAATACCAAAGATGGTAGCATAGATTGGCATGATAGAAGCTAAACCTCCAAACTCATCCATATACTTTGTGTGTGTTCTATCGTAAATCACACCAACAAGCATAAACAGTGCACCCGAAACGATACCATGGGAGAGCATAAGGAAAATCGAACCACCGATACCCTCAGTATTCATCGCAAAAACACCTATCATAATAACACCCATGTGTGATACAGATGAGTAAGCGATAACTTGTTTCATATCTTTTTGTGCCAACGCTACCATCGCTGTATAGATAATCATGATGATAGAGAGTGTCATGATAAATGGAATCATTGTTACCGACGCATCTGGAAAGAGTGGCAATGAAAATCTGACAAAACCATAAGTTCCCATTTTAAGAAGAACCGCAGCTAGGATAACCGAACCAATCGTTGGAGCTTGTCCGTGTGCATATGGTAACCATGTATGGAATGGAAACATCGGAACTTTGATGGCAAAACCTGCGAAAAATGCAAGAAACAACCAAAATTGAATCGTTTCTGGTAAAACCAAATTGTACCAGTCTAATAAGTTAAATGACCATACACCACTTTGTCCGTGATAATAGTAAGCGATTAATAAAATACCAACAAGCATTACCAACGAACCAGCAAAAGTATAAAGGAAAAATTTAACCGCTGCATAGATTCTTTTTGGCCCACCCCAAGCACCGATGATATAGAGCATCGGAACAAGAGAAAGCTCCCAAAATAGATAAAATAGTATAACATCTAAAGATACAAAAACACCAACCATTGTCATCTCAAGGAACAACAAAGTAACAATCATATTTTTGATATCTTTTTCTACGCTAAGAGACATCATCCCCAAAAGCGTCATCAAAGTTGCCATGATAACAATAAAAAGAGAGATACCATCTACTGCGAGATTGTAAGAGATACCAAATGATGGAATGAGTGGTACAAACTCTACAAACTGCATACCACCATTTGTTCCATCATATGCAAACCATAAGAGAAGAGATAGTAAAAATTCAATACCAGCTATGGCAATACCATAAACTCTAGCACTGTTTTTATCTATAACAAAGCCTAAAACCCCAGCTAATGCTGGAAAAAATATAAGAATACTTAAGATATAATCCATCTACTCCCCTTTACCCTATTAAACTGATAATGGCTGATATCAAAACCAATACAACAGCTCCAGCACCCATCAAATTTAGATAAGATGACAAGTTACCATTTTGCATTCCTCTTGAAGCATCACCACTTTTATAGATAACTCTTGCGATTGCATCAACAATAGCATCAACGACTCGTTTATCTATCTCCCAAGCGATATCTGAAAGTTTTTTATATGGCTCGATAATCGCAAATCTATAAAAATGCGGTACATAATATTGATTGATAAGCAATTTATAGAAAAATCCACTCTCAACTTTTGCATCTTGTTTAAACGCTTTTTTACCTGTACGAGCATATTTTAAATAAGCAATTCCAATACCAACAAGTGCAACAACCACAACCAATGCACCTAGATATATCGCTAAATGGTGTGTATGTTCACTCATAACATAGTCTGGAAGAAGTTTGATGATAAAGTTATGAAACTCTTCTTGAAACCAACCCGCAGATATTGCCAAAATCGCCAATGGAGACATCGCAATCAACACATAAGTGTACATATCATGAGGATGAAGTCCAGCCTCTTTATATCTCTCTTCACCATGGAAAGTCAAAAATACTTGTCTAAAGCTATAAAATGCTGTCATACCTGCTGTTAAAACAAGTGTTGCCCAGATGATATATGCTCCCTCGTTGAATGCTGTTTCGATAATCGCATCTTTTGAGTAAAAACCAGCAAAAAATGGTAAACCTGCTAAAGCGATAGAAGCGATACCCATATAAAGGTAAGTTCCTCGCATCACTTTTTTGAGTCCACCCATTTTAAACAAATCAAGTTCATCGTGCATTGCGTGCATAACATTTCCAGCACCTAAAAATAGAAGTGCTTTAAAAAATGCGTGAGCTGCAAGGTGGAAAAGTGCTACCCAATATGCTCCAAGTCCAGCAGCTGCAAACATATAACCCAGCTGAGAAAGTGTTGAGTAAGCGATGATTCGTTTTAAATCTCTATTGACAAGTGCCATAGATGCGGCACCAAATGCTACAAATGTTCCTAAAGCTGCGATAAAAAAGCTTACTTCTGGAATCATATCATAGATAGGATTTGCACGAATGACCAAGAAAACCCCTGCAGTAACCATCGTCGCTGCGTGAATCAAAGCAGAAACTGGAGTTGGTCCTTCCATCGCATCGGTTAACCAAGTGTGAAGTGGAAATTGTGCCGATTTACCCATAGCACCGATAAATAGTGTGATACCGATAAGATAGATAGTTACTGTTCCTGCATACTCTTTTAGAGCTGGAAAAACTACATCATATTGTAAAGAACCAACATTCCAATAGATAAGAAAGATACCAACCAACATTCCAAGGTCGGCGATTCTGTTCATGATAAACGCTTCATTTGCTGCGTATGATGGTGAGATAGCTGGATTTACTTCAGGAGATACATCTGGTTTATGATACCAAAAACCGATAAGTAACCACGAACATACACCAACACCTTCCCAACCGATGAAAAGACCCAAAAAGTTATCACTCATAACCAAAATCATCATCGAGAAAACGAAAGCTGAAAGGTATGAGAAAAATCTATTGAACCCTTTATCATGATCCATATAACCATTTGAGTAGATATGAACAACGGTTGAAACGGTCGTAACTACAACCATCATACTCACGCTTACTTCATCAACGATAAAGCCAAATGGAATGAGCAAATCACCAACACCTATCCACTCCATCATGGTAACTTTAACCGCACCATGAGAGAAAACATGGATAGCCAAAGAGATAGATGCTAAAAATGATATAAACAGTAAAGATGAGTTAACGATACCAACAACGATATTTTTAGGACTTCGAGCAAAGAAGAGTCCTGCAAAAAGCGAACCTACAAATGGGGCAAATAGTGCTATATATACTAAACTTTCCATTTTTTATCCTTTCATCTCTGCTATTGTATCTAAGTCTAAGCTACCATGTTTTTTGAAAAGAACTATCAAAAGTCCTAAACCAACAGCAACTTCACTAGCAGCTACGGCTATAACGAAAAATGCGAACATCTGTCCACCCAAATCATTATAATATTTACCGATTGCTGTGAATGCAATATTAACCGCATTGAGCATAACCTCTGTCGCAAAAAACAACATCAAAAGATTTTTTCGTCTTAAAACTCCGATAAAACCGATACTAAAAAGTATCCCAGAGAGTATAAGATAGTGACTTACACCTATCATTTTTTCCCCTTTAAAAGCTCTTCTTTGACATCTTCGATATTGGTAGTCAAAGAGTGATCCATTTTCTTACCTGCTAGGATAATACCAGCTATCATTGCCACAAGAAGCATAACTGCTGCAAGTTCAAACGGTACAAGGTATTTTGTAAACAAAATCATACCAACCATTTGAGCATTACCAACATCTTCCATAATTGGATAGTGTGCCTCTATATTTGCTCCAATAACAGGTGCTGAAAAGATTACTACAAAAACCAAAGCCATCATACCACCCAAGAAAAATACCAATAATGGTTTTTCATGAGTCGCTTTGATATCTTTTGTTGCGTCAAAGAACATCATAGCAAAAGCGTAAAGTGCCATTACCGCACCAACATAAACGATAAGTTGAACAACACCTAAAAAATCAGCCCCTAAAAGAAAAAAGAAGCCTGAAATCAAAACCATCCCTGCCGCCAATGAAGTCATGGCATAGAGAACATTTTTACTCATAACAGTTATAAAAAATAGAATAACGGTTAGTGTTGCAAAAAGATAAAAAGCTATCTGTTCGTACATATTTCACACTCCCTATTAATACGCTAAAGGCGTTTTTTTAATGTTATCATCAGCATTTGGGCTAACTGCTCCAAAACCTTGATACTCTTGTTGTAACGATAATTGGTCGATTGGAGTAAGCATATCTTCAAACAAAGAAAAACTTGCTCTTTGTTCACTTGCTGTCTCATATCTTCCACCATGAACGATTGCCAACTCTGGACAAACTTCAGCACAATATCCACAAAAGATACATCTACCAAAATTTATAGTATAAGCACTAACCTCTTTTCTCTGATTTTCATCATATCTTGTCTCCATGGAGATACAGTTTGAGATACAAATCTTTTCGCAAAGTCCACATCCGATACATCGATAATTTCCACTCTCAAGAAGTCTAAGCATCTCATGAATCGCACGATATCTAGGTGAAATTGGAAGTTTTTCAAAAGGATACTGTGTGGTATGTAACCCCTTTCCAAAGAGAGTTGAAACCATCTCTCTAACCGTTACCCCAAGACCCACAAAAAGCTCACCTTTAAGTGAACGCTTTGCAACCTGCTTAACTTTACACATCGCAGTTGTTGGGCTTTGTGGCAAATCAAGTTGACGATAATTTTGTACGCCAACATTTCTATCTTTAAATTGCTCTAAACTCACCATACCCTCCTTACGCCATTGCCATCATGACAACAGCAGTGATAATAATATTGACAACCGCTAAAGGCATAAGCACTTTCCAACACAACCACATAAGTTGGTCTGGTCTAATGTGTGGCCAAGCAGCTCTTACCCACAACATAAAGAAGAAGAAAAATGCGACTTTAAGGATAATCATAATCCAAGCTGGGATAAAGAAAAAATCAGAATATCCACCCAAGAAAACAACTGAAGCGATAACTCCGATAGTAATCATATTTGCATACTCACCGATGAAAAACATACCCCATCTCATACCACTATACTCTGTTGCGTATCCTGATACAATCTCTGCTTCATGCTCTAAGATATCAAATGGTGTTCTATTTGTCTCTGCAAAACCAGCAATCAAGAAAAGTACAAATGCTACGGGTTGATAAACAACCAACCAAATATGTTCATTTTGATAATCGTTAAAATCAACAAAACTCAAACTTCCAACTATCATAATCGGAGCTAAGATAGAAAGACCTGTCACAACTTCATAACTTAAAAATTGAACCGCTGTTCTAGCACTTCCTAAAAGTCCCCATTTGTTAGCTTGAGCCATACCAGCAAGTAGTGGACCATAAAGACCCGCTGCCATCATACCCAAAACAAACAAGATACCGATATTTACATCAGATGCGATTGAGGGTACAAAAGTTCCACCAAGTAAAGGTATAAACTCAGGAATTGTAAAATCTGGAAAAACAGGAACAGCAGATAGTGCGATAAACGCTGTTGCTGCTGTAATCGCTGGTGCTATGGCAAAAATGAACTTATTTGCATGAGCTGGAATGATATCCTCTTTGGTAAAAAGTTTAATACCATCAGCGATAAGTTGCAACAATCCATAAGGTCCAACATGCATAGGTCCTAGTCGTCGTTGCATAAAAGCTAAAACTTTTCTCTCAATATAAGTACCAAATCCTGCGATAGCAGAGATAACAGCTAAAATTATAACGGCTTTGATGATGACACCAACGGCGGTTACTTCAGGTAAAACTGTCTCCATATCTACACCCCCTTAATAGTTACTATTTTATATCTTGATGTTCCAAACAAGCCATAAACATTATGTTTACTTTGGAAATCTGGAAGAGCAACAATATCACCCTCCATTCTATCATCAACCATAACATCTAAAATCAAACGCTCATCACCAAATGAGATTTCTGCTTTAGAAGTTCCTATACTTTTGCTTTTTGCATCACTTACATAGAGTCCAAAAGCCTCATTTATCTGATGTGCTTTATCAGTAAAGTCACTAAACTGTCTTTGAGGATTGGCACGACATACGATATCACCCTCTAAAATAGCTTTCTCATCAAACCTATCCACTTTAATCTCGTTAGCCTCTCGTGTAAACTTAACCAAACTATACCCTCTAAGCTCAACACCAGCATTTGTATAGTGATTTGGCAATGAATCAAACTCATGAGACATAAACCCTTTATCCACAGGAAGATATGCCGTCCAATCAATAGCAAGTCGTGGTACATCAAAAAGAGCTTTCATGATATCATTCAACTCATATCCATTGTACTCTAAAGCACTATTTGTTGGGACAACTTTTTTATTCATATTGGTAAGCGTTCCCTCTTGTTGATTGAGTGCTGGTATATCCAAATTTCCATCACCTAAAGCAGATAGTTTAAAATCTCCATTTTCATTGTAACCGATAGTATAACCAGTAGCCTCATCATCAAGTTCACAAATAAGCGATACACCCAACGCATTTGATTTTGGTGGGATAAAAGCAATATTTAAAGGAGTTACCTCTTCGATAAGTGCGATAAGTTTAGCCAGATTTTCACTTTTCTCATGATAGAAGAAATCTTCTCCAACCATCAAACCAAATGAACTTTTTTTACCCATCATCTTGTCAAAAGAAGCCTTAAACTTAGCACTATCTTTTCCAAGAAGTTCAACTAAACCATTTGTGTCACCATCTTTAAAGCTTTCAATATAATCCTTAACTTCATCACTCAATTTATCTTTAGGAGCAAACAAGTCTAAGATAAGATAACAAACAGCCTCTTCTAGTCCAACCTTATGGTTAAATGTTTCTACACTTTTTCCAAATGTAGGGATAACTGTATCGCCTATCGGATGAAAATATAGACCTGCGCCTTTATTCATCTTTTGAACATTGTTAAATACATATCTAGCATTTGGATTGTCTTTTCTTAAAATCGAACCAACAGAGATGATGAAATCGCTATTCA
Source organism: Sulfurovum sp. (assembly GCA_006212005.1). Classification (GTDB taxonomy): domain Bacteria; phylum Campylobacterota; class Campylobacteria; order Campylobacterales; family Sulfurovaceae; genus UBA1140. Next base: position 21,086 of record SDAZ01000008.1, on the reverse strand, counting down.
TAAGCTCTTTAAAATCACTTCCGTAAAGACTTTTACCACTTGCATCACTATACGCATTTAAAAACTTTTGAAACGCTCTGACTTCATCATTGACAAGTTTAACACCCAATTTTTCTTTTAGCGTTTGAAGCATCAAAGCCTCTTCATTGGTAATGGTTGCATTAAATCGAATCGTTTGAGCTTTTTTAAATGCTTCAATTGCCAAAGCAAAAGCTTTTTCATCTTTAGAGACATTGGTATTTTCAAAATCATAACCAAATCGTCCAGCACCACAAAGCGACATATAGTTCCACTCATTGGTTACTCGATAAATCTTTTCCTCTCTATTTGAGATTGAAGTTGGTTTTGTCTCATAATAGATATGACAACCACTTGAACAGTGTGCACAAGTAGCAGGGATACGATTTAACTCCCATGCATTGGTTGTATAAACAAAATCTCTACTTACCAAAGCACCAACAGGACAGACTGCCACACACTCACCACAATCGCTACAATTTGTCTGCTCTGTACCATTGCTAGGAGCGATAACCGATTTTTGAAGTTTATTCCACATCGCATAAGCATCTTTTGGCATCGTATCTTTATACGATTTATCCAGTGCTTCACCACCACGAGCAGTAGTTTTAATTGCACTATCACCAATCATATCTTTACAAACAGTCACACATCTTTCACATACGATACACAATCCCGCATCATAGTGAAGAACGCTACTCCAATTTTTACTCTCTCTAACGGTATCAGCGATAGAATAAGTTTGAGAATCAACACCCAACTCTAAAGTATAGTTTTGCAATTCGCACGAACCACTTTGGTCACAAACTCCACATTGAAGAGGGTGGTTGACATCGTAAACTTCCATAATCGCACGGCGTTCTTTTAAGATATTTTCTGTAACCGTCTCTATGTTCATGCCATTTTTAACTTTAGCATTACAAGCGTAAACTTGCTTACCATCAGCTTCAACCAGACAGATACGACATGCCAAAGTTGGCGAACAACGAGTCAAATAACAGATAGCTGGAATAAAAATACCATTGGCTCTTGCCACATTGAGGATATACTCTCCCTCTTGAGCTTTACACTCTTGAGAGTTAATTTTTACTGTGATATCGCTCATCAATCCCTCCCCTCTTTTTTAAATTCTAACCTACTAAATCGATAAGAGGATAACAAAGCACTACTTAATCCCATGTCATAGAGTGGGTTAAATGCAAAAGTTCCCTTGATAGATGTATCAATCCTAAACACTCTACTAAACTCTATCCCATCTATATTGTAACTTATCTTATCACCATCACTTAGTTTTGATGCTAATGCAAATTGACTTGAACCAATCAATGCTCTACTCTCAATCAACTTTAAGCAAAGAGCCGTATGAGGAGAAAATTGCATTATCGGATTGGCATTGTATATAACTGCTCCATCAAAAGTATCGATAGGGCAAACATCTTCCAACTTACCATCAGTTGCAACCTCTAAAATATCTAAAAGATAGCCTCTATGTTCATTTCCTTGTACATCAAAATAATTTGGTAAATCATCGAAAGATTCACTTTTAAATCCTTTTGAAGTTGGTAGCTTTGAAGTATATCCAACGGTATAATCTATCTTTATCCCAAGTCCTAAAGCTCTAGCAACATCATGAAGAGTATAACCCTCAAAATCAAGTGCAACATTGGTTGGAACAACTCGCTTATTTAAAGTAGTAATTGTACCCTCTTGTTGACTAAGCGATGGAGTTATCAAATCAACCTCACCCATCGAGCCAAGAGTAAAATCACCCAAAGTATTGTATCCTATCGTAAAACCATCACATTTATCATCAAGCTCACATATTTGGCTCACACCCAAAGCATTTGTAGTTGGTGGCACTAAGATGACACTAAAATCTAAATATTTTTCAAAAAGAGCCACTATCTTAGCGATATTCGAAGCTCTTTTATGAGCATAAACATCCGCACCAATTATCAAAGAGAAGCGTTTTTTCTTAGCAAAAGATTTGACCAAAATCTCTATCTCCTCTTCTCCGACATTACTCTCAGCACTTAGATTGCCAACATCAAGATTATCCAAGATAGATTTTATCTCGAATGGTAAATCCAAACTTTTTTGAGCAAAAGCAGAGGCTAAAAGAGCTACAACACCCTCTTCACTTCCAGCTTCATATTTGATGTACTGCGTAACAATATTATTTAAAGCATCATCTTCTAGTGGGTGCATATAAACCACTCTGGCACGGTTGTGTTTACTCGCCATTGTCATGTGGTACTTCACCATTGGATTGTCAGTATTGATTCGACTTCCTAAAACGATAAGAGCATCACTTGAAGCGATAGATTTCAAATCCCCATTATAAAGCGATTTACCACTCACACTAGAGTAAGAAGTTAAAAAATCACCATAAGCTTTTGCCTCTTTTGAAACAAGCTTATAGCCCATTTTTTCTTTAAGTTTTTGTAAAATCAAAGCCTCTTCATTAGTGATAATTGAGCTAAATTGGATAGTTGAAGCTTTTGAAAAAGCCTCGACTGCACGAGCCAAATCTAACGGAACTTTAGCAGAGCTACTTCTAAACTCAAACCCATATCTTCCTGCTGGACAAAGCGAAGTAAATTCAGCATGATTACTCACTCTATAAATCGTATCATCTTTAACTTCGTAAGTTAGTTCACACCCACTAGCGCAGTGAGTACAAGAAGCTGGAATCTTTTTAAGTTCCCATGCGTTTGAAGTGTATTTAAAGTGCGTATTGACCAATGCACCCACAGGACAAACCGAAGCAGACTCACCAAGAGATGCGTCAAATTTATCATTTTTAACATTGATAATAGTCGAATTGTATCCACCAACACTAAGTTGAAGTGCTTCATTTCCTGTTATCTCATTGGCAACTCTAACACACTTTTCACACATGATACATAAACCAGCATCATAACTTACGAAACCCCAATCTTGAACGGGACGATGAGGCTCTTTTGTACTAAAACTTTGTTGATTTACTCCAAACTCTAAAGTTTTATTTTGTAAATCACACTCACCACTCTTATCACAAACGCCACACTCCAAAGGATGGTTGACATTGTAGAGTTTCATGATGCTTTGTCTTTGTTTGTGTAACTCTTGTGATTGTGTTGTTACCACTGCTCCATCGGTCGCTTTTTCTTGACACGATAGAACCATGCCATTAACACCTTCAACCTCAACCACACACATACGACATGATGCAATCGGTTTAACTTTAGTAAGATAACACATCGTTGGAACATAAATCCCATTGGCTCTTGCTATCTCTAAAATCGTCTTTCCATAACTGCTTTTACAAACCTTACCATCAATCGTAACGGTAATCTCTTTTGTTGTATCTATTTTTACCTTATGAGCCATATTACACCGCCACCATTGATATATAATAACATCGCATACATCGCTCTGCTTCAGCCAACGCTTCTTCACCAGTGAAACCTAGATTGACCTCTTTATTGTTTGTTTTTCGCTCATCAACACCCAACTTCTCACTCTCTTGTCGTGGAAGATTTGGCATCCAACCTGTAATTTTCTCTTTTTTATTGTAAACTTTGAGTTTTCGCAAATGGTCTTCCATAATCTCATCATCTGTTAAACTAATTTTACCATCATAGATATATCTAGCCATAACCGATGCTGCTCTTTTTGCTTGACCAACAGCGTTAACGATGGTCATTGGGCCATATTCACAATCTCCAGCCGCAAACAATCCAGCCCTTGAAGTCATATAATCTTTTCCATTGGTAAGTAGTGTCTTCCATGAAGTAAGAGCCACCTCCCACTCTGATGGTAAAAGTTGCAAATCAGCGGCTTGAGAAACAGCAGGAATCAAATAATCACACTCAATTTCAAAATCTCCATCTTCTCATTTAACCAACTGTGCTCTTCCACCATTTGGGTCAGTTACAAGTTCAACTTGATTGACTTTAAGTTTTGTAATATTTTGCTCATCATCGAAAATCTCTTCAACCGCAGAGTAAAATATACACTCAACACCCTCTTCAACAGCCTCATGATACTCTTCATAAGTAGTATTTTTGATGATGGTCGCTTCATCTCTACGATAAAGCATATAGACTTTTTTAGCACCTTCACGAATAGAACATCTAACAACATCCATAGAGGTAAATCCACCACCAACACACACAACAACTTTATCTTTTAGCTCATTACTTGCAGGACTTCCGATACCATATTTACTCCAAAGATTGACTTTATCAAGCATTGCTATCGCACCCCAATATCCACCCATCTTTGCGTTTTCATTGTTAGCATAAACTTTTTTAGAGAGTCGTGTACCAAACGCCAAAAGTGTAGCATCATACTCACTATCTATCTCTTTAAGTCTCGTAGCATCCACTCGATGATTTGCATAAACCGTTACAGCGTCCATTGAGGTCACAAGCTCGATATCTTTATTATACTTTCCAATTGGCATACGATACTCTGGAACACCCACAGCTACTTCTCCACCAAGAACAGGAAGCTCTTCAAAAATATCAACTTTTATCCCCTCAAGTGCAAGATAATAAGCAGAAGTTAATCCAGCAGGTCCAGCTCCGATAATAGCCACTTTTTTACCATCATTTTTTAGAGGTTTTGGTTCAAATGGGTGTTGCCACGGTAACTCATGGTCTGTCTCGTAGTCTGCACCCAATCTTTTAAGCTCCATAATTGCTATCGGTTCATCAAGGTTCGTTCTTCTACACGCTGTTTCACAAGGATGAGGACAAACTCTACCACAAGTGTGTGCTAAAGGCATCGTTTGACGAGTAGCACTCAAAGAGTCAATAAAATTCATATCTCGAACACCCTCAATATAAGCAGGAATATCAACATGAGCAGGACACATATCGGTACAAGGTGCTGTAACTTTGGTGATGTAGTTGATATCGCTATCGTAATGAGCTGAACTAACTTGATTGTCGATACAATGACTAAATTGGTCGCTAAAATGCTCCATCAAGTCTAAAATCGGCTTTGGAACAGTTTTACCAATCTCACACTTAGAAGTAAGCATCATCGTTTGGCTAACTTCTTTTAAATGTTCAACATCGCTATAACTTCCTTCTCCTCTTGCAATCTTATCAAGCAAATCGTAAAGAATTCGTCCACCCCATCTCCCTGGTGCACATCTTCCACACGCTTCAGAGTAGATTTGGTATTGAGCAGCGTACTGTGTTGCTAAAATAACAGCATCAATATCTTCTGTAAATATAGCCACTCCATCCCAACCAATGAACGCTTTAGAACTTCTATCACCTTCATAAGTATCAGGGACTTTAAAGCCAGAATCGCTCCACTCAGAGCTAGGTTTACCACGATTGTCGATAAACTCGCCTCCCCAAGTAGAGAATAGTACTTTTGCCATAATTATCCCTTTTTCTTGACGACGAGAGTCCAATCAACTTCATTGAATTTGAGCGAATTCATCAACTCAAATCCAGCTTGTGCTTTAACTACATCAGCACTTTTTTGGACAGAAGTAAAATCACCCACTTCAAACATAAAGATTCCAACTTCACCGCTTTTTAAACCCTTATTCATCAATTCAACCATTCTATCGTAGAAGTCGTCTTTTAAATGTCTTAAATCGTATCTTTGCATTTTTTTTCCTTTTTCTACTTACGCAACTTATCTATCAACTTCACCAAATACGATATTTGTACTACCAATAATCGTAACAACATCAGCCAAATAAGTCCCGACCAAAATCTCTTGAAGCAGACCTGTATGGTAAAAACTCGGCGCTCTACATTTCAATCTATAAGCGTAAGGTTCACCCTCTGATTTGATGTAAAAACCTAACTCACCTTTAGGCGACTCAGTTGGAGCATAGACTTCACCTACTGGTGGTCTCATACCTTGTGTTACAAGTACAAAGTGTTGCATCAAAGAGTAGTTTTGAGTCATAATCTCCTCTTTAGGAGCAGAAATATATTGAGGAGCGTGTGCCATCAATTGAGGCTCTGTGCTATCATACATTCCGATAAGTTGTCTCAAAATCTTAACCGACTCTTTCATCTCTTCCATATAAAGTCTGTATCTTCCATAACTATCATTTGTTGTAGAAACAGGGATATCAAAATCAAGCTCACCATAAAGTTCATACGGCTCCTCTTTTCGGATATCATAACAGATACCACTACCTCTAAGCATTACCCCAGTACAGCCCCATGAAAGTGCATTTTCTGGCGTTAAAACCCCTACATTTTCAAGACGCATTTTCCAGATTCTATTTTCAGTTAATAACGCCTCATAAGTATGCTCTAGTTCGTGAAGTAGCTTATCGCAAAATTTATCAAGATTTGTTATCCAATCTCTTGGTAAATCCAACGGAACTCCACCGATTCGAACTGCGGAGTGAGTAAGTCTAGCCCCACAATAGTCCTCCATCAAGTCCATCGCAAACTCTCTTTCTCTAAACGCATACAAAAAGACACTCATCGCACCAACATCCAACGCATGGGTAGCGACAAAGAAAAGGTGAGAGATGATACGGTTAACCTCAAGTAACATCGTTCGTATAACTTTCGCTCTTCGTGGAACTTCAACCCCGATAAGTCTTTCAACTGCTAAAGCATAAGCGTAGTTGTTTGCTGTTGATGCGATATAATCAAGTCTATCTGTTGTTGGCAAAAACTCGTTATAAGTCATATTTTCAGCCATCTTTTCAATTCCTCGATGAAGATAACCAATATCAGGCAAAGCTTTAACAACCTCTTCTCCAGCGAGTTCAAGAACCAATCGTAACTGACCATGAGCAGATGGATGTTGAGGTCCAAAGTTGATAACCATAGCGTTATCGTGTCGCTCAAAATTTAAGTTTTCAAAAAATGGGCTTAATTTATTGGTTTGTTGCATATCCCTACCCCTACTTTCTTTCTTTTAACTGTTTTTGTGACTTGTTATAATCAACCAAAATAGTCGTACTATACTCTATCTTCGTCTCACTCTCACCTTGGGAGATATCTGTACCAAAACCAACCTCATAACCAACTCGTGAAAATCTTTTGGTATCATATCTATCAATCTTCGCAGGGTCTCTATTTTCAGGCCCGATAACATCTCTATACTCTTTTCCAAAAATCTTATCAACCTCATACCATGAAGCCGTCTCATCACCTTGTAATGGATAAGTTTTAAGTAAAGGATGACCACTCCAATCATCTGGCATAATGAGTCTTTTTAGATAAGGGTGGTTATTCACATAGATTCCAAACATATCATACATCTCTCGCTCTGCAAAGTTCGCACTTTTAAACAAAGGTACGGTGCTTTCTATCGCTTCAGTTGGCTTGATACGGCAAAGAACTCTCACTCTTTTCGCTTTTGAAACACTAAGCATTTGATAAAAAATCTCAAACTCACCATCTCTAGCCAAATAATCCGTCGCACTAAGTTCTGAACACATATCATATCCATCATCTTTTAGGGCTTGAAGTGTTTTGATATTATCTTTTGCATCAATCTTTAAAACCATTTGTGAAAGTTGGATATAAGACTCTTTAACCTCAACAACTTTACTAACAGACTCAAGTGTTGCACTAAAAGATTCATCAGTAGCTACGCTAGAAGTTGGAACTTTTGGAGCAACCCAAAATCTATCTGTATAGTAAGCTTTTTTTTGAACGCTATCTTTTGGTGTATATTTTCTCATCAAACCAACCTTAGATTTTGTTTTGTGTTATTCTTCATGTTTGCCGATTCACTTCTTATCTTCTTTTGAAGCATCATCAAAGCGTATTGAAGAGTTTCAGGTCGAGGTGCACAACCAGGAAGATAGATATCCACAGGAACGATTCTATCCACACCTTGAACGGTTGCGTAAGTGTTAAACATACCGCCCGTATTTGCACAACTTCCCATCGAGATAACCCACTTAGGCTCTGTCATCTGGTCGTAAAGTCTTCGTGCAAACTCTGCGTGTTTTTTAGAAAGCGTTCCTGCCAATATCATAACATCGGCTTGTCTAGGAGAGGCTCTAAAGATAGTACCAAAACGGTCGAAATCGTAACGGCTACCCCCAGAAGCCATCATCTCAATCGCACAACATGCCAAACCATAAGTCAAAGGCCATAAAGAGTTACTTCTCCCCCAGTTGACAAGCTTATCCACTGTTGTAAGTGCCAATGGTAACCCCGCAGATGAGGCGTAATTTATCTGATGCTGTGCCATTCAAGAGCTCCTTTTTTCCATGCGTAAATAAATCCTATTGTTAAAAGCAAGATAAACAATATCATCTCTGCAAAACCAAACCAACCTAAAAGCAAGAAATCAACTGCCCAAGGAAACATAAAAATAATCTCAACATCAAAGAGAATAAACAACAACGCTATCAGATAGAACTGCGTAGAGATTGTGTTGGGTTGTTTGGTAACTTCAGGTCCACACTCATAGATACTAAGCTTTAGCTTTTCAGTATCAAGTTTTGCCAATTTTCTACTCACAAATCGTGCTAAAAAAAGCGTGGCATTAAAGGCAACCATGGTTACTACAAAGAGGAAAAAGATACCAAAATATGGGTGCTGGTTGATGACATGACTCATCTGTACTCCTTTAGTAATGTAATTCTGACATTCAAGAGTGAGACTCTATGGGTAGAATATTCCACTGATAGTATCAAAAGTCTCATTAAAGTTATTGTCAATTAGAAGTGTTTCTTATACATAGATTTTATTTGTAACTATGCGAAACAACTAATTTTATTGGATGTTACCTATCGGATTTTTAGGTTTTATTGAATGTTTTAAAATAGTTTGTTTTGTCATGTAGGTGTGATTTTAAACAACCGTAGGGGTAGGTCTCGTGCCTACCCATGATATAATTAAATGATGTTTGAAGAAAATACGGGTAACCCTTGTGGTTACCCCTACTAAAGATTATTTGCTATATCCAATAACTTTTGAGCCTCATAAATATTTTTATATCGCTCTTTTGATAGTATCTCTTTTGCTATTTTCAGATTTTCCATCTCTTCATCAAATAAATAAACACCTATGATAAGTGTTCTTGCATAATCTATCTCAAAAGCATTAGGGTTTGTTTTGGCTAAGTCTCTATACTTTTCAAGTGCTTCGTTGTAGTAGCCTCTTGCTTTATCGTTGTGGTTTTCAGCCCTCTCTAAAACGGCTAGGTTATTGAGTGTCATTGCCACATCAGGAGTATAAACGCTTGGGTTTGTTTTGGCTAACGCTCTTCTGATTTCAAGTGCTTCGTTGTAGTAGCCTCTTGCTTTATCGTTTTGGTTTTCATCACTCTCTAAAACGGCTAGGTTATTGAGTGTCGTAGCCACATATGGAGTGTAAACGCTTGGGTTTATTTTGGCTAACGCTCTGTACTTGTCAAGTGCTTCGGTGTAGTAGCCTCTTGCTTTTTCGTTGTGGTTTTCATCACTCTCTAAAAGAGCGAGGTTATTGAGTGTCGTAGCCACATATGGGGTGTAAACGCTTGGGTTTGTTTTGGCTAACGCTCTATACTTGTCAAGTGCTTCGGTGTAGTAGCCTCTTGCTTTATCGTTGTGGTTTTCAGCTCTCTCTAAAATGGCTAGGTTATTGAGTGTCATAGCGACATCAGGAGTATAAACGCTTGGGTTTGTTTTGGCTAACGCTCTATACTTGTCAAGTGCTTCGGTGTAGTAGCCTTTTGCCTTATCGTTATGGTTTTCAGTCCTCTCTAAAACGGCTAGGTTATTGAGTGTCAACGCTACATATGGAGTATAAACGCTTGGGTTTGTTTTGGCTAACGCTCTATACTTGTCAAGTGCTTCTGTGTAGTAGCCTCTTGCTTTATCGTTATGGTTTTCAGCTTTCTCTAAAATGGCTAGGTTATTGAGTGTCAACGCTACATCAGGAGTATAAACACTTGGGTTTGTTTTGGCTAACGCTCTTCTGATTTCAAGTGCTTCGGTGTAGTAGCCTCTTGCTTTATCGTTATGGTTTTCAGCACTCTCTAAATTGGCTAGGTTATTGAGTGTCAACGCTACATCAGGAGTATAAACGCTTGGGTTTGTTTTGGCTAATGCTCTTCTGATTTCAAGTGCTTCGGTGTAGTAGCCTCTTGCTTTATCGTTGTGGTTTTCAGCTCTCTCTAAAATAGCTAGGTTATTGAGTATCAACGCTACATATGGAGTATAAACGCTTGGGTTTGTTTTGGCTAACGCTCTATACTTGTCAAGTGCTTCTGTGTAGTATTTTTTTGCATCTTTAAAATCATTTTGCTCTTGTAAAAAATAGGCTACTTCAAACAGTCTATCATGACTTCTATCGTATATAAGCATCTGCTCATACGCCACTTTCGCTTCATCGTATCTATTTTGAGTAGTGAGAAGTTGGGCTTCAAACTGGAACTGTTTAGCCTGTTCTATCATTAGCTCATCAACCATACTCTTTTTTGCTCTCGCCTCACTGCTTTGCAGATATATTATCGCCTCATTGATTCCATGAGTTTCTAATATCTCTTTGGCTTTGGACAATATCTTCTCATTTGGCTGGATGTCATCTATCGTCTTTTGAAGTCTTGCCACCTCTTCTATCTTCTTTTCAAGCTCTTTTTCTGCCCATATAAGTTGATTTTCAAGTTTGATTTTCTCCTCAAGAGGCAAAGCATGAGAGAGTTTTTCTTTGAGTAACTCAAGACTTAACTTATATGGTTCGATAATATCTTTTAAAGTTTCAGTTGTTATACCGTGATGAACACTATTGTCAATTGTTACAGTACTATTGCGAATATCTTTTACCGTGTTTTTATTTCCATCAAACATTTTATCCTCTCTAGTTTTTTATGTCAATTTTTGAATTATCAATATCTTCTACCTCTGTATCATTGCCTGATGTGTTACTGTTAATTTTGACTTCGGATTTATTTTTTACATTTTTAACGCTGGTTTTGTTCCCATTTTTTGAGCGTTTAAACATCATCGAAACCACAATTGACAATAAAGACAATCCCAAAAATATAACTATCAACATCCAAAAGCTTTGCTCTTGATTGAGCATAATAGTTTTAGAGATTATCAAAGTAACCAATGCGTTAAATGCTGTTATCATAGCTACTGCCACGCCATTTTCACTAACTTCATTAAATATCTCTTTAAAAAAATCAACCACCCACAACCCCTTTTTTTTATATTGTATCTTATTTAAACTCAATTTATTATGATGTATCACTGTTAAAGTCAAAAGTATGGTATAATATGGTAAATTTAAACAAGGAGACAATAATGACCAAGAAAATGACTATAACCTTAGAAGAGTCGCTTATAGCTGAGATTGAGACTATGGCACTTGAGAGTGGCAAGAAAAAAACACAAATTATTAGAGAAGCATTGCAAGAGTATTTTGATATGTGTGCTGTAACTAAAACTGTCACTGAATATAAAATGGGAACACTAAAAACCCTAAAACATAATGATGTGAGAAAATCACTTGGCTTATGATATAGAGTATGACCCAAAAGCAATTAAACAACTTCAAAAATTGAATCCAACCATAGCTAGTAATATACTTGATGGTATAGAAGAATTTGCCAATAGTCCAACTATAACAAAGATAAAAAAATTGAAAACTCCATTTGATGGGGCATATAGGCTTAGAATTGGGGATTATAGAGTGATATTTTATCAAGAGAACAATCTAATGTTGATATCAAAGATAGCCCATAGAAAAGAGGTTTATTGATGATAAAAAGGAATTTAAAATGAGATGGCTAGGATTATTGATGATGATTTTTATCTTTTCGGGTTGTTATAGTGGATATGAGAGTCCAGAAAATAAAAAGTATTTAGATGCAAAAGAGAGAAACCAATACAACAAATGGTACAATGAAAATGATATGAAACAGCAAGATAAAGAAAATAAAAAATACGAGAAGCCAAATACTTCATTTCACGAAGATTTGTAAGTAGTCAGGGGATATTAAAAAATATTATATGGTGCATTAAAATGCACCCTACTTTTATTTTAAAATCAAATTTTTACTAAAACTATTCGCTAAACGCACCGATAGAAGTTAATTTTGTATATCTAGCCTCTAGCATATCTTCAGTTGTCATCTCTTTAAGCTCTTGAATGCTTTTAGTCACATACCCTTTAAGAGCGATGTAAGCTCTCTCTTTATCTCTATGTGCACCAATCACTGATTCATGAATAATATCATCTATAAGTTTATGAGAAAGCAAGTCATCAGGGGTAATCTTCAAAGCTTTTGTAGCTAACTCAACCTTTGTCGGGTCATTCCACAAGATAGCCGAACAGCCCTCAGGAGAGATAACCGCAAATACCGAATATCTCATCATCGCCAACTTATCAGCAACACCAATAGCCAACGCTCCACCACTTCCACCTTCGCCAATAACGATAGATATCATAGGAACTTTAACACTGGTAAACTCAAAAAGATTTCTAGCAATAGCTTCACTTTGACCTCTCTCTTCAGCACCTAAACCGGGGTATGCACCAGGGGTATCTACCAACATAACTACAGGAATATTAAATTTTTCAGCCATTTTTACAGCACGAAGAGCTTTTCTATAACCTTCTGGATGAGGCATACCAAAATTTCTTTTGATTTTATTTTTTATACCTCTACCCTTTTGCTCTCCGATAACCATCACTTTTTGACCCTCGATATAACCCAAAAAGCACAAAAGTGCTGGGTCATCCCTAAAAGTTCTATCTCCGTGAATCTCATACGGATTGTCTAACATATATCTAATATAATCAAGTGCATAAGGTCTATCTGGATGCCTTGCTAGTTGAAGTTTTTGATAATCACTCAAAGCTTTAAATGTTTTTGTCACCTCTTTATCCAAATCTTTTTCCAAAGAGGCAAGAAGTTTATCATCTTTTGAGGCTTTTGCCCCGTCTATACTATTTTGAATCTGTTCTAATTTTTTTTCAAAATCTAAATATGTAGCCACAAAATATCCTTAAATTTTCTTAAATATGACAACTCCGTTTGTACCACCAAAACCAAAAGAGTTACTCATAACCACATTTAATTCACTCTCTCTAGCTTGATTTGGAATATAATCGAGTGGGCAATTTTCATCTGGAGTTGTATAATTTATCGTTGGAGGCATAATATTTCTATCGAGTGACATAATCGAAACAACCGCTTCAATCGCTCCAGCAGCACCTAAACAGTGACCTATTTGTCCTTTTATTGAGCTAACTGGTGGTGTATTTTCTCCAAAAATCTCTTTTATCGCTGATGACTCATTTTTATCATTGGCAGGAGTTGAAGTACCATGAGCGTTAATATAATCAACCTTAACATCACCAGCCATTCTCAACGCTGCTTTCATCGCACGAAGTGGTCCATCAACAACAGGAGTCGTGATATGGTTTGCGTCACCACTCTCACCAAAACCTACAACCTCAGCGTAAATTTTAGCCCCTCTTGCAACTGCCATCTCATACTCTTCTAAAACCAAAGCTCCAGCACCCTCACCCATAACAAAACCATCTCTATCTTTGTCAAATGGTCTTGATGAAAGTTTTGGTTCATCATTTCTTGTACTCAACGCTTTCATCGCTGCAAATCCACCAATACCAGCTGGACAAATAGCAGATTCAGCACCAACAACGAGCATTCTATCAGCTCCACCAATCATAATTGTTTTACTCGCCTCAGCAATCGCATGTGTTCCCGCTGCACAAGCTGTAACGGATGCTAAATTTGGCCCTTTTAAACTATGCTCGATACTGATAAAACCACCTAGCATATTGACCAATGATGAAGGGATAAAAAATGGAGAGATTCGTTTTGGCCCTCTTGTTTCACATACAATAGAATTTTTTTCGATATTTGGAAGTCCACCGATACCAGAAGCTGAACTCACACCAAATCTTTCACTCTCAAATCCATCAGTAAAATTTGCATCGCTCATAGCTTCTTTAGCTGCTTTGATACCCAATTGAATAAATCTATCGGCTTTTTTTACCTCTTTTGCGTCCATAACAGTCGATGGGTCAAAGTTTGTAACCTCTCCTGCAATCTGTACAGTTTGAGCGGATGGGTCGAAAAGTTCAATTCGTCTTATACCACATTCACCACGCAATATAGCCTCGAATGAACTCTCTTTATCATGACCCAAACTATTTATCATTCCCATACCAGTAACTACAACTCTTTTCACTCTATCTCCTATTTAGATTTAAGATATATTAAAAAATTTTAATAAAATTTTCAAATATACCTTTTAGTTAACTTTTCTCCCTTTCGAGAGAAAAATTATTTATTAGTTAATACTCTCTATGAAATTGATAACATCTTGAACCGTTGCTATTTTTTCAGCTTCTTCATCTTTAATTTCAATGTCAAATTTCTCTTCAATTGCCATAACTAACTCAACAACATCAAGGCTATCAGCACCTAAATCTTCAACAAATCTAGAATCCTCTTTAACCTCATCTGGGTTTACATTAAGTTGTTCAACAACAACAGCTTTAACATCATCGAATAATGCCATACTTCTCTCCTGACTAAATATTTGCCTATAAGTATAACAAAAAAGACTAAAAAAGCTCATTACAATTGCTATTTTTTAGAAATTTAGAGTAACCATACGCCACTTTTAGTAAAATATATCAACGGCAAACTACTACATATAACAATAAAAAATGTAAGCCAATAGAGAGAAGTTGTGTAATATTTTCTTGCATTAACTTTAAAAAAGCTCTCTAAAACAACCCCACTAATGCCCAAAAAAACACCTATCATCAACGCCAACCAAATAAGATAACCAATGTAATAATAGGCTCTTTGAAGCATACAAAATGGGCAATGATGGTGAGGTTGAGCATAAATATAAGTCCCAAAAAAGTAAACAACAGCGTAATAACTTACCAAAGCAAATAAGATATAAGCCAATAATTTAACGATTTTGGGACTACTTTTGATACTTAAGATGATAAAAAAGTAAAGAAGATAAAAGAGCATTAAAAGCGATTTTATCTCCAATCCAAAGGGTAAATTGGTATCATCTGTACCATAAGAGTTGTAAATAACTGAACAACAACTGACACTTTTTGTAACATCAATAGAGATATAATAAAAAATCAAAAGTAAATATTCAACACTCATAAGAGCAAAAAGAGCGATAAATAACCACAATTTTATCTTCATGTACGGATAAGTTTTCGCTTTGATATCCATCTTGTGAATAATGAGCCAAAGTCCACCTAGCAACAAAACAGCTATCTTTTGAGCCAAAAGTGGATAGCCATACTCATTTGCTTCTATCACTCCAGCCCCACACATCGCCCCATGCACGATAGAAGCCAGAGCATCGAGTCCATAAACAAAAAAAGGCAAAAGTAAAATCTTGATAACAATCACAAACGAAATAAGCGTAGAGAGAAGATAGCTTTTTGACTCCATATCGTACTGCTCTTGAGTAAAACGCTCAAAATCCCACCGAACCAATATCTTTAAAGAGATGAAAAAAGCGATAAGCATAAGCGTATAAAGAAGCGTTTCACTTAAAAGTAAACTCATCACTTCATTGAAAAATAGGACTTCTTTCACGCTATTATCTCGCCATCTTGAAGTCTTATCACCTTAGTTTTTATCTTTAAATCAAGTAGTCTTACATCGTGAGTCGCTAAGATGATACTTTTCCCCATGTGATGAAAAGTCTCTAACATCTTGATAAAACTCTCTACACTTTTAGCGTCCAAAGAAGCTGTTGGTTCATCAAAAAGTAAAATATCGGGATTATTCACCAACGCTCTAGCTATCGCACATCTTTGTTTCTCACCCCCTGATAAAGAAGAACTATTTTGAAATGCTTTATGAGAGATATTTGCCAAATTCATCGCCTCCTCAATGCGTTTATTTGTCTCTTTTTTACTCTGATTTAACGGGATTGTCGCTGATAAAATATTCTCTTTCACGCTAAACGAAGAGATAAGATTGAAATCTTGAAACACAAATCCAATCTTTTGGAGTCTATATGTGGAAGCATGAAAATCTGGAAATTTACTAATAATATCTCCATCAACTTCGATAAATCCACTCGTTGGCTTGTCAAAAGCTCCGATGAGACTCAAAAGAGTTGATTTGCCACTTCCACTTACCCCTGAGAGTATCACACACTCACCCTGCTCTATCTCAAATGAGATATCTTTTAAGGCATAAAATTCACCATAGCATTTAGAGACTTTTTCGACTTTTATCATGATAGTGCCTCTTTTGGATTTGTTGAGGCAACCCTCCATGTTGGGATAATCACTGCGACTAAAAAAGGAACAACAAAGAGTAAAAATATCATCATAAGTGAGAGCATATCGATAATTGGGGTGAATATGATAGATAAATTTAGATTTGAACTTCCAAGAAAAAGAGAGCTTAAGAGTGGAGCATTAAAAATATAAACAAAAATATACGCACTCAAAACGCCGATGAGATAACTACTTATAACCACAAAACTCATCTCAGAAAATTTGAGTTTTAACACATCATTTATACTCCAACCTATAGCTCTTAAAATCCCTATCTCTCGTTTCTCGTTACTGAGTATTGAAGAGTATTTGGTATATAAAAGTACCATATAAGTAAATAGAAGTATCATAAATAACATGATAAAAAGTCCACTTTTAAAGTTAAAAATCTCATCGTACATATTTTGAATCTCTTTTTTACTCACCACATCAATATCATAAAAACTCTCATACAACTCTAATTTGACATTGTCCCACTCTGCATCATTTGGGACATTGAAACCAATGGAACTGAGTTCATCCTCTTGCATTCCAAATATCTCTTGTGCAAGACTCAAAGGTATAATAACCATATCATTACTAACAATGGAGCTATTTTGAGCTAAAGTATCAAAGATATTTATCTTTTTTAAAGCTCCTGATGGTGTTTTGAAGTTAAAATATTTATCATAATGATTTTTAGATAAATAATCGTTGACACCCTGCCCTATAAGCATATTTTCTCCCATAAGAAATTTTTTAAAATCCCCTCTTTTACTTATGTCGCTAAACTCTTTACTTCCTTGCTCTTCAAAAAAATCAACACCGATAATCAAAAATGAATACCCCTGAGGCGTAGTAAAATATCGTTCTTGAACTCTTGATGAGATAGCACTCAAGCCATACTTTTGACTAAGTTCATCTATCTGTGAAGTATGTAAATAACCTCTATGGTTTAGTTTTGTGATGGTAAAATCACTCATCGCTTCAACAACTTTTTTACTCTCATATTTGAGTGAGGATACGATAAAAAGAGATGAAGAGAGGATAAAAACGATAAGCGAACCGATGATAAAAATGGACAAGTGGCGAGTACGATTGGTTTGAAGAGTGAGGTATAAAAAGTTTAAAAAACTACTGCTTATCATAGATAAATTGCGACCTTTCTAGGTTTTGAATTCTTTTATCATATTTTAACTCCCCATCTGCAAACAGGCTTCGTTGCTCAAAATGCTCACTTGAGAGTAAAAATGAGGGATATTGGGTTACTTTTGTAACTTGAAAACTCCCATCATCGTGTGTAAAAGTTAAAAAATGGTAAAGAGATATTGTAGCTAAAAAGAGTATAAAAAACAAACCGTTCTTAATCATCCAAAGATTGCACCAATGATTGAGTAATTTGAACATAAGTGACTATTTTTTTTCCACTGTGTGATTTCATAAAATTATTAGCACTTTGAAGGGTTTTAAATGCGATTAACTCATGTCCCATTGGACCATAAACATTACTTCCTACAACATAAAAAGCATTTTTAGCATTGATAGACTCTAGCGTGTAATAGTCTGTGACTAAAATAGAGCTTATTGTTGTTCTATCAAACTTAAAATCACCTTTATAGATAAGATACTTCATCATATCTTTTACCCCATCAAAATATAAATCTTTTCCATTAAGCGTCACTTTTGCAACCCATTTTGGATATTTTTCAACAAACATACCACAAACAGGACACTTTGCACCTTTAGCCACAGTGATGTGATGTGAAGAAGTTGGATGTTTTTTTGCACTTAAAAAAAGCGATACTTTGGTTGCATCACTCATTTTTAGATTTTTACAAGCTCCACTTTTTAAAATATCTTGAGCGGTGGTACTTTTTAGTGTTGAGAGTTTAGATTTATCACACATCATATTGACTATATTTTCTCCGATTTTTATATCTCTTGAGGTATCAGCAAAAGCAAAAGAGAAAAAAAGTAAAAAGAAAATATAAAATTTAGACATTATTTAAAATCCTTAGAAGCAACACTATAAGCTTGGTCGAAGTTCATCAAATCTCCGCCATTTTCTTTTTGAAATTCAATAGCCTTAGCTCTATCTGAAAAAGCATATTGACTGGTCATACTCATCGTTCCTCTTATCTTAGAACCAACAACATAAGTTGCATTTTTTACATCGATAGGTTGAAGCGTATCCACAGCCACAACTTTAATCTCTTTAACCTCTCCACCTCTAAGCGTTTTGTCATCATAAAGACAGTGGATGGAGCAGTACTGTTTTTGCACCCCATTTACAACAGCTGAGTGTGTGGTTTTATAAAATTTAATAAGATTCATACCACACAATGGACAAGCCTCTTTATTCTCACCTTTTTGTAAAATCACTGCTTCATTTGGAGATACAGATTGAAACATTGTAGCCATTTTATCCCCATGATTATGACCATCTTTTGGACAAGCATTTGCAGTAGAAAGAGAGATAAAAAGTAGTGCCAAACTTGTTATTAAAACTTTTTTCACTTTATTTTCCTTTTAATTTTCAGTTTTTGTAGGGTGCAATAAATTGCACCAAAGTGAGATTATAACTTTTTAGAACTTATATCTAGTATTGAAATAGAGATTTCTTCCAGCCTCATTGAGTAACATCGTCGAAGTTCCACCTACAAGCGTCAAATCTCTTTGAGTATTTGAGACAACATAAGTTTTATAGAAGATATTATCCATTCCAAAAGTGATATCAAATCCATTTTGTAACTCTTTGTTATATTTAAAATTGACAACACCATATCCTGCTAATTTTTGCTCCCCAGCATCATTATCTATATCATTCCAATTTGCTCTTGAGATAAACTCTAACGACGCTCGTGCTGTATCAAAGTCATAATTCACCCCAAGTTTCATCGTAAGTGGTGCGATATCTGGAAGATTTGTTGTGCTATGACCTACTAAAAGATTATCTTGTTCTCCTTTTGTATAGACCACACTTCCATCAAGACTTAAAGCATCTGTTGCCATAAATGTACCTGAAACTTCAGCTCCATAGAGCGTTGCATCTATATTTTCAAAACTATTTGTTGTTTTTAGAGAATTATTATAGATATAATCTTTGAGTTTAGAGTAAAAAGCTTTTGATTTAAGTGTCCCATTGTCAAATTTCTTTTCAACTCCTATATCTGTTTCGTAATTTTTCGTATCTTGAAGCGTTGGCGTACCTATCACTTTTGCACTCTTATCAATAAAATAAAGCTCTCTAGCATCTGGAACTCTTGAAGATTTTCCAACTCCAGCAAAATATTTTAAACTATCCGTTGCACTATAAGTTGCTAAAATATTACCATTTAAACTACTGTAATCATTTTGTTGCTGTGTTCCATCTGGAGTAATTTTTGTATCATCAAATCTCATACCCATCTCAAGTTTTAATTTATCACTCACTTTAAAGTTATCTTTTATAAAAATACCATTGTTTTTGGTATCCACATCATAAATACTACGAAAAGAAGAGGTAGCATTTGTTGGAACTGGAGTACCATTTTTATAATATGCACCATCCCAATTTCGCTTACTCGTATCCATTCCTACCATAATATCATGAGCGTCGATATCAAAACTATTTTTTAACTTAACACCTTGCATCTTAGTAGTAAGTTTATGCGTCATCTCCGTAGCAAGAGTTGCACCACTGCTATTTCGATACATTGTTGACATCGGATGTTCTACTTCACTTTGATAGGCTTGAAGTTCGAGTTTTTTAGAAAGTGGAGCAAGATTTGAAATCGAATATTCCATATTATAAATATCAGAATCATCATACAAAGCATCCATCGGAGAGTTAGGATAAAGAATATTCTCACTTCTATTTCGAGTATAGCTTAGATTTAAAGCTTGATTGTCATCTACATCAATAAAAACTTTACTCATCAACGACTCTCGCTCAAATGCATCAAGCTCTTTATTTTGAGATTTATATCCAGTTCCTGCAACAGCTGGATTTTTTGCTATTTGGTTATCTAACTGCTGGGCAAATGTATCTCCATTTCCATCTTTATATTGACCACCTTTTTCTTTAGAAGCTGAAATCAAAACTTTAACTTTATCATTGCCTCCACTTGCAGTTACTGCACCTTTTTTGTAGCCAAAACTTCCAACTCCGATACTAGCCTCACCACCAAAGCCCTCTTGAGGTTTTAAAGTTTTTATCTTGATGTCTCCTACCAAACCACCAAACTCCTCAACATCAAAAACAGCTGGTTTTATCTCAACACTCTCAACATTTTGAGTCATGATATGAGAAGTGGGAGGATCCATTCTGTTTGGACATGCACCACAAACTTTTGTACCATCTACCGTTACATTGATATTGTCTCTCTTAACTCCACGATAAACGATATCATTTGCGATGCCACTTCGTCTAATAAGTCCAATACTCGGTGTTGCTTGAGTAAGTGCTTCTGCCAAATCTGAAGATTTAAGCTCTTCATGAGCCACTTTTTCGATAACTTTCGTTCCAACTTTTTCGGTTACATTGATTTTTTCAAGCTCTACAACTTCTGCACAAAGCATTGCAGAAAGTACTAAAGATAAGTATATAACTTTGTTCATATTCACTCCCATGATATATTTTTAGTATCATAGAAAAAATTTGTTAATTTAGTGTTAAGTTTTTAGGCAAATTAAAAAAAGTAGAAAAAAAGTTACGATTTTTTATAAAATGATACTTTTGAGGCAAATAAGTACCTACCTAAATTTAATTTCAAAAAAATCATCCTTACCATAATTCTTTAAAATTTTATTAATATAACTTTCTAATGTAAAGGTCGAAGCATAATCAGAGATGTTTATCCAATGATATTT
>SDAZ01000061.1 GCA_006212005.1 Sulfurovum sp. | reverse complement strand
CCACCATCAAATGTGCTATAAAATAATTTAGCATCTCCACTAATTGTACTTTCAGCTCCAAAAGATGAAGTTACTGCTAGTGCAACAACTAAACTTAATTTTGTCATTTTCATATAAACACCTTTGTGTTGAATTTGCATATTGCCCATATTGTGTATGGTCTCAATGAGAAAAGTATCTATCTCTTCTGTATGATTTGCATAAATTTCTAAAGTCTCTTGCATTTTTAGCTCTCCTAAAAGTTATTAAGAGAGATTATATTGACAATTTGTTGATTTTAAAAGCTTATTGTGCATAAAAAAAAGGCATTTTTACTTATAATTATTATTTTCCTAGACAAAACTCTGAAAACATTTTATCTAAAATCTCTTCGTTATCATAAGGTTTTGAGATAGAACTTAGAGTTTTTATAGCACTTAAGATATGATATGAAAAAAATTCAAGTTCAAGATTTGATAGTGGAAGTAAAGCATTTACTATTTCATTTTTTGCCATACTTACGGCTTCTATCTGTCTTGAAGATATAAGCATCAACTCTTCATCTCCACCAATAGAATCCATAAGCGTCTCTAAACTTTTTATTAAAGGTTCAATCTCATCTTTTGCACTAATTTTGATTTGATGAAACTTATCTAGTCGTTCTTTATCTAGTTTGGTATTTAAATCGCTTTTATTGATGGCAACGAGAAGATGTTTATCGTCACTAAGATTTGAGATAAGATTTAAAATCTCTTCATCTTCATCGTCAAATGGTTTACTATTGTCAAACATAGCGATAATGACATCAGCACCCTCAATAGAATTTAAACTCCGCTCAATCCCAATCTTCTCTATCCTATCACTACATTGTCGAATCCCAGCCGTATCGATAAGACGAATGATATGTGTACCGACTCGAAACTCCTCTTCAATGGTATCTCTAGTTGTTCCTGCTATGTCACTAACGATGGCTCTTTCAAAATTTAACATCGCATTGAGTAGTGAACTTTTGCCTACATTTGGTTTTCCAACGATGGCTACTCTAAATCCTTCTATCAATCCTTTTCTTCTAAGACTAATAGAGACGATATGAGTTATCTTTTTGATGATTTCTTGAAGTTGGACATGAATATTGTCTAAAACATTATCTGGGATATCTTCTTCCGCATAATCTATCATCACTTCACTATACGCTTGAATCTTTATCAAACTCTCACGAGCATCATCAATAAAATCTTTTAGTTCACCTTTGAGTTGTCGAGCCAAAATTTTCGTTGCATTGATACTTTTTGCCTCAATGAGTTTAGAGATGGCTTCAGCTTTGGTTAAATCAATCTTGCCATTTAAAAAAGCTCGTTTACTAAACTCTCCAGCAAGTGCCAATCTAGCTCCATGCTTAAGAAGCGTTTCTACTATCTCTTGAGCGACTATTATCCCACCATGACATTGAAATTCGACTATATCTTCACCTGTAAAACTTTTTGGATTTTGAAAATACAGAACAATGGCTTCATCAATGAGTTGGTTACCATAATTGTAAAGTGAGCTTAGAAGTGCAAAACGAGGTGTTAGTGTATTTCTTTGTGTAAGTTTATAAGCCAACTCCAACGCCATCTCTCCACTTACTCTAACTATTGAGATAGAAGAGAGACCAGTTGCCGTGGCAATGGCAACAATAGTATCAGCCATTTAATTTTGTAAGAAAATTATTGACAATAACAAATTTTTTACCATCTTTTCCTGTTTTGATAGCCACATATTTATTTGGAAATTGAGTTCTAAGTTGTTCAAGTGCGATTTGAACCAATATTCCATCAAGTGGTTTTGTTTTGCCTTTTCCATCTACTTTTACACTTTCTATGAAAGGTTGTAGATAACTTTTAATCATCTCTTGTTGAGACTGAACAAATTCAGCGATTTCAAGTTTGACATAAAGATTGTATTTAGGATTTATCCAGTTAAAAAACATATAAGAAAGTGCGTTATATCGATATCCCTCTTTTCCGATAAGCAACGCAGCATCTTCACCATCGATAAAAATATGAGCTATGGAGTTAAATACATCAACTTCTATCGTATCAATACTAAAACAGCTCTTAGACATCAAAAACTTAATCTGATTTTCTATCTCGATAGCCATTTGTTTATTTCTAGGTTCATCTCTATCATCACCAAAGTTACTACTTCCTTTGGTATTTGCTTTAACAAACTCCTCTTTTTTAGGTGCTTGAACGATAGGTGTCTCTTTTTTAACATTATCAAAAAAGCTATCAACAACAACATCTTTTTCTTTAACATTTTCTATAATTTCTTTAGGTTCTATTCTTTTTTCAACTATTTTCTCTTCAGTTTCAATAGTTTCAATACTCTCTTTATCATTTAAAATAGCAGTCTCTTTTTTTACAGATTGTGTATATTCTATTATTTGAGCTTGTGTTTCGCCACTTTTTTTGATAGCAACAATAATAGCATTCTTCTTAAACAACCCTAACATCCCTGCGGTTGGATACTGCACTATCTCATAAGTTAACTCCGTAATAGAGCATCCAAATTCGATAGAAGCTTTGTTGTAAGCCTCTTCTAAAGAAGGGGCTTCGATTTTTTTCATCATAATTATTTACCTTTTTTGTGTTTTTCTATCTCTAAAGCTTTATGGTTAGCATACGATATATTTACAGCATATTGTTGTGCAATTGTAAATAGATTACTTATGAACCAGTAAAGTACCAATCCTGCTGGAAAATATATAAAAAATACAGTCATAATAACAGGCAACCATTGGAAAATTTTTTGTTGCATAGGGTCCGTAAAGCTATTTGGTGATATTTTTTGTTGATACCACATCGTTATTCCCATCAATACAGGAAGGATGAAGTATGGGTCTAGTTTAGATAAATCCTCTATCCATAGTATCCACTCGGCACCTTGAAGCTCAACCGCATTGACCAAAACTCGATAGATAGCAAAAAATATTGGAATTTGTAAAAGTATTGGTAAACAGCCACCCAATGGATTTGCACCATGTTTTTTATATAAATCCATCGTGTGCATATTCATCTTTTGCATATCATCTTTATACTTCTCTCGAATCTCTTGCATTTTTGGTGCTAAATCTTTGAGTTTGAGCATAGAAAGCATACCTTTGTATGATGGTAAAAATAGAACAAGTTTTACAAGTAAAGTGATGATAACAATTGCCCATCCCCAGTTACCTACAACACTATGAATCTCGTTAAGTAGCCAAAATAGCGGTTTTGCAATGAAAGTAAAGAAACCATACTCAATAGCACCTGTGAGTTTAGGATTTAAGTTATGTAAAACCTTATAATCTTTTGAACCGATATATCCGTGAAGTGTCAATTCACCTTTTGATTGAACAAAGACTAATGGATTATCTTCTGCCAATATAGTGGTTGAAACATTTAGTTTTTTATCAAAATCATACAAGATAGAAGCATAGTATTTATCAAATGATGAGATAAAATCAATACCACTGTACGATTGTGCTGTATCCATATCTCCATCTTCAAGCATTTCAAATGTTCCATCACTTTTTCCTATCAACGCACCATTGACCGCCATATCAGCAACTTCATCAGCTGGATTTGGTCTTTGTCCTGAAGTGATAAAAAAATCATTTGGAGTTGAGCTTTTAACTTTCAAATCATAATGACCATCTTTATAAAACGACAGCTCTTTTGTTACTGTTGTAGAGCTTAGTTTTTGTGTTAAGATAAGTTTAGTCTCATTTGAGTTTAAATCTATCGTATCCGTTGATGCAGTGTATGGAACTTTTAAAGCCTCATCATTTAACTTTTGGTCGCTAAATCGAACCTCAAGTGGTTTTATTGAAAGTGGATTGAGTAGATTGAGAGCTTTTCCATCTTCACCCTTATATTTTGATTGGAGCAGAGTTACTTGAGATATCCTACCTATCTCATCGATACTCATCACAAAATCATTTGATTTGATGGTGCTAATAGCCTTTGTTGTCGTTGATGGAGCATTTGGGCTTGTTGTGGCAACAGTTGTATTGTTGGCTACGGCTTGAGTTGTTGTTGGAGCTGAGTAAACACTTTTATTTGCATCTGATTGTTTTTGTGTATTTTGAGATACAAACATATCATAAAAAATAAATACTAACAATGATAGTACCAATGCTAAAAGAAGTCGCTTTTGAAGATCTGGTTGTTCCACCTAGTGTACCTTTTTGTGTTAAATTATATTCGAATCTTAAGTTTTACAAAGATTTTGAATTATAACAAAAAAGTGCGAAAATATCAAGCTTTTAGTAATTTTAATCGCTTAAAAGTATCAATATAGCTCATGTGGCGTTTTTCATAAGATGTCTGAAGTATTGGTAATTTAGCTACTAAGATGTATGAACCATTTTCGAGTAAATCAAGTGTCTCTATGAAGTGTGCTTTGAGAACTCTTTTGGCTCTATTTCGACTCACTGCATTACCGACTTTCTTACTGGCTACTATTCCAACTCTCGAAAGATTGTTTTTCTGATAGAAAATAACAAACCAAGGCGTATGAACGACCTTAGAGTTATTGTAGATATTGTTAAACTCTTTAGTAGTTTTTATGATACTGAAGTGTTTTAGACTGCTAATCTGCTTCTGCCTTTAGCTCTTCTTGCAGAGAGAATTTTTCTTCCGTTTTTAGTCTTCATTCTAGCTCTAAAACCGTGAGTTCTCTTTTTTGGCGTATTATGAGGTTGAAAGGTTCTTTTCATAATCGTACTCTCCTCTTTGAAAATTGCTTTATTCAAGCTGTAATTTGAGTAGAAATTTTATCTTTAAAATACTTAATTGTTATTGAAAACGATTTAATATAAATAAAATAATATAAATCTTATATAAATGCTATAATATTGTTAAAAAAAAGTGAAGAGATGGCTAAAAAAACTAAACGAGACAAAATCAAGATAAACAATAAGATAAAAGCTCTTTTTGATGGAAGGGGCTTTGATGAGGCAGTTGATTTCTTTGAAGATAAGATTCTCATCGAATTGACATCGCTTTTAGAGATAAGAAGTATCAATTTAAGACACAAAGATATGGTTAGAAGTCTAAGAATTTTTTGGAATGAAGCTAGTTACGAACAACGCTATACAACCTTAAAATTTTTAGAAAAAAATTATAAAAACCACACTCCAACTGAGGAGACACTATTTACAAAGCGAGAGTTTATCTTATCTTTGCTTGATGATGTGAAGCATACGCCTTATGAGGCTCAACTTATTGTGAACAGTTTTATCGACTCAAAAAATCAAAAAATAACGAAAGAGCGGATTTTAAATAAACTCTCCTACATTAGAATTCAACAAAAATTGAACCGCTTTGAGCAAAATTTAGGTGTTTCATTTAACAATGAGTATCAAATGGAGTTGTATCATAGTTACACATTTAAGCTTCCAGATGAAACATTTAGTAAACTTCTTCTAACGATAACTGCACCAATATCGCATAAAGAGCTTGATTTGTTAGATGATGAGGAGCAGATAAAGTATCTTAATATCTTAAAAGTAACAGCGATAGAGAAGAAACAAAGAAACATAGATAGATACATCGCTTTTTTATCTAAGCCTCATCCCTATTTGAGTCTTGAAAATATGGTACGATTGATAAAATTGATGCCACCTGAAGATGATTTGTTGGAGATTGAGATATCAAGAGATATTTTAAATGATATTTTTCATAAGTTAAATCCAAAATATAGACTCAGAGTGATAAATGATGAGATAATCATCGAAAAAAATAGAGGAGTCAATCTTTATGGCGTACATTTGGAGTATCAAGTAAGTCTTCCTTATGATAAAAAATATATTTATCATGCTATTTGGTATGGGAAAGATTTAAATATCGCTGATGATATTTATGATTTTGACGAAGAAAATAAAGAGCATTTTTATCTTACGCTTAAAGAGATGGAAGATGAGTTGCTTGAGATGAGTGAAAATCTTCATATCTCTATCGAAAAGATTCGTGAATTTATCTTTGAATTTGTTGAGATTGGAGTTCAAGCAACGAAAAGTTTGACAATCAGGGATAAAACTAAACGAAAAGTTTTGTTTCATTTTTCAGAATACATGAGACCGATTCAAGAAAAAAGGAGAAAAGAGGAGCTTCTAGCCAAAAGTATTCGTGATTTTAAAGCACTTTTTCCTATGGCTAGAGCGATGAAAAGAGAGATTATCTTTCATGTAGGAGCTACAAATAGTGGAAAAACCTATACGGCGTTGGAGCATCTAAAGAGTGCCTCAACTGGTATTTATCTAGCACCATTGAGACTCTTAGCACTTGAAGGATATGAGAAACTTCGAGATAGTGGAGTTAGAGTTTCACTTATCACTGGAGAGGAGGAGATTATTGATGATGAGTCAACGCATATAGCCTCTACGATTGAGATGATGAACTCTTCGATTGATATTGATGTTTGTGTGATTGATGAGATTCAGATGATTGCAGATAGAGACAGAGGTTGGGCGTGGGCAAATGCACTTATCGGCGTTCCTGCTAAAAAAATTATCCTCACAGGCTCTAGTGATGCATTGGGGGTCATCGAAGAGTTGGCACGATATCTCGATGAGCCATTGAAGGTTGTTGAGTTTGAGCGAAAAAATCCACTTATTATGAATGCTCACGCAACTTCGTTACAAAATATCGAAAAAGGTAGTGCCATCGTTGCTTTTTCAAGAAGAGATGTTTTGGCTTTGAAACAACAACTCTCCAGCCATTATAGCGTGTCGGTGGTTTATGGAAATCTTTCACCAGAGGTAAGAAGAGAAGAGGCTAGGCGTTTTAGAGAGGGTGAAAGTGATGTATTGGTGGCGACTGATGCTATCGCTTTTGGTCTAAATCTTCCGATTAAAACTCTAATTTTTGCAAAAGATAATAAGTTTGATGGACTACGAAGAAGAGAATTAAACGCCACAGAGGTCAAGCAAATAGCAGGAAGAGCAGGGCGATTTGGACTTTTGGAGGTTGGATATGTTGGTGCATTGGAGTCAAATGCTTTGGCTTTGATAGCCAAATTATTGGATAGTAAATTGAATGATTTAAAACTTCCAGTGGCGATTATGGCTAGTTTAGAGCATATTTTACTTATTTCTGAGATTTTAGAGACGCAAAATTTGGTGACTATTTTTAACTTTTTCGTTGATAATATGGAGTTTGAAGGTCCATTTGTAGCATCAAACATCGAATCCATGCTCAAGATAGCTACTTTGGTCAATGATTATGATTTGGAACTTGTAACAAAATATATCCTCTCATGTGCTCCTGTGTCGTTGGAATCGCCTTATATCGAGAGTATTTTTCATAGATATATCAAAGAGCTTGAGAGTGGAAATGTGGTAAATTATATTCCCCCACGAGATTTACCAAAGTTTGCACAGACCAATGAGATGCTTTTAAATGCGGAAGATAGGGTTAGAGAGATTTCGCTTTACATGTGGTTGTCATTTAAATTTCCAGACAATTTTGTAGATATCAAAAAAGTAAATGAATCCAAAATCCGACTTAATAATTTTATAGAAGCATCTTTAAGACAAAATGTTTTCATCAAAAAATGCTCTAAATGTGGTGTAACTTTGGATTTTTCTTATCGATTTTCTATTTGTGATAAGTGTCATTCTAAAAACCACCGACGAAGATATTAAACATGGTGCATTAAAATGCACCCTACAAATTTAAAATTAAATCTACTTTATTTTTTTGCTTTCTTACTCTTCAAGATAGAGTCGATTCTTTCATTTTTCTTCTTCTCCCACTCATCAATAGGGTCGAGTTTATCCCATGCTTTCATCATTTTCTTCTCTTGGTCGGAGAGTTGGATATCATATTGTTTACTCATATGAAAATAGGCTCGTGCGATATTTCCTTTAACTTCATCTCTAACATAAGCTCTATCAGCATCAAAATCGACTTGAAAATTACACTCTCCATATTGTCCGATTTTTGGTTTGTTTGCTCCATATCTTAAGTTTGAGCGGTCACCATTTAACTCACCGATAGCTGGAACAAGATTTCTCATATCCGACTCCATCTCATTGAACTTATCATCTTTGGCACACCCTTTTCGCCCTCCCTCTTTCCAGCAAGGCAAATGTCGTCCAAAGTTTTCAGCAGGAAACATATGTTCCCACTCTATACGAGTTGTTCTAGGATTGGTTTCACCCTCTTTATTGAGAGGATTTCGAGGTTTGTATCCACACTTTTTAGCATTGATGTCTTCATCTCCATTTTTATCATATTTGTACTCACATCCACAATAAAAGGTAACTTGATGGTCTCCATAAATCTGTTTTAAAAACTTTTTTGATTGGCTAAAAGTTAGGCTATTGGTTCGTTTAAACTCTTTAGTCGTAGATTGATAAGTTGTCATCGGTTCGCTCAATTTATCATCGTTTTTTGTTGTTTCGTTATGAACGATGTTGATTTCTTTTAAGCTTTTTTTTTCATCTGCTCCACAACCATTGACAAAAATAAGTAGGGTCGATAAAAGAGAGGCTTTTATAAGTCTATTATTCATATTTAACCTTTAATTTAAAAGCTCTTGTACAGCGACAATCGGCTCTTTTCCATTTAAAATCTCATAAACTTGAAGTGCGATAGGAAGATAGAGATGTTTATCTTGTGCTATCTTGTAGAGTGCTGTTGTAGTGGCAACACCCTCAGCGACTTCTCCTAACTCTTGAAGTATTTGCTCCAATGTTTTACCTTTAGCCAAAGCCTCGCCCACACGATAGTTTCGCGAAAGTGTTGAACTTGCTGTTAAAAATAGGTCACCTGCACCTGCCAAAGATAGAAAGGTTCGATTTTTTGCTCCAAAATATTTTCCAAAACGGCTCATTTCCACCAAACCTCTAGCGATAAGCGAAGCTCTTGCATTGTTTCCAAGTTCCAATCCATCACAGATACCCGAAGCAATAGCTAAAACATTTTTATAACTTCCAGATACTTCAACGCCTATAACATCTTTAGTGGTATAACCTTTGATATAGTTGGGTAGGGCTTTTTGAAATTTTTTGGAGAGTTTTTTATTTTCAGAGGCGATAACCAAAGCACAAGGCAACTCTTGAAGAACTTCATAAGCAAATGAAGGTCCTCCTAAAAATGCCAATCTATCTTGCGAGATATAATCATCAATAACTTCATTTAAAAAAGAGCCACTACTCATCTCAATCCCTTTTGAAGCGATTAAGATTTTTTGACCCATGTCTAAGAAATTGTGTGCGAACCATGAACGAATATGTTGAGCTGAAAGAGCGATAATAAGATATTCACACTTCAAAGCTTCCTCGATAGATACAAAATTTTCAATCTCTCTTGGGGTTCTTGAAGTGATAACCACCTCGTTATTTTTTGAAAAAGCACTATAAAGAGCTTGACCCCATTTTCCAGCTCCGATAACCGCTATCTTCATGCAAGTCTTTCCTTGAGTAGTGCATTTACTTTTTCAGGATTTGCACTTCCTCGACTTGCTTTCATCACTTGACCTACAAAGAAACCAAAAAGTTTATCTTTTCCAGAACGATATTCATTTACTTTTCCACTATTTGCACTTAAGATATCATCGATGATTTTTAAAATTGCTCCATCATCGCTTACTTGTGCAAGTCCCATACTTTCTATCAAGGCATCAATATCTTCATCTTTTTCGATAAGCACATCAAGGATATCTTTAGCACCTTTTCCATTTATTGCACCGCTTTCAAGTTTGATTATCAAAGTAGCCAATTTATCAGCAGTTACAGGCGATGAGCTGATATCAAGTCCTGCTTTATTTAATCTTCCTAAAAGCTCTGAATTTAACCAGTTTACCGCATTTTTAACCGAGATATCATGTTTTAGCATATCTTCAAAATAGTACGCCAACTCTTTAAAAGAACATAAAACTAGAGCATCAACTTTCTTCATCCCAAGCTCACTTACATAACGAGCTACTTTTTGGTCTGGAAGTTCTGGAATCTTTTTGCCCTCTTCAAGCATCTCATCGGTCAAAATAACAGGCAATAAATCAGGGTCAGGAAAATATCGATAATCAGCACTATCTTCTTTACCTCTCATCGATTTTGTTACACTTTTTGCTACATCCCAAAGCCGTGTTTCTTGATAAACTTCATCTTTATAAATTCCATCTTCGTACGCTTCAACTTGACGATTTACCTCGTATTCGATAGCTGCCGCAACAAATCTAAAGGAGTTGATATTTTTAATCTCAACACGAGTCCCAAACTCTTTTTGCCCTTTTGGTCTTATCGAAACATTGACATCACATCTAAATGAACCCTCTTGCATATTTGCATCGCTGATATCTAAATATCTTACAATAGAGTGAAGTTTTTTAAGATATCTTACCGCTTCATCCGCACTTCTCATATCAGGCTCAGAAACGATTTCAAGTAGTGGCGTATCAGCACGATTTAAATCAACTTTTGATATCGCTCCATCGTGGATATTTTTCCCAGCATCAGCTTCAAGGTGCGCTCTGGTGATTCGTATGGTTTTTGTAGCACCATCATCAAAATCGATAATCAACTCACCACCCTCAACGATAGGAACATCAAATTGAGATATCTGATACGCTTTTGGACTATCTGGATAGAAGTAACTTTTACGATTGAAGATAGATTTTTGATTGATAGTGGCATTTACGGCGTAACCAAATGAGATAGCTTTTTTTACTGCCTCAATATTTAACACAGGCAATGCCCCTGGAAGTGCTAAACAGGTTGGACAAGTGTTGGTATTTTGGTGTTGTGCAAAGCTCGTCGGACATGAGCAGAATATTTTTGTTTTTGTATTTAGTTGGACATGTACCTCTAAACCTATAACTGTTTCAAACATTATGAACCTTTATTTCAAATAAGATAAAAATTGGGCGTATTATAGCTTTAAGTAGATTTAAATATGGTGAAAGTGAACTTTTGGCTCTAAATATCTTTTTAAGT
>SDAZ01000060.1 GCA_006212005.1 Sulfurovum sp. | reverse complement strand
AAAAGCCTTATATCACCCCAAAAGTTGATTTGGGGGGAGCAATTTAGGTTCTTTAAATATAAAACGCTTTTTTTAACTCCAAATAATTTAAATTTTTACTACAAACTAAAATCAACACTCACATAAAGAGTATCCCTAAGTTTGCTATTTTGATGCCAAAGTTTTGCATCAATCGCCAACATCTCACTACTTGTATATCTATGTCCTGCCAAAAGTGTCGGATTATCTGCAGAATTGTACCAAACAATCAAAGCATTTCCATCATAACCACCCCAAATGCCACCACTGTTCATATCTGTATAATATCCACTAGTACCAGCACTCCAATAACCATCTCGTTTTGCTCTAAGTTTCATCGTATAACTAGCTCCACTCTCATCTTTAACTTTTACACTCAATAGTCCCGTAGGTGAAGCATAACTCCATATACCACTAGTTGCTCCCTGACTAGCATTTTGAGCTACAAAATAGGTTGATGAATTTTCAATGATAGGATAAGATAGCGTATATGCACTATTTGGATTACTCATCGTTAGAGTTGAAGGGACTTTAATCGGTGATAATTTAAGGATAATTTGTCCTATCATCGTTCCATCGTTCATCGCAAGTAAAGTCAGATTATCTTTAAATGAATAAATTCTTCCTGATTCAAATGTATTATCTATTAGGTCAATCCAGACTATCAATGAGGTATTAGTTCCATTTGAAGCGGTTGTATCATTCATCGCTACTTTTGTACCATCAATACCAACATCTGAAGTTGTTTTAGATGCTCTTAGATAAACCGTTTTGCTATTGCCTAAATCATCCGTTGCTGTTGTTGTAAGCGTTGTGTAACCTTCAGCACCATTTGAGATAGAACTTGTAGCACTGTTTCCATTGTCTGCGTATTTTGATAAGAAGTACAAAGAAGCACTTGATGGTGTTTTTAGAGTATAGATAGCACTAATATTACTACAAGCAGAGAGCGTTTGACTCGTACAGATACCTGATATAGCAGTAGAGTTTATATCTGTTCCATCAAGTGTTAATGTCTTGGTTGGCATAAGCTTAGTAATGTAGTTATTGAGTGGAAGAAAATACTCTTTTTGTATGGTTGAACTAAAACCATTGGTTGCGATTTGAAGTTTTGCTTTATCACTTATCTCAATACCCCACATAGTAAAATAATCTATATGACTTTTCCCTGTAAATTTAGATAGTGTTATTGCCATAAAATCATTTCCATTGATGGCATTCGCCTCAGTTCGTGTATATCCTGAAAAGCCTAACTTATCTCTGTTTGCACTCCAATTTGTATCATTTTTGATGGCATCTGCAAAAAGTCTATTTAAAAGATAAAGTTTTGTGTAAATATCCCAACTACCATGAGTAAAAACCAATTGCTGATAAAAACTCAATCTCTCACCAGCTTCACTGTATGTATCGTTTCCACTCCATAATGGATGACTTTCATTGGCAGGAGTTACTTTTTTTACTTCATTATATAAAATATCAAATGTTCCTGTTATATTTGGTCTATCTGTGTCAGGATGAATAGCGATATCATGGTCATTGATATAACTCCAATTTGAATATAGAGGGAAGATGTTATTGGATACTTCATTACTTTTTCCTTCATAAATTTTCAATCTTCCAACTTGAAGATTATGTCCAAATTCATGATTATCTCCCCATCCAGTCGGTGTTATACCCCATGAAGCATCGTATGGATTTCCTGCACATCCACCACCACAATGAGCATTTATATCAGAATTGATATGTTGAATGGCTGGTTTTTTATGGATATCACTTGTACAATCAAGATTATTATCACTACACCACCCTGCAACGCTACTATTTAATGCAAGTCCATCACCTTTAAATCCAGCAAGATTTAGATTATTATCTATAAGATATTTTTTCAAATCTTTAAAATATAGTTCAACATTATTATTATAAGGAAATGAACCACCTGTGCTAAATGCCTCTTTCATCATTGATTTTAAAGAGTGAATCTCTACAAATGGAGTTTTAATATCTACCCAATCAAATGGAGAATTTTCAAGTTCATTCATAAATTTAGCGATACTTTCATTATCAAAATTGCTTAAAGTTGGATGTTTTAGTATCCCTTTAAACTCAAGTGTAAAGGGTTGAGCATTAACTTCTACTCCTTGAGAATAAACATAAATAGCTCCACCATACGGAGTTGAGAGATTGTACTCTTTACCTTGTTCAAGGGTAATCTCAGCACTTCTCATAAATTTTGGTCGAGTATAACGATTTTGATTCCAAATCCTTGAACTATCTTCTCTTAACATATTGATTCTAATCTTAATAACATTAGTACTATTATCTGTTCGTTTTACAGTAACCATTTTTGCAGGAGGAGCATAAACAAGAGAACTTGTCCACTCACTGTATGGTGTTGGCGTTAAAGTAAGCGATTCATTAAGTGTTGTCAATGCACGAATAGCCGAAAGATTGGTTGTATAATCTCCCAAATTTGGCTGAATAGGATTATTATCTCTCATATAATGTACCGTATAATCAGCAAACAGAGCTTTATAAAAGATACTCTCATCTGTTGAGACTTTATCCATAGGATAACTTATATTGGCTCTATATTTATCAGCAAGTAAAACAGCCAATTTAATAATCGTCTCATCATCACTTTTAAATAGATTAACGCCTTTATTATCATACGATGCTAAAATATTTTTAACCCCTTTTGCACCATTTGTAAACTCTTCTCCTAAGGTTTTTCCATTAGCATTTAAAAGTTTGTTTTCATCACAAGTAACTTTCCCTACATTTGAAGGACACGCTGTATCGGTATAGTTAAAATTTAAAGCGTTATTATTTAAATTTTGAATAGTAGTTACAATATTTTTATTACTAGAAGTTAACTCACATACTTCAGAAGTATTTTCAAAATTACCAATAGTTGCTTCTCCATACCAACTCCATTTTAGATTAAAATAGGCTAAATGCTCACTTGAAGGCTGATACCACTCTTGATAAACAAGGACAGGTTTTTTAGCATTGATTGCTTTTTCAACATAACTCATATCATCATTTATTAATGCTATATAGATATCATAATTGGCACTATTTAAGTCATTGATATCTGATGTAATCGTCCAATGGGTACTCAAATTATTTTTAGAGATAAATGATTCCAATTGTGATTTGATTCCTCCATTTGGAACTCCAATTTTTAAATTTTGAGAGAGTATATCATTTGAACTCTCTTGTTTTAACAGCCAATTAAAAAGATTTAGAGTTGAATCTTTGAGTTTCGTATTAATGGGTTCAAAAGTGAAAATATTTGTACCAATAACCGCATATCTCGTATCATTGCTTTTTGTTCCTATCCATGAATAGACTTTTGAAGTTCCATTCGTTTTTGAAGCATGAAATGGTAAATTTTTGGAAGAGTTTGTCTCAAAATACGCCGAACGCTCAGGAAAAGTAACCGTTTCTAATCCATTTGGATAACTATAATCAAGCGTAGCTTTACAGTAATTAGATTCATCATCAGCCAAATGAGAAATCTCATCAACGATATCTCGTTCACTCACACCTGAAGCATTTGCATTTTTAAGTGCTTCTTCTATGAAAGATGAAGAGTTAAGTTCCATAGAAGTTCTAAGATGTACTTTAACCTCTTCTCTAGTTCGATAACTTTTGCCTCTTTCAATAATGTGTTGAAACTTTGCTTTTTTATCTAACTCTTCAAGTTTTTCATTGGCTATAAAAGTTTGTTTAAGCGTAGAGGTTATATTAATATGGTGGTCTATCTCTCCATCATCATCTAAAGATTGTAAAAATCGTGATAACTCTATAACATTATCATTCGTCATATTATTTCGAGCAACACCATAAATATCATGAGGGAAAACTTTATCATCAGATGGGAGTTGATTTAATGCTCCAACGGTTAAATTTCCTACTTTAAAAACAACAGAACTATTAGTTTTACATTTAAAAGCTCCTTTTTCATCGGTAATCCCACTATTTTCTCCACAACTATACTCTAAACCTTTTACTGGTGAGTCAATAAAGTAATATATTTTCTCTTCAATAACATTAATAGGTGTTGTTGGAGTTTGATTGTTTTGTTGAGGGGTGCTATTTTCATT
This sequence comes from Sulfurovum sp., assembly GCA_006212005.1. Classification (GTDB taxonomy): domain Bacteria; phylum Campylobacterota; class Campylobacteria; order Campylobacterales; family Sulfurovaceae; genus UBA1140. The sequence goes on along the minus strand of SDAZ01000060.1, from coordinate 6,826 downwards.
TGTTTGATTTGTAGGCGTTGTAATTTGCTCCTGTATTATTTGATTGTTTTGTTGAGGAGTGCTATTTTCATTTGTTTGATTTGTAGGTGTTGTCGTTTGCTCCTGTGTTATTTGATTGTTTGAAGTACTATTATTTAGTATCTGATTGGAAGATGAACTCTCTCCACCCCCTCCGCCACAACCAATTACAAATATTAGTGTAAAAATAAAACCTAATGAACGCATATATTTTTCTCCATTTTCAGATTAATATGATTTGAGCTTTCCAGCCCCAGCTTTACCTCGTCGTGCTTGAGCGATGGTAGTGTATTCATTTTGATGAACATCTAACCAAACTTGGGGTACAACCAATTGGTACACCGAAGTTCCTCCGTAAGCTCCTGCACTTTTATTGTCATTGGCTTCAGATAATGATTTCTCTCTATCATACCCAAATTGTGCAATCCAATTTGGAGCGATATCGTAAAAAATCGCTTTATGACCAATATCAATCGTTGAATCGCCAATCTGTGGATTTGTAAATCTATCGGTTGGAATATTATTCACAATATATTCAGTATTTTTAAGATGCTCATGCAACCAACCACTAGGTTTGACTTCGATACCGTACTCTCTTACCAATGCTTTTAGATGTTCTAAATGCTCTTGAGTTACTCCAATACTTTGAGGCAAAGCACCCACGATACTAAAATCAAAATTGGCAGGGTCTTTGAAGATAGTACCATTGCTCACTCTTGTAATCCCATGAGTCATATTCCCAGCAACACTTCCAATAATATAATTATCATATTTTCTTAGTGTATCGATGATTTCATTTCCATCGTTATCTGTAAAACTACCATCAATATCGATTGCGACTCCATTAGAGACAACAGCATTATTGTAAAATTTTAAATTTGGTATGTATTGATTTACATCTGTAATCCCATCAGGAATTGGATCTATTCTGGTTAGGTCAGGATAAACACTGTTATTATAAACTTCAAGATTTGGATTTCTTTTTAGTTTTATTTGGTCTATCCCACCATAAATAACCAAATTTTGAGCAATTCTAGCTTTCATAAAATTATCTTGTGTTTCATCTACAGATATTGGTTTACCTTCATCAATGGTTAGATTAGAATATGGTTTATCAAAGACTCTCGAATAGATTCTCTGCTCCACTCCAAAAACTAAATTTCCATAAATGTCAAAACGATAAAGATTGGTATCATCTGGGTCATTGTCTCCAAAATTTCTCTCCCATTTTCTCATAATCCCATGTCCACCACCAAGTGATGCGTGACCAATATTGTAAACAACATTCCCTTGCACGGTTACATAGCGTCCTTCATAAATATTAACCGCTTTTTGATTAGTATCGTGGATAATATTATTTTTGATAACAATATGATTTCCATCCACATCAAATCCTTGATTCCCACCATTAACGCCATTATCACTAGGGTCAGTAAAATAATCACTATTCCACCAATATTTTTGTAAAACTTCCCAATGGTCATTTTTAGCATAACCGTCTAACTCTAATCCATCAAAAGTAAGATGAGATGAGTTATTTGCAATATCAAAGGCCGTATCCTTAAATCCTATTTTGACTCGTTCACCCTGAAGCGTTGTAATCGTTATTGGATTATTGGAAGCCCCATTGACACCATCAATAAGCGTTTGAGTAAAATATCTCCCACCTCGTACATAAATCGTATCTCCAGCTTGTGCATAAGAGAGAGCCGTTTGGATAGAGTTGTATGGATTTTGGGCTGTTCCATTACCATTTTTATAATAATTTGGCACAACATAAATTCCACTAGGATTTGCATTACCAGTTAAGACTTCGATAGATAATTTTTTTGAAATACTGTTGCTTTGCGTCGTTTGTGCGATAACTTCAAAAGTATAACTTCCAACTTGTGAGATATCAGGTTGCCATGTGATAACTCCTGTATTTTCATTGATACTCATTCCTATTGGCTTATTTTTCAATGAATATTCTATCTTTGTATTATCAAAATTTGAAGCCTCTATGGTATAACGATAAGCTGTTCCTGAAGTTGCAGGCGTAAGTGCTGAATATATGGTATTGAAGCGTAAAGCATAATTTGTAAACTCCACATTGTCAGGATTTAATCCATTAAAATGGGTATCCAAACTGTGTAGAGGATTAAATACAAGTTCATTAATTCTATTTCCCACTATAAGATTATCACTTTTGCCTCGAACCGTAATAGTTTGCTCTTGATTCCAATTTTCAGGGGTAAAAATAAGCAATTTATCTCCAATAATATCTGCTGATGAGCTGTCTGTTAAAGCAATAGGCAAAAAAACATTGCTACTTGGAGCTGAAGTTAATGAAATTTTATAATGAAGTTCATCTCCAAACTCCGATGAAAAAGAGTCTGCCACTTTCGTTACCGTAACTTTTGAGTCTGATTTTACGCTGTATTGGATATCAAGCTTTGGGATATTGGAGCTATTTTTGAGCAACTCTCCTTGAGTATTACCCTCTTCATCAAGGATAAACACGCTCTTGCCAGTTTGTAGCTGTTGCGTTAATGTCACATGATTTTCACCAACGGTCGTGTCGATTTTGCCATAACTTTTTTCTAAAGTAGGGGCTTGTGTACCATCTTGACTAAAAGGTAGATATTGAGCTGTATTATTCCAAGTAGCATTAGAGGCATCGGGTGTAAGGGAATTTGAAGCATAAATACTAATCATATCTTCTTCGCTATTTGAATTAAAACTAAGTGTGGAAGATGTAATTTTATCTATAGTTTGAGTGTTAATTGAAGTGGGAATATCAAAATAAATCAATCCCAATTTTGTAAAATTTCCCAAAATACTTCTTAGTTGCAAATACAATTTATTGTTATAATTAATATCTGGAGTATCTTTGCGTATGAAAGTTTGTTCTCTCGCACTAATTTGTGTTGAATAAGTTTGTACTACACTTATCGTTGAATCAAAAGGCTTAACATCATTATTATCCAAAATATTATCATTGTCATCATCAGTATCTTCAATATCAACAATTTCATCATTATCATTATCCAATGTGCTGACACTTTTCAAAATATCAGAAGAAGGAATAATGTCAGTTGGATTAGTATTTATATTTTCATTATTAATGTTATCTTCTTTTACATAATTTGCATATTTTTCAAGGTTTGATATTAGATGTTTTTGTGCATCTACAGTTGATATAGGATTTTTACCAACTAATATAATAATTTGTGAACTTTCAGAAGCAGAGATAGTTGAAAAATCACGCTTTTGAGTTAATTTACTATGTATTTCATCTGTAATATTAATATGCGTTGCAACATCTCCATCATCATCCAAAGATTGTAAAAATTGAGCCAGAGCTACAACTTTCTCATTATTAATATCTTCTCTAGGAACTTTTATCAAATCTTGAGGAAAAACATTGTTATCACTTGTAAAAGTGTCGAGTTTACCTATCTCAAGCGAACCAATCTTAAAAGTAATCGGTGTTTGTGAACAGGAAAAAGCTCCCTTTTCATCTGTAACACCTTTTATATCACCACACTCATAATTTAGCCCTTTAACAGGTGCATCGATAAAATAACTGGTTCTTAAGGAACTATTATTTGAAGTTTCTCCTCCGCCACAACCAGCCAATAAAAGTAGTGATAAAAATATCAATAACCTGTACATTTTTTACCCTTTTTTTAATAATTTATATTAAAAAATATAATAAATGATTTTACTCTTTTTAGGATTAAATGTACAAGATAGATAAGATATTTTTATAATTGATTATAATCTAAAAATAAGCAGGGTTCAGAGTTGAACCCTACTTCAAGGGCGATGATTACATCATTCCGCCCATGCCTCCCATACCACCCATATCAGGCATCGCAGGAGCTGTTTTCTCTTTAATGGTACTAATAGTTGCTTCCGTTGTCAAAAGAAGACTTGCTACTGAAGTTGCATTTAAAAGTGCCACTCTAGCCACTTTAAGAGGGTCGATAATCCCAGCTTCAATCATATCTACATATTCACCCGTCGCAGCGTTAAATCCATAATTTTCAATCTCGCTATTTGCTACATTGTGAGCTACAACACCAGCATCAAAACCAGCATTTTGAGCAATCTGTTTCATAGGAGCAAAAACCGCTCTAAGGATAATCTCTCCACCAACAAGCTCATCATTTTTAAGCTCAAGTTTCACTTTTTTACTTGCTTTAACAAAGGCAGAACCACCACCGATGATAATCCCCTCTTCAACTGCAGCTTTTGTAGCACTAAGGGCATCATCAACTCTATCTTTTTTCTCTTTCATCTCAGTTTCAGTCGCAGCACCAACTTTAATAACTGCAACTCCACCACTAAGCTTTGCAAGTCTCTCTTGAAGTTTCTCTTTGTCATATTCGCTCGTTGTAGTAGCGATTATCGATTTAATCTCACCAATTCGAGCTTTAACACCCTCTGGATTACCTTTACCACCAACGATAACGGTATTATCTTTATCAATAACGATTTTGTCACAACTTCCAAGACTTGACGCATCAGCTTTTTCAAGTGTAAGTCCCAACTCTTCAGTGATAAGTGTCGCACCTGTCAAAATAGAGATATCATTTAACATCGCTTTTTTTCTATCACCAAACCCAGGGGCTTTAACCGCAGAGATATTTAAAACACCTTTAAGACGATTTACAACCAAAGTTGCCAACGCTTCACCCTCAACATCATCAGAGATAATCAAAAGTGGTCTTCCGCTTTTTTGAACTTTTTCCAAGATAGGAATCAAATCTTTCAAAGAGGTAATCTTCGCATCTGTTACTAAGATAAATGGATGGTCAAGTTCACAAGTCATCTTCTCTGGATTTGTGATAAAATATGGAGATAGATACCCTCTATCAAACTGCATACCCTCAACAACTTCTAAAGCATCATCAATACCCTTAGCCTCTTCAACAGTAATAACACCATCTTTACCAACTTTTTCCATCGCTTCGGCAATTAAATTGCCGATAGCTTCATCAGAATTTGCTGAAATAGTCGCAACCTGAGCTATCTCTTTTTTATCTTTAACCTCTTTACTCATAGCTTTGAGTTCTTTGATGATAGCCTCTGTTGCTTTATCCATACCTCGTTTTACTTCAATAGGATTTGCTCCAGCTGTAATATTTCTAAGTCCCTCTTTAAAAATAGCATGAGCCAAAACCGTAGCTGTAGTTGTGCCATCACCAGCAGCATCTGCCGTTTTACTAGCTACCTCTTTAACAAGTTGTGCACCCATGTTTTCTAAGCCATCTTCAAGCTCAATTTCTCTAGCAACACTTACACCATCTTTTGTGATATGTGGAGCTCCGTAACTTTTTTGAATAAGCACATTTCGTCCACGAGGTCCCATAGTTACTTTAACTGCATCTGCAAGTTTTGTTACACCTGCAAACAACCCATTTCTTGCTGTATCTGAAAAAAATATCTCTTTTGCCATATTTATCTATCCTTTTATTATTTCATAATTCCTAAAATATCTTCACTATCCATAATCAGATAAGTTGTATAATCAATCGTAATCTCTGTGCCTTTATATTTTGCAAAAACAACTACATCACCAATACTTAAACCAGCTTCGCTAGACTCCGTACTTACGGCGACAACTTTACCTTGAAGAGGTTTTTCTTTAGCACTATCTGGGATGATAATTCCAGTAGAAGTTCTGTTTGTTTGCTCTTGTCTTTCTATAAGAACACGATTACCTAATGGTTGAAATGCCATTTATTTCTCCTTGATAAATTTTTGATGAATAATAATAGATTTTTCTTAAAAAGTCAATAAATTTATACTATTTCATCAATAAACTTTAGTCTCTTAGACTAATATTTTTTATAAAAATAATTCAACCTTTTTAAAATCAAAATTTTATTGACATTTATATCTTTTTAAGATATAATTTCACCCTACAAAAATAGTGGCGCGGTAGCTCAGCTGGTTAGAGCGCTGGTCTCATAAGCCGGAGGTCGAGGGTTCGAGTCCCTCTCTCGCTACCACTTTATAAACTCAATTAGTATTTAATCGTTTTAAAATCATTGATAAAGCTTGATTTTTAAAGGGTATTGAGTATTTTTTTATGCTCTATTTGTTTTCATTCGTTCGTATGAATATCAATGAGTGAGTAGTGCTTTTAGTAGTAACTTTTATTTTTATCTCAAATGGGTTAAAAAAGTAACTACCGATAGATTTATTTGTGGTTTTGTCAATGTTGAGAGTTTTTAACTATCATGATAGATTTTGTTTATGATGTTTGTTGAGTGTTTAAAATAGAATAGAAAATGTTTCACGGTTTTATATTTTATTTTAAATTCTTTATGATATTTTATGAATTTGTATTCTTTGAGTAATTTTATAAAGTAAGATAAGTTTATAAAGTAAATAGTTGATTAATAATTGTCTTTTGTCATGGTGGTTTAACTTCTAACTTTTTATAATATTTTTTATATGTTTCACGGTGTTATTTTAACAGCAAAAAAGGCACTACTAAGGAGAGCTACTACTTTTAGCACCTTTGATAAACACCTTAACACTGGGGGCTTATAGCGATTTTCAAACCTATTTGGAACGGTTAAAAAAAGTCGGAATCAAAAAACGCTAAAATCCGACCCTTTTTTTATCCTTTTTTTTCAATGTTTCACGGAAATTTAGTCTTTCATTTTCATCATTAAATCATCTTGTAAGTACCTACCTAAATTTAATTTCAAAAAAATCATCCTTACCATAATTCTTTAAAATTTTATTAATATAACTTTCTAATGTAAAGGTCGAAGCATAATCAGAGATGTTTATCCAATGATATTTC
>SDAZ01000059.1 GCA_006212005.1 Sulfurovum sp. | reverse complement strand
AAATATCATTGGATAAACATCTCTGATTATGCTTCGACCTTTACATTAGAAAGTTATATTAATAAAATTTTAAAGAATTATGGTAAGGATGATTTTTTTGAAATTAAATTTAGGTAGGTACTTATCAATCGCACTATACAGTACTGCAGACATAATTTCCTCCTTAATTTTTTATAAATTATAGCAAAAAGCTTATGAGACTATTGAGTTTTCTAAAGGCAAGTTGTAATAATGATACTCATCAGTAAAAGTATAAAACTTATAAATATTTTTAAAATAACCTTTCCCTTATCTCCATGATAAGTTTTCCAAGTATATTTTCTCCCTCATTTGTTTCTAAACAAACGCCCCAAAATTTATCTTCCCAGTTGTTACCCTCTTGTAAATATTCGTGCTTAGTTGCTATAAGTAGTGATTTGTAGGGTTCTTGAGCGTATTTTTGGTATAAGCACTGTCTCATTATCTCTACTCTCTTTGATGTCCAATCATCTATCAAAACAATATCGGCAGATGCTTTTTTTACACTACTCGCTTTTGGTTCAGTTTGACAAAAGTGTTTCCACTCTTTGTCATCACTTTTTGCAGACATATAAGCGTGTTCAACACTTTGATACTTTACATTATCTAAGATGATGCAACATGGTGCAAAATTGCTTAACCATCTATACTCATCTTGAAACTCTCTAATCATTTTGAAGTTATTTTAGATTTTTTATCCACTCTTCGATTATCTTGATTTGAGTCTCGACGCTTGAACTGCTTGTTCCACCAAATGAACATCTCGCATTCATCGATGCACGGTTATCTAAGATATCTAAAACTTCTTCTTGTATCCTATCATCGATACTTTGAAGCTCATCTAGTGAAAGCTCGGATATATCAACCCCTTTAGTCTCGGCAAGATTGACCACATTTCCTGTGATATGATAAGCATCTCTAAAAGCAATCCCTGCTTTTTTAACCAGATAATCAGCCAAATCAGTTGCACTAAGGTGACCTATCATACACGCTTGAAGCATTTTATCCTCATTGATACGCATCTCACTCATCATCTCATCTAGCACCATCAAAGAGAGTGTTGCTGTTCGGACAGAGTCAAAAACACCCTCTTTATCCTCTTGCATATCTTTATTGTAAGCTAAAGGGAGAGATTTCATAACGGTGAGCAAAGAGATAAGATTGCCATAAACTCGACCACTTTTTCCTCTTAGCAGTTCGGGGATATCTGGATTTTTCTTTTGTGGCATGATGGAGCTTCCAGTGGCGTGTCTATCGCTTAGTGTGATAAATCTAAACTCACTTGATGACCACAAAATCAGCTCTTCACTGAGACGGCTAATGTGCATCATCATCGTTGAGATATTGAAAAGTATCTCCAAGGCAAAATCTCTATCGCTTACACTATCAAGACAATTTATAGTTGGAGCGTCAAATCCAAGACTCTTAGCTGTGAGTTCTCTATCTATGGGATGAGGTGTTCCCGCCAATGCTGCACAACCTAAAGGAGAGTAGTTATTGCGTTCAAAACTGCTCATAAATCGCTCATAATCTCGTTTAAACATACTTACATACGCCATCATGTGGTAGCCAAAATTTATCGGTTGAGCGTGTTGGAGGTGTGTCATCCCTGGTAAGAGTGTAGAAGTGTTTGCTTTTGCGATATCAAGAAAGGTTTGGATATTTTTGAGTAGAAGTGATGCGATGAGTTTGGTATTTTTTTGTACATAAAGTCTAAAATCGGTCGCCACTTGGTCATTTCGGCTTCTAGCTGTGTGAAGTCGCTTTCCTGCATCACCTATTTTTTGAGTGAGATAACCCTCTATTGCCATGTGAATATCTTCATCGTCTCTATCTAAACTAAATTCTCCAGACTCTATCTCACCTAAAATCTCATTAAGTCCATTTTTGATACTTTCATAATCTTCTTGTGAGATAATCCCTTGAGTTGCCAACATCTGTGAATGAGCCAAAGAGCCTTGGATATCTTCACGATATAGAAGTTTATCGAAAGGAAGAGAGTTGTTTAACTCTTGTAAAAGTTGTGAACTTGAAGTTGTTATTCGTGCCGATGCGATTTTTTTTGCCATTTTTTACTCCTCTTGAACTTTTTTCTCTATTTTTATCTCATCTTTGTGTTTGCATTCAGAGTTCAAACACTCCCATACCTCTTTGGTTTTTAAAACTCTATGTGACATTATCGTGCCACACTGGCTACATTTTGTATCTGTTGGCATTGCATTTGAGATAAAAGTACAAGTTGGATAATCTTCACAACCATAAAATTTACCTCTTCTTCCGATTCTTTCGATGATTTTCTTGCCACATTTGGGACAAGCCACATCTATCTTTGTCACTTTCCCACTTGCATTGAGTGGTTTTGCATTTCGACAAGTTGGGTAAGCACTACAAGCTAAAAATTTACCACTTTTGGATTCTTTGATAACCATACTAGAGCCACACTTATCACAAATCTCATCACTTTGTTCACCCACTACCTCTTGATTTTCATCACCCTCTTTTTTGATAGGTCGTGTATATTTACACTCAGGAAAGTTACTACAAGCGATAAACTCACCATATCTTCCTTTTCGTTGTAAAAGTTCACTTCCACAAGATGGACAAGGCTCTCCTGTTGGGATGGCTACTTTTAGACTTACGATATTGGCTTTTCCTTCTTCGATTTTTTTCATAAAAGGTTCATAAAAATTCTTTAGAGTCTCTTGCCAATCTTGTTTACCCTCAGCGATAAGGTCAAGCTCATCTTCCATAGAAGAGGTAAAATTGCTATTGACTATCTCATCAAAATTTTTTTCAAGAAGTTCGGTGACCGTAAAAGCGATTTTGGTTGGGGTGATGCGTTTTTTTTCTATTTGTATATATTCTCGAGTCTCTAAGATATTGATGGTTGGAGCATAAGTACTTGGTCGCCCAATCCCCACAGATTCAAGTTTCTTTATAAGTGATGCTTCATTATATCTAGCAGGTGGTTCAGTAAAATGTTGTTCGCCTTTGACATCATAAAGCGTTACGCTAAGATTTGGTTCGAGTGGAGGTAAAATCTTATCATCTTGGTCAGCTCCTGTGACTCTGTAAAAACCATCAAAAACGATTCTCTTACCATTGGCTTTGAAAATACTTCGTTGTCCATTGAAAAGAATGGTTTGAATCTCAAGTTTAGCATCCATCATTTGACAGGCAACAAAACGATTATAGATGAGGGTATAGAGTTTAAGCTCATCATTTGATAAAAAATCTTTTGCTACAAGTGGGCTAAATTCAATTGTGGTAGGACGAATCGCTTCATGTGCTTCTTGTGCCATTTTCGCTTTTGTGACATAATTTTTTGGCTCTTTTGGTAGATATTTTTCACCAAAATGTTTTTCAATATGCTCTCTAAGATTTGTTACGGCTTCAGAGGCAAGATTTAAACTATCGGTTCTCATGTAAGTGATAACCCCAGCCATTCCTTTGTTTGTCTTTACCCCTTCATAAAGTTTTTGAGCAATCATCATCGTTTTTTTAGGTGAAAATCCAAGTTGTGTTGATGCACTTTGTTGAAGTGTAGAGGTCATAAAAGGTGGAGGTGTTTTAGTGGTTTGTTGTCTTTTTTGAAGTCCTTCTACTATAAAAGATTCATTTTGTACGCTTTGGACTATCTCATCGCTCATTTGTTTATTTTCTATTGACATTTTATCAAGTTTTTTGCCATCAAAAGAGACTATTGAAGAGTGGATATTCTTTTCAAAAACAGCCTCCACACTCCAATATTCTACTGCCTCAAATGCTTCTATCTCTCGTTCTCTATCTACCACTATTTTTAAAGCAGAACTTTGAACTCTTCCCGCACTTAAACCTTTTTGAATCTTACTTGCCAGAAGTGGGGAGAGTTTATACCCAACAACTCTATCTAAAAGTCGTCTTGTTTGTTGTGCATTGACACTATCCATATTAATAATTCTTGGATTCTCAAGAGCGTGAGATATCGCTGTTTTAGTAATCTCATGAAAAACAATTCTAGGTAAAGAAGTTGGCTCTTTTTTGATAGCCATAGCGATGTGGTATCCGATAGCCTCACCCTCTCTATCTTCATCGGTTGCTATATAAATAGTTTTTGCAACTTTAGCTAAACTCTTGAGTTCATCCACTGTTTTTGCGACATCTTTTGAAACAACATACTTAGGAACAAACTTTCCATCTTTTATAGTTATACCAAATGAACTCTTTGGCAAATCTCTAATATGACCTTTTGAAGCGATAACTTTATAATCTTTTCCTAAGAAATGACCAATCGTTTTTGCTTTTGCTGGTGATTCTACAATAATTAAATTTTTCATGCAACCCTATAACCTATAACATTTAAATTTCTATGCATTGTACCTAAAAATGTATAATTTTATATAAATATCAAAAAAATTTGACTATTATAAACTGTGTTTATAAAAAAATCTAAATTTTAGACCAAAAAAAGAGAGAACCAACGCTATCATCCAATAGATGACAGTGATTAAAAGTTCATCCCCTTGGTAAAAGCCTAAAAGTAGCCAAAGTATAAAAAGTATGGTGTAAATTTGCTTTGTTTGTGGGTCGTACAGCTCGTATTTGGTCAATCCAAGCCATGGCATCAACCATAAGATAAAAAGCATTAAATTTAAAAAGTCATAAAACATCTGAATTTTCTTTAGGATAATATTTTAGATATTTTGCCTTAAAAATGCTTTGAGTATGGAGAAATCGGTGTTTTCTTTTGATTTAAAGTAGTAAATTTAGTGATTATTTGAGTTTTATCATAAGTTTTATCTTCTCAATAAATCGTTTTTGATTGAGTATTCTTAGATTGTCAAGGCTAGGTTTGAGGATATTGAGGTATTTTTCAGACAGTTTCATCTCTGTTTCATTATTGCTTAGAAGATTTTCGATATTTTGTTTGGTGTGCAAAGCGATGGTGAAACTCGAACTCAATGAAAATCGTCGTTCGTTGAGTGTAAGATTTTGATTTAACTCTTCTTGTGTCGCAACAGCTCTATTGAGAGCTTCTTGGATTAAAAATTTTATAATTTCATTGTACTTTTGGATGTTTTTTAGATTATTTTCGATTTTTACAGCTATGGTATCAAGTAGCGTTTTATTTTGAGCCAACTTTTCATACAATTGCTTGACTCTTTTATTTATCTCATCAAACTCATCGTTATAATCCACTTTTTCCCAAAATCTTTTTTTTGAAGTTGTAAAAATACTCTCATAGCTAAGATTTGTAGCTACCTCTACTAGTAAATCAGTGATATGTGAGAGGTCTTCTTGAACTTTCTTGCCAAGATGTGCGATACCAAAAAAAGTCTCAAAATCAAGTGTTTGTAGATGAGGCTTGATAATGTCATAATCAAAAGTGTTAAATCCCTCTATGTGTTTGGCTAGATACTCATAAGTAAAATCCAATGAGAGCTTTTTTGTCTCTTTTATTGGTTCAATAAAAGTGGGTTTGATGGCTGGTTTACTTACCACCAGTACTTCACTTACAAATTTTGGAGTAACTTTTTTTGTTGCTTTCATGGATTATTAAAGGTGCTTCGCTACTTCTTTATATAACTCTTCTAACTTACTTTTTTCGGTAGGTTCACTTATATTTTTATATGACCAAATGTTATTTTCTTTTGACAATACACCAAAGATTAAGGAGACTTTTTTGTTAAATTTTTCCTCTCCTTTGATATCTGTTTGCATAAATGGCTCTTTTTTGCCATGAGATTTATCATAGATTCTGATTTGTGCATAGGGAACATCATCAAACGGTTGCCCTCTAAATGAGACTAAAACGATACCTATCTTAGCCACAGCGGGATTTAGTTTAGTAAAATCAATAGAGATATTTTCATTGTCTTTTGCATCCTTGATACTATCACCCACAAGGTCATCTCCACTATGTCGGATTCCTTCAGCTCTAAGTTTACGATAATAAACAACATTGATAACTTTATGGTTTTTATCATATAAAATAGCCGATAAATCCAAATCTACATCTTTTTGACTACCAAATATTCCTAAGAATTTTTTATTGATTTTCCCCCAATTTACCCCAACATCTATTGATTTAAATCCAACTTCATCTTTCGCCAAATCTAAACTCATTCCTTTTTCCAAATCCAAAAACATTATTAAACTCCTTGTGTATTTAGGTGAGAGACAATGGTATTTAAATCGGTTACAACATATCCCTCACCACTTGGTACTAAAGACCAATTGTTACTAGAATCTTTGACGATAGCACAAACAAGAATTGAATTTTCATTTCTAAAATCCCTACTCATATCAAAAAAAGCAATATCTTTTCCATTTTCATCTCTTATCACCGCTTTAGCTGATTTGACCTCTTTAAAAGTCACTTTTGGTTTGAAGATATTAATATAAATATTGATTTGAGAGACCTCATTTGGTGCTTTATCACAATCAATACTCAAAGACTCATCATCACCATCTTTCATTCCATCCCTCGAATCTTCACTAAGGCGAAGCGTTCCACATGGAGTTTTGAGTTGCTTAAAGTAGCAAACATATTTTAACTCTGTTAATTTTTTCTTGCCTTGCGACTCAACCAGCATAAACGCTGAAACATCAACATCGATAGCCTCTCCCACATCGTTTGCATCCCATTTTAGAGCTATTTGAAATTTTTCATTACCTTTTTTAGTGAGGTCAAGACTCATACCTTTTTGCAAATCAAGTATCATTGTATATTCCTTAAAATTATAATTTTTGCAACTGTATTATACACCAATTTATTTGAGAGTTGAAACCCTTTGATGATGTAAAAATTCTTTTTTTCTTTTGGAACAATCCAATAAGTTATTTTTATAATTTCTCTTGAGAGTAAGAGCATAGAGGGTTTTGTGTATCGTACCACAGGATAGTCGATGCCTCCCTCAAAGAGTTTGTTACATTTGAGTATCCTTTTTGAGCTTTGAAAAAAAGCTAGGTCGGGGCGATTAAATTCAAATTGTTGTTTAGCATACTCGGAGCAACTCGGATAATATCGACAAGAGGCAGGAAGCATTTTTGAGAGATATTGATACCCTTTTATAGGTGCGATGAAAAATGATTTGAGCTTCACGGATAGATAACTTTGCCATTTTGGACGATATAACTTTTCGACATATTGACGCTATGATAGATAGTTGTACCGTACTTTTTACTGTAATATTGAAACAAAATTTGTTGTAAAGTAGGCTCAATAGAGGGAACAAACCATCCATTATTACTCATTGCTATCATCGTTTTTGGACTATTTTCATAGAGTCTTTCACTGGTTGCTTCAAAACAGATTGCATTTCGATATTTCGTACCATTAATCTCATAATCACTGATATTAGAAGAGGCAATATAATCTTTTGCTCCATCAAAAAAGAACTCATTGACCCATTTACTCATAAAATTGGGAAGTGGATTTTGCTCTCCAAATGGGACTAAAAGAACTTTGTGTGCTACCATGACATCTCCATTTTTAAAGATAAACGCAGAGTTTCTGGGGATATTTTGTACAGGTTCCCAATATAAAGCTCCTGCTACGATAGTAATATCTTTAGATAATTTTTTTAACGCATCCATGAGTTGCGGTTGAAGATTGATAAAAAGTGGAAAAACGGATTCTGGGAAAACGATAACCTCTTTTTTTTGAGCGATGGCAAGATTTATTTCGTTAAATACGGCTTTCATGTGAGTAGGTTGTTTTTGCTCATTCCATTTATCTTCAATCGTTGTATAGGTTGAGATAAGTTTTATATTTTCTAGCTTTTGAAGTGTAAACGGCGTTATAAATGGATAGGCAAGGATAAGTAGCGTTAAAAAGATGATATTTTTTTTGATTTGCGTGAGAGCTAAAGCACTTAAAATAATCGCAAATTGCCATTTTTCTATCCCAAGATAACTGTTGGTAAACATCAATTCAGGCTTAAACCAGTCGAACTCAATAGGATGAATATAGGAAAATAAAAAGAGGATAAGTGCTTTACCGTAAATTTCGGAAATCTCTAATCTATTGGTAAAAAAGTGAGCGATTTTAAAGAGTATCAAAAATGTAATCCCATAAATCAGAGCGATAGAGATAATGACAAGAGGTATAAATATGGGCATTTCATAGTGTATAAAGCTAAGAGATATCCACCAAAACCAAAGCAATCCGATAAACCATCCACTCCAAAACCAAATCATGCGATTTGCCCATAAAAGCCAGTAGATTGCCATAAGTCCGATGATGGTATTGATAAAAAAGTAAGTGAAGTTTACATACTCAAGATAGATAAATAGTGACGATAAAATGGCTATAACAAAGCCTGTTGTTATGTTGTAAATGGTAAAATAATTTCCAATTTTAAATTTATTCAAAAGGACCCCCTAATATGCAAGAAGTGATTCAATTTCTACCGCTCGTTTTTCTTTTTCTAATTTTTTATTTTTTAATCATAAGACCTCAACAGGCACAACAAAAAGCACATGCTTTGATGCTTTCGGAACTAAAAAGAGGTGATAAAATCGTAACAAGCGGTGGACTTCATGCTGAAATTGTAAAAGTTCATGAGAATTTTATCGAAATTAAGTTAAATGAGAGTTCAAATGTTCGATTAGAAAAAGCATTTGTTGCAAAAAAAATAGAAGAAAAATAATATGAAATTCAATTTTAGACTCCTTACGCTTATTTTAGCGTTTCTTTTTGGTCTATTTTTTTCTCTTCCGACGCTTTTAAACAATGAAAGCTTAGGAAAAAAGATAACCATGGGACTTGATTTACAGGGTGGTTTGCATATGATTTTGAATGTTAAAAATGATATCGCAATTGCTTCAAAACTAAAATCGGTTGGAACTACGGCTAAGTATATTCTTGATGATAAAAATATCATGATTGATACGATTAAGACTGAAAATGGTGTTGTATTATTGACACTTATGGATGAAAATGATGTTAAAAAAGCCACTGAACTTATTAAAAAAGATATCACTGGTATCACACTCTCAAATCAAGGTTTAGCTTTTTCTTTAAGTTTAACTCCTGCTGAGATTGAGATTACTAAGCAAAATGCAGTTGACCAAGCCGTTGATACGATAAGAAATAGACTCGATGAGATGGGACTTGCTGAACCAACAGTTGCAAAACAAGGACTTGACCAGATTTTGGTTGAAGTTCCAGGGATTAAGACGCAAGAGCAAGAAAAAAGAGTTCGAGATATCATCTCAAAATCTGCTCATCTTCAAATGATGGCTGTTGATGAGAGTAAAGATGCAAGAGTAGCTACGATGAGTGAAGTTGAGGCTAAAAGTTATGGTGATGTGATTTTGCCAGACATCAAAACTCCAACGAAAAAGTATCTTTTAAAAGACATTCCTATTCTTGATGGTTCGATGTTAACAGATGCTAAGGTTGGTTATGACCAAGACAATAAGCCGATTATCAATTTCTCTTTAAATGGTCAAGGTGCTAAAATTTTCGGTGATTTTACAGGAAATGCTCAAAATATCGGAAAAAGAATGGCTATCGTATTAGATGATAAAGTCTATTCAGACCCAGCTATTCGAGAGAGAATCGGTGGTGGACATGGTCAGATATCGGGTAATTTTACAGTTGAAGAGGCTCAAGATATCTCTATCGCACTTCGTTCTGGTTCGCTTTTAGCTCCTGTTGAGATTGCTGAAAAACGAAGTATTGGAGCTAGTTTAGGTGCTGATAGTATCAAAGCGAGTTCATTGGCACTTCTTTTTGGTTTTGGTGCAGTTGTGCTATTTATGATGTTTTATTACGGTTTGGCTGGAGTTATCGCAAATGTAGCACTTGTAGTAAATATATTCTTGATTTTAGCGGTTATGTCATTGTTTGGTGCAACGCTAACACTTCCTGGTATGGCTGGTATTGTTTTAACGGTGGGTATTGCTGTGGATTCAAATATTATCATAAATGAGAGGATTCGTGAACTTCTTCACAATGGAGTGAGCGTTAAAAAAGCACTTCATGATGGATATGAAAAGGCTATGAGGGCTATTTTGGATTCAAATGTTACACAAATCTTAGCTTCAACCATTCTTTATGCTTATGGTACAGGAGCGATTAAGGGCTTTGCTTTGACGCTTAGTGTCGGGATTTTAGCTTCTATGCTAACGGCTATCGTCGGAACTTATGGTATATATATCGCTCTTTTGAGTAAAATAGAAAAATCTAAACGATACGATTTATGGTTTGGATTGGCAAAGGTGAAGTAGATTATGGAAATTTTTAAACAACACAACAAAGTATATAATATTTTAGGAAGAGGCAAAATCTTTTTCATATTGTCCATCGTTGCTTTTCTTGCTTCTCTTGTGCTTATCTTTACCAAAGGATTGGCATTTGGGATTGATTTTGCTGGTGGTACTGTGGTTCAAGTGCAGTATAAGTCAGCTCCATCTCCTGATTTGATTCGTGAAAAACTCTCTTCTAGTGAGATGTTTGCTAAGGCTACGGTAACTCCTTATGGTAATGGCGAGATAGTGATAAAAACACCCGTTATCAATGAAAATCTTAAGCGAGATGTGAGCGATGTCATCAAAGAGGATTTAAAAGGAACAGGTGATTTTGAAATCCGAAAAGTTGATATGGTTGGGCCAAAAGTAGGAAATGAGTTGCGAGAAAAAGGTTTAACTGCTTTTGTTTTGGCTCTTTTAGTTATCTTACTTTCGGTTACGGTTCGATATGAGTTTAGATTTGCTCTTG
Organism: Sulfurovum sp.; assembly: GCA_006212005.1. Taxonomy (GTDB): domain Bacteria; phylum Campylobacterota; class Campylobacteria; order Campylobacterales; family Sulfurovaceae; genus UBA1140. The sequence goes on along the minus strand of SDAZ01000059.1, from coordinate 418 downwards.
CTGGTGTGGCTGCTCTTTTGCACGATATTGTGATTACGATTGGTGCGATTGCATTGTTTGAGATAGATGTCAATATCGAGACTATCGCTGCTGTTTTGACTATTTTAGGTTACTCTATCCATGATACGATTATCGTATTTGATAGGGTTAGAGAGTATATTCAAGAGACTAAAGAGACAAACTTTACAGAGGTTATCAATGAGGCTGTGACCAAAACATTATCAAGAACCGTTCTTACTTCATTGACGGTTTTCTTTGTTATCTTGACACTCTATATTTTTGGTGGTGAGATTATGCACGGCTTTAGCTTTCCAATGCTTGTTGGGGTTATGGTTGGTACTTATAGTTCTATCTTTGTGGCTGCTCAACTTGTGGTTTGGACAGGATTTAGCGTTGAGAAATATCGTGCTAAACAAGC
>SDAZ01000058.1 GCA_006212005.1 Sulfurovum sp. | reverse complement strand
TTTGAAGTTCTCGTATAAATTTATTGAGTTCTTTTGGCTCTTTTGATGAAATCGTATAGCCTATATTTCCTATGTATCCATCAAGATAATATTTTTGTGTTTTATTATCATAAATATTATTTGGATTTACAGAGTAACTTCCACCCTCTAGCTTTAAATGCTTTTGACTTTCTATAAAATCAGAAAATTTAGTCAATCTATTAACTGTCTCTTCTTGTGAAAATTTTGATGTATTTATCTGTATTTGACTACTTAGAGTATCGGGTTTGATTTTTCTCTCAAAAGTTTTAGAAAAACTAAATTCACTCTCTGCAAACACTAAACTACTTATTATCATACTTAAAACCACAATTTTTTTCATTTCAAACTCCTTATTGGTATATTATTTTCTCTTAAATATTTTTTTAAATCCATAATCTCTATCTCTTTAAAATGAAAAATAGAAGCGGCCAACGCAGCATCAGCACCACCCAAAGTAAACGCATCTTTTATATGCTCCATCGTACCAGCTCCACCACTTGCAATCAAAGGAATACCCACAACTTTCGATATCTCACGATTTAACGCATTGTCAAATCCAGCTTTTGTACCATCCGCATCCATACTTGTCACTAAAAGCTCTCCAGCTCCACGATTATATGCCTCTTTTGCCCAACCAACTGCATCTATACCTGTATCATTTCTTCCACCATGTGTAAAAATATGCCACTCATTTTGCCCTACTCTTTTAGCATCAATGGCAACTACTATACATTGAGAACCAAATCGTTTTGCTGACTCATTGATAAAATCTGGATTTTTAATCGCCGAAGAGTTGATACTTACCTTATCACAGCCCACATTGAGCAATGAGTAAATATCTTCAAGTTTACGAATCCCACCCCCAACTGTTAAAGGAATAAAAACCTCTTTAGCTACTGCTTTAACCACATCAACGATGGTATCTCTACCCTCATGTGACGCACCAATATCCAAAAAAGTTATCTCATCTGCACCCTCATCATTATAGCGTGATGCTATCTCTCTTGGGTCTCCCGCATCTCTAAGTCCAACAAAATTAACACCTTTTACCACTCTTCCGTTATTTACATCCAAACAAGGGATAATTCTTTTTGCAAAATAGTCCATTTTTACTCATTATTATAAAGATTATGTTAATATTATATCTTATATAAGTAATAATTGAGTAAAATAGGTGGTATTTTGAATTTAGCAAAATTTGCAGATAAAAAGTTTGGTCAAAACTTTTTAAAAAGTAGTGTAGTCATAGATAAAATCATCCAAGCGATGCCCTCAGATAATCTCAAAGTTATTGAAATAGGACCTGGCTTAGGTGATTTAACCAAAGAACTTTTAAAAGATAAGTTCGTCGTAGCATATGAGGTCGATAGAAGGTTATGCGAACATTTAAACACCCTATTTTCTGACTCTATTATTGATGGAAGATTGAAGATAAAGTGTGGAGATGTTTTAACGCATTGGCAAGAGGAGAGTTTGAGTGATGAGAACTACAATCTCGTTGCGAACTTACCATACTATATTGCCACAAATATAATTTTAAGAGCATTGAATGATGAAAGATGCCAAAGTATCTTAGTTATGGTTCAAAAAGAGGTTGCACAAAAGTTTTCAGCAATGGTTGGAGATAAAGAGTTTTCTGCACTTAGTGTTATTACGCAAAATGTGGCAGAAGCTGATTTACTATTTGATGTTGATGCGTGTGAGTTTGTGCCACCACCAAAAGTGACTTCTGCGATTTTATTTATACAAAAGCGTAGCAATCACACCGATAGAGGATTTGAAGATTTTTTAAAAGTTGCATTTTGCCAACCAAGAAAAAAACTTCTCAATAATCTATCTAGTAGATACAACAAAGATTTATTAAAAACTATATTTGAAGAGATTGGCATAGACCAACAAATTAGACCTCATCAAGTTACGACATCTAGTTATCATCGCATATATATTGCCACAAAAAAGGATACAGATGAACGATAATACCCAAAATGAAAAAGCAGTAGAGCCTCAAGAAAACGAAACGACACAAGAGACTCAAACCAATGAGCAAAAAGCTCATCACAAGCCTAGAGCTAGAAGTGAGAGACCTGAGAGACCAAGTCGAGAAGACAGAGCCTCAAGAAGAGCTTCAAATCCACACAGAACACCCAAAGAGCATCCTCAACAAACACAAGAAGCTCTTTCTCCAACTCATGCACCACGAGAACCACAATCAGCACATCCACATAAAAAAAGAAGTGATGGAGCAAAAGGTGGAGGAAAAAAAGGTAAAGATTATGTTGTTGTGACAAATGACATAAAAGATGTTTTAAAAGCCAATGATATAGTCACTTTAGACAGAATGCAACCATGGAGAAATCATGAGCTAAATGATAAAAAAGTTCGTTTTACCCCACTTGGTGGACTCGGTGAGATTGGTGGGAATATGGCTGTTCTTGAAACAGAAGATAGTGCTATCATCATCGATGTAGGGATGAGTTTCCCAGATGAAACGATGCATGGAGTGGATATTTTAGTTCCAGATTTTAGTTATATTCATACTATAAAAGATAAAGTAAAAGCTATTATTATCACTCACGCTCACGAAGACCACATCGGAGCCGTTCCTTATATCTTAAAAGAGTTTAAATTCCCTATCTATGGTTCGCCCTTAGCTTTAGCACTTATCGAAAATAGACTCAATGAAAATGGTTTAGCTGGAGACAAAAAGCTCTTTAACTATATCATTAAGCGAAATATTTATGAATTTGGAGATATCAAAGTTGAGTGGATGCATGTGACACACTCTATCGTGGATTCCTCTTCATTAGCCATTGAAACTCCTGCTGGGATTATCATTCATACCGCCGATTTTAAAATAGACCACACTCCGATAGATTTTAAAACTACCGATTTACACCGATTTGCTCACTATGGAGAGAGAGGTGTTTTATGTCTTTTTTCAGATAGTACAAACTCTCATAATGTAGGTTCAACAAAAAGTGAGATGGTCGTAGGTGTGGCATTTGATAAGATATTTTCAGAAGCAAAAGGGCGTGTTATCATGTCAACTTTTTCTTCAAATATCCACAGAGTCTATCAAGCGATGACAAGAGCGATTGATAAAAAAAGAAAGATATGTGTTATAGGTCGTTCTATGGAGAGAAATATCGAAACGGCTAGAAGACTAAACTATATCGATGTTGCAGATAAATACTTTATAGAACCTCATGAATTGGGCAAATATCCTGACCACGAAGTGATGGTTGTAACCACTGGTTCTCAAGGTGAAAATATGGCGGCACTTGCAAGAATGGCTATGGACGAACACAGACACATCAAACTAAAACCTACCGATACAGTTATCATCTCTGCTCATGCTATCCCAGGGAATGAAGGTTCAGTTTCTGCTTTGATGAATCTTTTGATGAAAGCTGGGGCAAAAGTTCACTATAAAGATGTAGAAAATATCCATGTTTCTGGTCATGCTGGTCAAGAAGAGCAAAAGTTGATTTTAAGACTTGTTCAACCAAAATTTTTCTTACCTGTTCATGGTGAGTACAACCACATCGCAAGACATGCTCAAACCGCTGTATCTTGTGGAGTAAATGAGAGAAATATTTTGCTTATGAGCGATGGAGACCAGATAGAGATAACGCAAAAGTACATCAAAAAAGTCAAAAGTGTTAAAACAGGAAAAACTTATATCGATAATCAAAACAATATCGTCATCACTAATCACATGATAAATGATAGACAAAATTTGGCTAGTGATGGAGTAGTAAATATCTCTTTTGTTATCAATAAAGAGACACTTAAACTTCAAAGTGATGCTTCTATCTCAACCAATGGATTGATTCCCGAAAAAGAGCTTAGACATTTTAACAAAGAGATAAACACGATGATAGATAATTTTATCATCAATGCAAAATTTGATAAGACAAATTTTTCACAAAAAGTAGCTCAAGAGGAGTTTCGAGGATTGGTTAGAAAATATATATCACGAGCTAAAAAGAGATTTCCAATTATCAATATTCACATCTTTTTTATATAGGTCAATAAAAAATGAGAGCGTTTGAAAAAGATTTAGAGAAGATTTATAGTGAGCTTGAACGAAGAAATGAAGAGCTAAATGGCTACTATACGCTTTTGGATGATGAACATCCCGAAGCTTCGATGGTTGTTGATAACTTTTTAGAAGAACTTGCCCTTTTTAAAAATAAAGAGTCTATTATGGCAACTTTAACGAGAATTGTTTCTCTTAAAGAGGATAGTATTCATCAAATTTTAAAAAATCTAAACTATACAAATGAAGAGATAATCGAAAGTTTAGATAAGGGCTATCTTTTTGTAAAAGAGTTTCATCTTAAACGACATCTATCGCTTATTGATTGGATTGATGAAAATAAGCTTTTAAGCCCATTTTATCGCACACTTATACGAGGAGTACATGATGTCGGCGTAGCGATTAGTGAGTGGCAAGATGATTGGACGACACACATCATACATGGTATCAATATAGAATTGTCAACTCGTTTCAATGGTGATGATGACGAAGTCTTTAGATTTTTAAATGAAAAAGAGCTTCTCCAAAAAGATAAAAATAACCAAATCGCCGATAGAAGTTACTCTGTACTTGTGAAAGATAACGAGGGTGAGTATAAAATGCTTCCTTATGCACAAGCTTTTGCATCTGAAGTTGATGCAGTTGTGTGTGAGCTTTCAAAACTACTCTCAAAACTAGAGATACTCAAAGACGATATTTTTCATCAAAAAGCTGAATGGATAAACTATCTTCATGCTCTAAAACTCGCTTTTGCTCATACTAAGGATAATGAACTTATTGATTATTGGGCAAATGTAGATAGAGCATGGATGAAAATCACAACTCCCATCCAGATAGGTCATCCGTTAGAGTATTATGAAGACCATTATCGTAAAGCTGTTGCCTTGGAGTGGGATTTGAGAATTAGCAGTCCAAAACTTCAATCCTCATCACACGCTAAAAATAGCATCAAACTCTTTTTTTCACATCTCGCTCATGAGATTGGTGGAGAAGAAACGATTAAAATCATGTACAAAAATCTCAAACAGATAGATGAAACGCAACTCTATATCGGTCAGCCAATTTTATTTTACGGAGCAGAGTTTAATGGTCTTTTTTCTGCTCAAGTTGTCCCAAATGATGAAATAGTCTCTAGTGAACTTGGTAAAAAAATATTTGCTTATGCTGATTTTGTCTTAAATAGTAAAAAAAGTAAGCCTATTATGAAGTTAGCAGTTGAGATTATGGGATTAAACTTTGTCAAAAAACAAAGAGAAATTATGGAAAATACTCCTGATTTGTGGCATAGACTTTATGATATTTCGACTATTGGTCATGAATTTGGACATATCTTATGGATAGATAGCGACACTGAAAGCGTGATGAATATCACAGGTGGATTTAAAAATATAGAAGAGTTTAAAGCAACAACGGGTGGGATTATGGCATTTTTTAACTCTCATCATGAAGCCGAACTCAAAGAGCTATTTATCGATGATTTGGTTGCAAGAGCCGTTGGTCTTATGGGCTGGAGAGAAGTTGGAGAGGTTTTACCTTACTATTGTGAAGGCTTGATTCATCTTCATATTTTATTTAAAAGTGGCATTATGCGTTATAACAATAGGGTTATTATAGATTATAGTGCATATGATAAGATGAAACAGTGCTATAAAGAAGTTTATAAAGCTCTATCCATGCACTATTTGGCGAAAGAGGATGCGAATATTTGTCTTTCGCACTATGCAACAAAAAAAGATAATGTCTATCTACCTGTCCAAAAAGAGGTAAAAGAGTTTGTCGAACACTACTATCGTCGATATAAAGAGATAGGGATTTGCGTTTTTTAGGTCTTTATATGTTAAAAGTATTAGATTCACACAATTATTGTTGTATAATGTCGAAATCTTAATATAGAGGGAATATTATGAATTTGAAATACTTTTTTTTACTTTTTTATCTACTTTTTAGCTCATTTGGCTTTGCAGATATAAGTAAAATGAAGAGTGATGAGTTTTTAGAAAAAACAGGATATTTAATTTTTAATGAACATCTACAAAAAGAAGTATCAAATTATAGTGATGCAAATCTTACGCAACTAGGCAAAAAGAGACTTAATATCGTATTTGAAGATAAAAATATCAAAGAGACTTCGCATAAGATTATTAACAATAGTCTTAATAGTTCGGATATAGAGACGATTCTTGGTTTTTATAAAACTTCTGCTGGTCAAAAACTTCAAATAAGTCTAAGAAACTCAAAAACATCATTTAAAAATGTTTTTGAGTTTAAAAAGAGTATTGATGAAAAAAAAGTTGATGTCAAAAGAGTTCAACTGATAAATGAAATTGCTAAAAATATAAATACTGAGCAAACTTACTACAAATCAGCCTCATTTGTCATCAATTTTTTAGATAAATACACAAAAGAGCCAATGGATAAGGGATATAAAAACTTTATGCAAAAAATGGCAAAAAGTGCGTCTCATATCTACTCCACGCCATCACTTCATCTTATTTATAAAGATTTGGATGATATTGAACTGAGGCAACTTCTTGATTATTCTCAAAGTGAAGTAGGAAAAAGAGAGATGGATTTTCAACGCAAATTGATGAGTGAACTCATGAATCAATCTCTAAAATAGTAGATGTTATTGAAATTTGCTATAATGGCTAAAAAAGATATAGGATAAATTTTGGAAAAACAACCACTCAAAGAGATAACCCTTTATGCTGATGGCTCTAGCTTGGGCAACCCCGGACCAGGTGGCTATGGAGGGATACTTGAATATAATGGTAAAAGTAAAAATTTTAGTGGAGCAAGTGAGCATACGACAAACAATCGAATGGAGCTTTTAGGAGTTATAGAGGGATTGAAACTTTTAAAAGAGCCTTGTAGCGTTCATGTCGTATCAGATAGTAGTTATGTAGTCAATGCCATCAATGGATGGTTAGCTAGTTGGATAAAAAAAGATTTTAAAAATGTAAAAAATGTTGACCTTTGGAAAGAATTTTTAGAGGTTTCAAAAGTACACAAGATTCGAGCAACTTGGGTTCGTGGTCACAATGGACATCCCAAAAATGAAGAGTGTGACCGTATGGCATTTAAAGAGGCTCAAGATATAAAAGCAATGATTGAGGAAAGAAAAAATGGCTGAATTTAAAAAACTTGAAAAAGAGTTAAAATATAGATTTAAAGAGAGTAACCTTATCACCGAAGCACTCACTCACAAAAGTTATAAAAAGAGTTATAATAATGAAAGATTGGAATTTTTGGGTGATGCGGTTTTAGATTTAATCGTTGGAGAGTATCTATTTCACAAATTTCCAACTGAAGACGAAGGAATTTTATCCAAGATACGAGCCTCTTTGGTCAACGAAAAAGCGTTTAAAAAATTAGCAGAGTCGATAAATTTAGGTGAGTGCATACTCATCTCACCTGCTGAAGAAAATAATGATGGACGCAAAAAATCTTCACTTCTTTCCAATGCCTTTGAAGCAGTCATCGGTGCTATCTATTTGGAAAGTGGACTTGAAGTAGTAAGAGATATTATTATAAAACTACTTGAAAATAACTATGAAAAGATAGATTTAAATTCACTTTCTAAGGATTTTAAAACAGCTCTTCAAGAGCTAACTCAAGCAGAATATGGAGTTACTCCTGATTATAATCTCATTCGTGCATTTGGGCCAGACCATAAAAAAGAGTTTGAGATAGAGATTCGTTTACATGGAAATTTTTTATCTTCAGCAGTTGGAAAAAGTAAAAAAGAGGCACAACAAGAAGCAGCAAAAATCGCACTTGAACTCTTCAAAAAGGATTTAAAATGAATTCGTTTGGGCTAAAATTTAGAGTAACCACTTTTGGAGAGTCTCATGGAAAAGCTTTAGGATGCGTGATAGATGGTGTTCCTGCTGGACTCAAAATCGACGAAGCCTTCATCCAAGATAGATTAGATAAACGAAAACCTGGAAAAAGTAAACTTGAGACTTCAAGAAAAGAGGATGATAAGGTTGAAATTTTATCTGGCGTCTTTGAGGGAGTAAGCACAGGAACACCTATAGCTATGGTTATCTTCAATACCAACCAAAAAAGTAAAGATTATGAAAATGTTAAGGATATCTTTAGACCATCACATGGAGATTTTACCTATTTTCACAAATATGGAGTGAGAGATTATAGAGGAGGTGGACGAAGTAGTGCAAGAGAAACAGCAACTAGAGTGGCATCTGGTGCCGTTGCACAACTTCTTTTAAAAGAGTTGGGTGTTAAAATCGTATCAGGAGTTAGTGCCATTGGCACTATAGAAGCTAAAACTCACGATTTTGATTATGCCTCAAGCTCACCTTTTTATGCACTTGATAAAAGTGTAGCTCATCTTCAAGAGAGTGCTATCATGGAAGCGAAAAATACTCATGATTCTATCGGTGGTGTAGTAATTACTAAAGCGATTGGTGTTCCTATTGGTCTAGGTCAGCCAATGTATTATAAACTTGATGCTATTTTGGCAGATGCTTTTATGGGAATAAATGCTGTTAAAGCGGTTGAGATTGGCGATGGGATGCAGAGTGCCAAAGTAAAAGGCTCTATCAATAACGACCAAATCAACAAAAATGGATTTTTAAGCAACCATGCTGGTGGTATTTTAGCAGGAATTAGCAATGGAGATACCATCACTGTTACCACTCATTTTAAACCTACTCCTTCGATATTTCAAGCACAAAAAACGACCAATACTCAAAATGAAGAGGTTCTTTGTGAACTTAAAGGAAGACACGACCCATGTGTTGCTATAAGAGGAAATATCGTCTGTGAAGCGATGATGGCTTTGGTTTTAGCCGATATGGCACTTTTAAATATGGGGTCAAAAATGGAGCATCTAATAAATATTTATAAAAAATAATGTTTTAATCTTATATCTTTTATTTAAGTTTAAATTTAGTATAATAGCTTTAAATAAACTTAATAGGAGGTTCATGCAATAGATGAAAAGCAAAATATTATTCATAAAGATGTTAGCTATCTTGTCATTAATGTACGGTTGCCAAGGTCAAAAAAATGGTGTACCTTCAACAAATATAGAACAAAACAACTATCAAGTACTCAGTACCTCTTATGTTTATAAGAGTGTTGATACTTCTGTTGATGCACCACAAAAAGATTTGGAGATTTTCAAACAAGAACTTTACAACTTTATTAATTATCAAGTCAATGAATCTAACAATACTTTTGAGGCAAATAAAAATATAGAATGTCACCATGGTGGGATAAAATACCATACACTTAGTGAACAATCGATGTTAAAAACTTATAATGCCTGTAATGAAAACAACTCTATATTAAGTGGAGATATAAATGTAGAAGTTTCAAGTGATAACAATTTACAAACGCTTTTAAAGTTTTCATTTCCAAATACTTTTTCATATAATAATATGAATATTTTAAAAAGTAGCCATATTACTATTGAAGAGATGAATTATGACAATATAAATAAAAAAATAATTTCAGCAAGAGTTAACATTACAGGTACTTTTGAGATATCAAAAAATAAGCATGAAGTTTCAAATTATCAACTCATGCTAATAGGCGAATAAACTTTTAGAACTTAACACTAACTTAACAATTTAGGAGTAAAATAGTCATGTGAGTTTACTCCTTTAATCACACTAGACTATTTTTGGAAGTAAAGATAGTCTAAAATTTCATCAACTTCTATTCACTAGCCATTTTAAAAATATCTGAATAATTTGTTGTAAAATCTACACATCTACTACAAATCCTTTCATCTTTTTTTTGAGAAAATGGCGTTTTACACTCACTACAAACAGCCAAATGATGCTCTATAAGTTTTGATGCACGAGAAAACGCCACATTGACAAGGTCTAATGATGGTTCATTTGAAAATGATTTTGGTTTACAAATATCATCACAAATATGACAAGCAATACATTTAGAATCTTGAAACAAAACCGTCATCTTATCACTACTATAACTAAGTGCATTTGTCGGACAAAACTGAACACAGTCACCACAATTTGTACAAGTGTTGAAATCAATTTTCTTATTTTTGATAAAATCAAACTCACCCACTATCACAGTATCTTTCAAATCCAATACAACACTCTTTAATGAATTTTGAAAAAGTTGGCGATGAGTTGGAAGCTCAACATGATAAACCTCTGAAAAACCAACCTCTTCTTCTTGAGCTTTCAGCAAATTTTGCGTAAATTTTCTAAAAATCTCTCGTCTATCTTGCTTTTTTATCTCATAAGTTTTTTTCACTGATTTTTCAAAAAAAGATAAAAAATCATTACTCTGCTCTATATTTTTTTCAATAGTATCAAGCAGTTTATTCTCTTTATTTATCTCACATTTTGCACACTTACTCAAATCGCAAATCATCTCCTCTTTTCTTAGTCCCATAGAGATAAACTCCTCAACATGAATCATAGAGAGACAAAACTTCATATCTTCACACGACAAAGAGCTATTTTTATCACCAATAAATTTTAAAATCTCAGCAGATTTGTTAATATGACTTAGCCCAATTGCTTGAGTGGGACACACACCAACACATCCAGCACACCCATTGCAGATAGAATGAGCGATATTCACTCTTTTTGTTTTGATACTAAGAGCATCCTGTGGACACGCATCGACACACAAAGAACATTCATTGTAAAGATAATCACCCCTTAAACACTTTAAAGGCTCTATCTTAATATCATTTTTAAGCTCAATCATCTATCTGTGCTTTCAATCTAGCATAATCACTCAATAAAAAATCAATGGTAAAATCACAAATATCACTATAAAAAGGCGTTTCACTCATCTCTTTTATAGAAAGTAAAAATGGTGGAATCCATACCAAAAGATGCTCTGTAAAAAATTTCATCTGAAGTTTCGTATCATTTTGGAGAACCAATTTTTGCATAAATCCCAACTCCAAAGCGATGTGGTCTGGAACATTTAAGCTAGATGCTTCAAGATTTAAATCATATCCATAGTTATAATAAAATTGCATTACTGGATTTTGAAGTCCAACCAAAACTTCATTTTTAACATCAAGAATAGAGGATTCGATAGGTTGATTATTCATAACGAAAAGAGAATTAAAATCAATATTGAGATTGTCCAATATCTCATCATTTTCATGACCATGTAGATACTCAAAAGC
>SDAZ01000007.1 GCA_006212005.1 Sulfurovum sp. | reverse complement strand
TTGGTAAAGTCATTAAAGCTACTTCGATTGGTGGTTTTCTCGTTAAACTTAAGCTTTTTATTTTGGCTTATAGTCTTGATATGCTCTTTAAGTCATTAAGTTTTAACTAGCAATTTGGGTTATATAATAATTTTTATAGTTTTAAGAAGGTTACATATAGTTTAAAGAACTTTTGCTAAAGTTTGATTATTGATATTTAACAAAAGGAATTCCATGAAATTTATAGAAAATGCAACAAAAGAAGATGTGCAAACAGTAATCAACGGTGTCAATGAATATGGATTGGCAGAAGCAAAAGGGGAAGAGCCAATAAATAAATCTGTAGTTTGTAAGCTAGACAATGAAGTGATAGGTGGTGGGGTTGGGCATATACACTCAAATATGTTTTATCTCAATTATCTTTGGGTAAAAGAAGATTATAGAAACAAAAATTATGGTAAAAACTTACATAGCAAGATAGAGACTATCGCTAGAGAAAATGGATGTAGAGGCATTATGGTAAACACTTTAAATGAAAAAGCTATGAAATTTTATATCGAACTTGATTATAAAACTATTGCATCTATTCCTTATTATTTGGGAGATTTTAACTTGTATTATCTGAGATTGGCTTTTTGATGCAAATTGTTTGATAAGATACTTTTTTTAAGATATTTATAGTAAACTTAAATATTATATTTTAATTTACTAAAGGCTTTGAGATGAAATTTTGGATTGGAGTAGCTTCACAAGAGCATGTCAAGATAGGGGAAAAAGGTGGATTTTGCCAACTATGCCATGGCAAATCAGCTCCACTCAAACGGATGAAAAAAGGTGATTTTATCATCTACTATTCATCTAAAAAGCAGATGCTAGATAAGTTACCATACCAAATGTTCACAGCTATTGGGCAGATGAGAGATGATGTAGTGTATCAAGTAGAGATGTTTGAGGGATTTTTTCCATATAGAAAAGATGTTGGCTTTTTTGAATGTTTAGAATATCCGATAGTTCCACTTATCGCCGAACTCTCATTTATCCAAAATAAAAAGCAATGGGGCTATCCATTTCGCTTTGGGCATTTAGAAATCAACGAAAAAGATTTTTTACTTATAGCTTCACAAATGCTAAATGAAAATATTTTAAATCAAATCAAGGAGAATATCAATGCAAACCGTAGGTAGTATTTCAAAAATAGTAGAAGGTGTGAGTGCCAAAGAGGTATTTACCGTTTGGGCAGATGTAAACAACTGGCACAAGTTCAATCATGGTATCAAGTATGCGAGATTGGATGAGAATTTTGTGGTGGGAAGTAGCTTTGTGTTGGGGCTTCCTGAAGGTCGTGAAATTAGTCTCAAACTCACAGAAGTCACAACGGATAAAAGCTTTACCGATATGACCAAATTTCCATTAGCCAAAATGTACGGTATCCACGAAATCGTGCAAGAAAATGGTAAAATCACACTTACCGCAACCATCAAAATAGATGGAGTGTTATCATTTTTGTGGAAAAGATTGGTCGCACAGCATGTCGCAGACAAAATGGAAGATGATATAAATAGCCTGATAGAGTTGGTAAAAAATGAAAAAGCAGAGTAATTTTAGCATACAAAAAGCAGATGATAGCAGTGGCTTTTTGCTTTGGCAAGTGACCACACTTTGGCAAAGAGAGATAAAAAAGGCACTTGAAAGTGTAGAACTAAGTCATTCGGCATTTGTGATACTAGCTTCGTTGTTATGGTTTGATGAGCAACAAATTGAGCCAACACAAACAACTATCATCAACCACACAAAACTTGACAAAATGACTGTATCCAAAAGCCTAAAAGCTCTTGTGTCGCAAGGGTTGGTAAGTAGATTTGAAAATGAGTTAGATACTAGAGCTAAAACTATTGTTTTGACCGAGCAAGGTAAAAATATTGCAATCCAAACAGTGAAAATCGTCGAGGGTGTTGATAGAGTCTTTTTCTCAAAACTGAAGAATGATGAGAAAACAGTTTTAAATGAACTTTTTGTAAAATTAGTTCGGCAACCATAAAAGGTTACCGAATTATAAGCGTTGAAGAGAAGATTAAACTCTTGCTTCTTCTCGTCTTTGAAGATATGCCCAATGAGCATCAACTCTTCGTTGCCACTCTTCAAGTACATGAGCATTTTCAGGTTTAAATAGGTGTTTAAATCTCCCTTGAACACCTAAATAATCTTTTACAGGAATGATGTTTTTTGGTCTATAATTGATATTTAACTCTGTACCACCAACTATCTCATAAAGTGGGAAAACCAAAGAGTCCGTCGCCAAATCTGAAATATGAATCGTATCTTTAGGGTCAAATTTCCACTCTGTTGTACATGCACTCATCGCATTGATATAGCAAGGACCTTCAGTAGCAAGAGCTTTTTGGAATACTTGAGCCATATTTTTCCACTTATTTGGAGCAACTTGAGCTACATACGCAGCACCATTTGCAGCCATGATAGACATCATATCTTTTTTATTTTGCTTTTCACCATAACTTACTCGTCCAGCAGGAGCTGTTGTTGTACTCGAACCAATCGGAGTTGCTGAACTTCTTTGACCACCTGTATTTGCATAAGTTTCGTTATCCAAACAGATATAAGTAAAGTCATGACCTCTCTCAACCGCACCACTTAGCCATTGAAAACCAATATCGTAAGTTGAACCATCTCCACCAAATGCTACAAATTTTGTTGAAGCATCTGGGTTTTTAAGCGTTCCTTTTCTTTTTCGAGCTTTAAACATCGCTTCAGCACCACTAATCGCTGTTGCTGCATTTTCAAAACCGATATGAATCCATGAAGTATCCCATGAAGTATATGGATAAACTGCTGTTGAAACTTCCAAACATCCTGTATTTGATGATATAACAAGGTTATCATCAGTACAGTTCATAAGTTCTCTTACAATCATAGAGTGAGCACAACCAGGACAAAGGAGGTGAGCCCCTTCAAATCTTTCATTTACTGTTGAAAACTCTTTTAGATTTTTAACTGATGTAATTGCCATTATTTACCCCTTCTTGTTTCAAAAAAGCCAAGTTTTGGTCCTCTTAGACCGATAAATTGCTGAATTGGTGTTGTTACTACACCCGCATCTGCATTTGCTTTAAGCTCTCTAAAGATTGATTTGATATCTTTGATAGATAAATCTCTACCACCTAAACCATAAATATAGTTCGAAATCACTGGTCTATCTTTAGTTGAGTAAACAGCTGCTGAAACTTCGTTGAACAACATACCCAATGCACCAGCTGGTGAACTTCTATCCATAGCACCAATCGCTTTACAATTTTCAAGTGCATCACGAATCGCATCAAAAGGGAAAGGTCTGATAACTCTAGGAGCAACAACTCCCGCTTTAATCCCCTCTTCATCTCTAAGTTGTTTTGCAGCAAGTCTAGCAGATTCTACCGTTGTACCAAGAGCTACGATGATAACCTCTGCATCTTCTGTCATATAAGACTCAACTCTTTTATACTCTCTACCTGTAAGCTCTTTATATTCAGCAAAGATATTTTCAATAATCGGTCTTGAATCCATCAAAGCTTTATGTTGTCTAGCTTTATGCTCATAGTGCCAATCTTCTTCAGTTTGAGCACCATGAGTCACAGGTCTTGAAAAATCCAACATCTCATTTACAGGCACATAATCACCTACAAATTTATAAGCATCATCATCACTCAATGGGCAAACATTTTGAGCTGTATGAGAAGTGATAAATCCATCTTGATGCACCATAACAGGAAGTCTAACATCCAAATGCTCACCGATTCTAAATGCACAAAGATTCATGTCGTAAGCTTCTTGAGCGTTAAATGCGTCAACTTGTACCCAGCCACTATCTCTTCCCAAATACATATCAGAGTGGTCACCTCTAACATTTAGTGGAGATGCTAATGCACGGTTAACAACATTTAAAACGATAGGCATTCTCATACCACCTGCTTGATAAAGAACCTCAACCATCAACGCAAAACCTTGAGAAGAAGTAGCCGTTGCAACTCTACCACCACTCGCAGCTGCACCAACACAACCACTCATCGCTGCATGTTCTGACTCAACCATAACAAACTCGCCATCTATATAGCCATTTGCCATCATAGATGCGTATCCCTCAACGATTGGAGTAGATGGAGTAATAGGATAAGCAGAAACTACATCAATTTGTGCTTGTCTCATCGCTTGAGCCGCTGCGTAATTTCCATCCCATACTTCAACTTTTTGTAAATCCATTTTTAAAGCCATAACAATCCTTTATTTAGCGTCTTTTTTCTTTTTTTCTGGCCATTGAGCCAAAGCATCATCACTCGCAACTGCTTCACCAAACATCAATAGAGACTTTGGATTTGTAGGACAAACTTCTACACAAACCCCACAACCTTTACAGTGGTCATAATCTATCCCTATCATCTGCTTATCTCTTGAAATAATTGAAGTATCTGGACACCAAACCCAACAATTTTGACAATCTATACAAATATCTCTGTTGTAAACTGGTTTAGCAACTCTCCATGATGCAACAGTGGCTGTATAGGAGTTAAAATCCGCATAACTTCGCTCTTCTGGTCTAAGAGAGGCTGTATCAGTTGCATCATTTTCAAATGAAAAAAGTGCAACTCCGTGTGTTACTTCATCCCAACCAACTTTTTTCTCAGCCCCTAACTCTCTTGCACCTCTTTTATCTGATGATAAAACATTACTCATGGATTCTCCTTATTTTACTTCATTATATGCACGAGTTATAGCTTCCATATTGGAATCAATAATCTTTTGCGGAAACTTACTAAGAACTTTTTTCATTCTATCAAGGAAAAAATCCAATTCAAACATACCTGAAATCTTAACAAAAGCTCCAAGCATTGGTGCATTAGGAACTGCTCTACCGATAGTTTCCATAGAAATTTGCATACAATCTAGTACAAAAACTCTCTCTGCTTTATCTTGCAATGCAGGAATGAGAGCGATTAAATCATCTTTTGATTGATGAGTTGTGATGATATAACTAGTTGTTGGCTTATCATTTTCAGTAATGTTATCACTAAACGCCAATGCAGGGTCAATTACCAAAACAAAATCTGGCAACATAAACTTCTCATGATTGATAACTTGCTCGTCATCAATACGATTGTAAGCTCTCATTGCAGCCCCTCTTTTAGCAGAACCATAGAGTGCAAATGCTTGAACTTGCTTTCCTGTTGTAGAGACTACATCCCCAAGTCCCTTAGCTCCAGTTACAGCACCCTGTCCAGCTCGACTATGCCATCTAATTTCAGTCATAAACTTCTCCTATCTCTATAATATAGTAATAACCATTGTAATCACTCAACTCTTAAAGAGTGCTTGTGAAATCAAATAAATATAGCCCAATCGTTAAAATTGGATATATTTTATCTTATTTTAATACTGTTGTTTAATAAAATTTACTGCTTTTTGTGCATCATCGAACAAATGTGATTCACATTGTAACAAAAATTCTACGCTCGAGTAACCACTTGTAACACCTATTGCATTCACACCACTAGCGTTTGCAGAACGAATATCCATGCAAGTATCGCCAATCATCCATGAGTGATTTTTATCATGCGAAAGCTTTGAAAGAGCTTTAAGTATTGGTTCTGGATGAGGTTTCGGATTTATAACATCTTCTCTACCCACTAAAACATCAAAATAGTGCATAATGCCCATACTATCAAGCAATTCTCTTGAAAATCTACCTGTCTTTGTTGTCACAACTCCCAAAGTTGCAAACTCATAAGCTTCTCTTATCGCATCTTTAGCAAAAGGCAAAAGAATCGTCTTCTCACAAGAGACTCTTCGATAATGCTCTTTATAACTATCCACATAATCATTTACAATTTCTTTATCAACACCCAATGCCATAAACATATCTTCAAGCGTATGACCTATTTGAGCTTTTATCAACTCCTCTTTGGGAGTCACTTTTTTAAAACGACTAAATGCTACCCCAAAACTTTCCAAAATCGCCTCTGTTGAGTCGATAAGCGTTCCATCTAAATCAAAAAGTACAACTGGTTTCATAATTTCTCTACCTAATTTCTAAATCCCCAAATCATGATGATTGGAAGATGAAGTAATAACCCCTTTTTGCTTAACCTCTCTTGAAATTGCAAATATTTGAGTGAAATATTTTACAAAGAGAGCGTTTATTAAGCTAAATAAGTATATTATATGTCATACAAGTCATACCAAGGAGAAAATATGTTGTCAGTAAGACTTTCGCAAGATATGCAACTGAGGATAGAGAGATTGGCAAAGGCAACAAAAAGACCGAAAAGCTTTTTCGTCAAAGAAGCTCTTGAACGATATATGGAGGATTTAGAGGATTATTTTGATGTACTTAATCGACAAAATAGTAAAGATAGAGAACTTATAACTTTCGATGAACTCAAAGAGGCTCTTAGTGTACAAAATAGTCATTGATAAAAAGGTCATTAAGGATTTAAAAAATATAGATAAAGTTTGGCAAGATAGAATCCTTGAAAAAATAGAAACTTTTCTAAAAGAGAGACCTTATGATGGTAAAAAATTGGTTGGGAATCTCTCCAACTTTTACAGAATAAGAGTTGGAGATTATAGGATAATTTATCAAATACTTGATGATATCATCACTGTAGAAGTAATAAAAATATAACATCGAAAAAATAGTTATGATTGATTTAAAGTATTATGCTTTTGTGGGTCAAACTTATAGATAACCACCAAAGGTACAATCGTTCCAATCAAAATAACAATCCATAAGAGTATCCCCAAATCATCATAATTAGCAGGAATTTTAACTACACCATTTTCCTTAACTTCTCTTGTCAGGATAAAAATCTTATTGAGATATTTTGTGAAGAGTCCCCCAGCACTTGTAGCAATATTCATCAAACTTGCCATCAGAGCAAACCAAGTCCCTTTCTTACCAGCAGGAGCATATATCGCAACCAAAGTAAGCATCAAAACTGAAGAAATATACCCAAATGGAGAAGAGATAGCAGTATCCACAAGAGCTACAGTTTGAGCATCTACGCCTAAATAGGTATGAAGACCATAATATAAACCAAAAGTTGGCAACCATAGAAAAAAACCTAGAATGGTTAAAAACATCAAAACTTTTCCTATCGATTGATTGATAATGTATTTTGAGCTAACCCACATCCCAACGAGTGCAATCAATGAGCCGATTTGAGCTAAAGTTCCAAAAAATCCCTCATCAAATCCTAAAACATCTATCTCCCACCACTGTAAAGCTGGTCCAACACTTGGCATCGCACGGTAAACAAAAATGATAATCATCGCCATCTGAATATGTCGAATCGTTTCAGGAGACAAATCTTCTGTAAGTCGGCTCAACATATACAACACAACAGCAAGTGAAACAAAAAAGACAATCTCTTGAGCGTAAGGGATGTCATTGTATCCGATAGTGATGGTAAAAATAGCAAATAAAAGTCCACCAAAAAAGATAGGTTTATTTAAAGGCGAAGTTGGTGTAGGATTTAATTTTACAACTAAAACACCTATGAGACTTAAAATCGGGATAAACAATCCTATCGTAAACATCGTACTATAAGAGTAAATTTCAGCCAACCAACCACCAATTCCCGCAACCATAAATGCCGAGAGTCCCAAAGAAAGGCGTGAGAGAACTTGAATCATCGCCAATTCATGTTGTATCTCCTTTTGCGTTTGATTGATATCCACTACTTCTGTACTCATCGTATCGGCAACCACATCTTGTAAAACAAATCCGATAACTGAAATCACCGAAGCTAAGATATAGAGACTGTTTTTATTGTATGGTGCTAAAAAAGCATGATTGGAAGTTAAAAGTATCATAATAAACATCCCTAAAGCGATAAGTCCAGCACCTATAAAAACATATATCTTACGATTTGAGCCAAATAGACTCACAGAGTCCACAAGTTGTCCAAAAATCATCTTAATTGTCCATGGCACAGTTAGCCAAACACCTAAAGCAACAAGCTCTTCAGCAGAGAGATTTAGCGTTTTTTTCACCCAAAAACTCTCGCTAATCGCAGTAAATCCACTAGCACCATAAGCAAAATAGATAAGAAGAAGAGGAACATACCTCTTTTTAATAGCACGAATCGGTGTAACAATTATGTCAAGTAGGTACATTTGAAAAATCCTTTATAAAAAAAGCAAAGTTTATCAGATTTAATTTAAAATAATTATGCTAACATCAATTATAGGTTAATAAAAATTATAATTATTATAAGTTATAAAAATAATTATAAGAAAATGTTTTAATTTAAATTAACTTTAAATTATTTTAATCTATAATGAATCAATTTATTTTTCAAAGGAGTTTTTATGGCTAGAGTTGTTGTAATGGGTGGAGGTGTTTCTGGACATACCGCTGCAACATTTGCAAAAAAATGGCTTGGAAGTGACCATGAAGTAGTGGTCGTTACGCCAAATAGCAAGTGGAACTGGATTCCATCAAATATTTGGGTTGGTGTTGGTCAAATGACAAAAGAAGAGGTGACTTTTGAACTTGCACCTGTTTATAGTGGAGCTGGTATAGATTATAGACAAGCAAAAGCTGTTTCTATCCATCCACATGGAAAAGAGGGGGCAAATACTCCTTTTATCACGATAGAATATACTGGTCAAAATAAAGCGGGACAAACTGAAGAGGTAGCTTATGATTATCTTATCAATGCAACTGGTCCAAAACTTAACTTTGCAGCAACTCCTGGTTTAGGTGATGCGAGTGGTATGGGAGAGCATACAGTTTCTGTTTGTACAGCAGACCACGCAGACCATGCAAATCATGAACTTCAAAGAATCTTTGCAAAAGCTAAAACTCAAAAACAAAAAATCTTAGTTGGAACTGGACATGGTATGTGTACTTGTCAAGGTGCTGCGTTTGAGTATATCTTCAACATTGAACATGAAGCTAAAAAAGCTGGTGTTAGAGATAATATTGATATTCAATGGATTTCAAATGAATCATTCTTAGGTGACTTTGGTATCGGTGGACTTCATATGAAAAGAGGTGGATACGCAGCGAGTTCAAGATTATTTGCCGAGTCACTTTTTTCTGAAAGAGGTGTTAAATGGTTGATTGGAGCGCATGTAAATAAAGTTGAAGCTGGAAAAGCTCACTATGAACTTCTTGATGGAACTTTTGGTGTTGAAGAGTTTGACTTTGCTATGCTTATCCCACCATTTGCAGGTGTTGGCTTGAAAGCTTATGATGCTGATGGAAGCGACATGACAGATAAGATTTTTGCTCCAAATGGATTTATGAAAGTTGATGCAAAATACGATGCTGGTGCATACGAAAACTGGAAAGCAAGTGACTGGCCAGAGACTTATCAAAACCCAATGTTTGACAATATGTTTGCTTGTGGAATCGCTTTTGCTCCACCACATCCAATCTCTAAACCAATGAGTTCTCCAAATGGAACCCCAATTTTCCCAACACCACCTAGAACAGGTATGCCTTCAGGTATCATCGGTAAAGCAGTTGCAAAATCTATCTGTGATAAGATACTAAAAGGTGAAAATGCACCACTTCATAAAGCGTCAATGGCACATATGGGTGCTGCGTGTGTTGCGAGTGCTGGAAAAGGTTTAACAAATGGTACAGCTGCGGCTCTTACTGTTTATCCTGTTGTTCCAGATTTTGAAACTTACCCAGGGCTAGGAAGAGATTTGAACTATACATTTGGTGAGATTGGTTTGGCAGGACACTGGATTAAACATATTCTTCACCACATGTTTATCTATAAAGCAAAACTCAAACCAGGCTGGACTTTAATCCCAGAATAAAAATAAAAATTGCATAAGGAGCAGTACAATGACAGAGATAGAAAAAAGAATAAAACCATATGACCCGAACTTTACAACAATGGTTCCAACTAAGTTTGTAACATTTTTTAGAACTTGCGTAATTTGGCAGTTTATCAGATTTGTAAGTATCAATATAAAAATGCTAATCGTGGTAAGTAAAAGCCACTAAAACTCCTCTCTACCTCCATTTTTATGGAGGTACATCTTCTTATTTCCAAAAGGTATTTTCCCATGATTAAAGAGTTAGTTGTTTATCCTGATGATAGGATTCTTACTCCTTGTAGCGATGTAAGAGTTTTTGATGAAAAACTTTTTCAAGTTTTAGAAAATATGCAAGATACCATGAAAGCTAACGATTTAAATGCTCTTAGTGCGATACAAATCGCTATTCCATATAATATTATTGTGATTAAAGATGATGAAACGCAAGATTACCATGAGTATATCAATGCAAGAGTTATCAAAAGTGAAGGAACGATAGAGACTTTGGAATCCACCTCATACTATCCAAACATCGAAGTTACTATCCCTCGTTATGAGAAGATAAAAATCGTTTATGAAGATAGAAATGGCAAAGTTCATTATGCAGATATTGATGAACCTGAACTATCCTCTACGCTTCAAAGAAAAATGGATTATCTTTTTGGTGGTACATTTTTAGCAAAAGTATCTAAAACTCAAGCTCTTCAAGCGATTGATGCGTTGGCTAAAGGTGGTATTGTAGCTCAAGAAGAGGTGTGTCCTTTATTTTCAACAAAAGATTATTTTGTAAGCTTTACCGATAAGTTACTCTTTTTGATGGGATTATCACTTTTAGCTCCATTGGTTGGATTTGCACCGTTTAAAACTTTTGGGCTTATTGCCTTTATCGGTGTTATTATTCTAATGATAGCTTTTTTCTTTTATGCACAATATGAAGCGAAAAAATATAGCCAATGTAGCTCTTGCCAAATCGGAAATAACATCGGAGTGATAGTCAAAAGAGTCTCTTTAGCAGGGATACTTTTTATGGTTTCAAGGTTTATTGGGTGAGAGATAAAAGATGAGTTAACTTTTTATAAATAAAAAATATTAGAAAAATATAGATATCTTATAGTTATATTTATCATTAAAAATAATAAAATGTAACTAATTTGTTACTTTTTTCGTTTACAATAGCAATAAATTTATTATTTTATGCAACAGTTAAGCTAATACGGTTGGCTTAAGTGTTCATATTTTAGTCATATTTTTGAAACCTATTGTTCAAAAAAGGAACGAATATGAAGAACTATCTTCTCATAGGACTTGGAGGAACTGGTGGAAAAGTTCTAAAAGCATTTCGTAAAACTCTCTATGAAGAGTTTAGAACGATTGAGCCATCTGAAAAAACAGGCATACATATCAAAAGTCTTTATGTGGATTCTAGCCGTGCAGACTTGAAAAGTAGCGAGTCATGGAGAACACAAGGCGATATAGGTGCAGATATCAGTCTCAACGAAGAGAGCCGTTTTGCCATCACAACCAATAATCTAGCACAACGACTACAAGACCCTCAACACAATCCAATTACACATCGCTATATTGGCAATCCCCAACTATGGAATGATATTTTTAGCTCCATGAGTATCAATGAAACGGCAGGTGGGCAGATGCGACGGTTGGGTGTCGCACTTTTTGAACCAAGAGCCGTGGGATTTGTAGAACATGTGACCAAAATGAGTAAAGCATTGGAAGAAAAAAGCAATAAAGCCGAAGTTAGCTTTCATGTCTTTGCTGGATTAGCGGGTGGAACTGGAAGTGGCTCATTTTTACATGTTATCGCCCAAATAAGAGCCATCTATAAAGATGCTTTAAACTATCCGATTTATCTCTATTTGCTTCTACCTGAAGAGAATTCTCCGTGGGCAAAAAATGGAGCAACTAGCAACTACTATGCCAATGGATATGCAGGACTAGAAGAGTTAAATGCCTATCTTTTATCTACTCATGATGGTGAGCATAGAGGTACACCACTTTTTTCTCCAATTGATTTGACTGGAAAAACATTGCGTTTTGAAAATATGACAAAAGGGGGTGAAACACTCTTAAAAGACCGTCTTCAAGGCTGTTTTATCGTCTCAAATATCAATGAACAAAATCGTGCTTTACCCGTAGGTGAGATTCCAGAACTCATAGCTCAACTTCTTTATCAACGAATATTTTTAATTGATGGTGGAGTTCCTGATAAAAATCGTGCGTTAAGAGATGCTATTTCACTTGAAAATCTAAATGCTCCAGATGAGGGGAAAAAGAGCAATCAAAATATCAAACTTAGAAGTGTTCGTTTTCAAAGCTTTGGGATGAAAAGAGTTGTTATTCCAGAAGAAGAGATAAGAGAACACTTTTCAGCTCAATTTGCATCTCAAGCAACTTTACAAATGCTTTATAATAACTGGGCAGAAGATGGAGTAGAATATCTATCACATACTCGCAAAATTTCATTTAAAGAGATGGTAAAAAAAGAGGAAAATCGTCAACTTTGGAAGCTTAGTTCGGCTCAAATGAAACTAGAAGCTGGGATTTTAGAAGAAGAGATAAATGCAAAACGAGCATGGAAAAGTATTGCTCAAGATTGGGAAGATGTTATTGTTCATCTCAAAAAAGAGGCATGGGAACATCCACATGAAAGTAAACTTGATGTCCGACTTGATGTATTACAAAATGCGTTTCAACAACGATATGAGGAGAATTTTCGTGGACTTGGTGTCGAAAATTTCTACAAAACCAAAAAAGAGGATTTAAATAAAGCAGACAGACACATCGCAGAAGTTCGAGATACTTTGGAGAAATGGATGCTCACAGAGTGGAGAGAGGGGCGTTTGAGTGCAAATGATTTGGAAGTTTTTCTCGATGATTTGTTGGAAGATTTAAATGCTCGTTTAAATATGATTCCAAATATTTCTGAAAGATTGGAAAATGGGGAAATTGCAAACAAAGAAAAGATTATTGCAAACCGTGATATATGGGGTCAAACAGGAGTATTTGGAAGAGTTTTTTTAAGTAAAAGAGAAAATATCTTTGATGCTCAAGCAGAGCTTTTACGAGAAGTATATGAGAGACGAACCTTGCGGTATGCGTTTAGTTTTGCTGATAAATTTTTATCCAGCTTAATTGCTGAATTACGAAATAAGTTAAAACCTGATATTGTCTCTTTTAGCCATGGATTGGATGATGCGTTAAAATTTTTTGAGAGCAGAATCACACAAACCGCAATAGTTGAGGAAACAAGCAATAATATGCAAGAGAATCTTATCAAATTTTATGAACCTCAAAGAGTTCGTAAGTTTGTGCGAACTTTACTGCAAGATAAGCAAGAACAAGAGTCTTGGGCAGGACAAGTTCGTCGTAAATTTCTTGCTAGTGTTAGTGAAAATCGGCGTCAAAATAGAGGAAAAGAGCAATACTTCTCCTCTTTAGTCACTCATGGTATCAAAAATGGCGAAATTAAACGAGTTTTAGAAGATGTAAGTCGCCAAAATTCGCAGATTGCTCATACTAAAGAGAGTGGTGAGAATAGTCGATTTATTGGTGTGAATATTATCGAAAAAATGGCTGAAGAGTTTTCTGACGATAAGCGTTTGGAACAGTATGTTTTGGATTTGGTTAGAAGCGCACAAACTTTTATGAAATATGAAGCCAATGAATTTAATGGAGGTAAAAGTCCAGAAGCAGTTATGGCTGTTCTTTTGCCACAATGTCCACAAAAAGCCGAATTTAGAAATAAATTAGCTCAACTTTTCATCAACTCACAAGGAGATGGTGTTGTGGCAAATATTATTGATAGCAATCTTAGAAACAATGAGATTACGCTAATAACTTTTAAATATGCTTTCCCATTGCGATATCTACAACCTATACACCAGCTAAAAGAGAAATATGATTATCGTTTGGCAAATGGTTCAAAAGAGAGAGCTTTACTTGAGATTCATCTACAAGAACATATTCCCGCCTTGCCATCTCTACTTCGTCCACAAACTGCTCAAGCTAGAAAAGAGATAATGCCACTACTTCAATTGGCAACGGCTTTAAATCTATTTACTCGGACGCAAAATCCTCATTCTGGAAAGATGGAACGAGTTTTAGAAGTCTTAGATGAGTATGGGATTCCTGTGGAGCATATCTACTCTGATGATTTGGTCAATCTGTTTGAAACACCAAAACAAACCACTATTGTAGAAACCAGTAAACTGCAAAATTTGCTCAAAAATAGTAATGAATTGGAGGTAGAGATATTACAATCTGCCGTAGAATCAGCTCTAAATCATGAAATCTATAAGTTAGCATCAAATCGACAAGCACTTATAGAAAAGATAAAAGCACAGATTTTTGCAATAAAAGCAAATCGAGACAACAACATTCATGATGAAATCTATAAAGAGTTTCAAAGCTCTACACGAACCGCTATCGAGCGTGTCAACACAATTTTTTAAGGAGAGATAAAGATGGCGAAAAAATATGGGCGTTGTGCCAATTATGGTGAGTGTACATTGGCGGATAGTCATGATACGATTGAATCTACGGAAGAGAATTTTATATGTACCGAGTGTGGTAAAGCTCTACGAGTGGTAGCAAATGCGGAAGATGATGAGAATAAATTTAAAAAAATATTCCAAAAAATAGGAAAATGGTTATTGCCTTTAGCGTTAATACTATTTGGAATCATCGCATGGATAGGATTTGGTTCAAATGGAGATACCCCTCCCCCACCTTCTATAAAAACGACAACAACATCTTCAGAAGTAAAAGCAACTGAAGATAATATCATCTTGAGAATTCATGGTTCAAACACCATTGGGGCAAAACTAGCACCTGCATTGGTTGAGGCATTTTTGAAAGAGAAAGGTTACACTCAAATCGAAAAAGTACCGTTAAGAGAGTTGGAAGTTTTGGTTCGAGGGAAAAAAGAGGGTTCGAGAACATTTGATGCCGTAGAGATAAAAGCACATGGTTCTAGTACAGCGTTTGATGAGACTGATGAGAACAAAAAAGTTGGATTGATAGGTGGATATGCTGATGTGGGAATGTCATCAAGTCCTATCAAAGAGGAAGCGATACAAAAATTTGAAGCACAAAGACTTGGAAATCCGACCTCAAGAACACAAGAGCATGTTATCGCACTTGATGGATTGGCAATTATTGTTAATCCAAATAATCCGATTGAAAAGCTAAGTGTTGAAGATGCTAAAAAGATTTTTTTAGGTGAGATTACCGATTGGTCGCAAATAGGAGGTAAAGCTGGTCAGATAAAACTCTACTCCAGAGACAAACAATCAGGAACTTATGATACTTTCAAACACCTTGTCCTCGCTGGTCAAAAACTAGAGTGTGATGCAAATAATCCAAATCTAAAATGTTTTGAAGACAGCAAAGAACTCTCTTCTAATGTGGCTAGTGATTTAAATGGTATAGGTTTCATAGGTCTCAACTACATAGGAACAACCAAAGCTCTCAAAATAAGTATGGGAAGTCGAGTCAATGCAATTCCTCCAACCAAATTTAGCATTAAAACCGAAGATTATCCTTTGGGTCGTCGTCTATTTTTATATCAAACCAACCAACCTAGCCCACTTGGAGCTGAATTTATTCAATTTGCCTTAGGAGATGATGGGCAAAAAGTTGTCAATGATAGTGGACTTGTAGAGGTTTCTGCGATGATTGAAGCAACTGTTGAGGCGATATATGGGATTGAAACCGATAAAAAACGCATACTCTCAGACCTAGCGATTCCAAATGCATATAAAGATTTAGTGCGAGATGCGGATAGAAAAGATACTCAACTTAACTTTAGATTTACCTCTGGGACATCTGATTTGGACAATAGAGCATTCCGTGATATCGGTCGTTTAGCAGAAAAATTAAGCAAAAGTGAATTTAAAGGAAGTAAACTTATTTTGATTGGGTTTGCTGATGCAAAAGGAGATGATGCTCAAAATCTTCAACTCTCTATCCAACGGGCAAATAAAGTTAAAGAGGAACTTATGGCGGAGGGTATAGAGGTGGATACCGTTACTGGATTTGGTGAAGAGCGTTCTTGGTTGCTTGACCCTAGAGAAGACAATAACGATAGTCTTGGAAAAAATAGAAGAGTTGAGGTTTGGTTAAAGCGTTAAATCTATTTTTAAATTCCATATAAAGTATAGGGTGCGATTTATCGTACTCTATCGTTGGACAAATCACACATTACATTTTAAATCTTTTTGGTTACAATTGTCTAATTTCTTTTTAAATTATTTAGTAGGAGTTTATATTGATATTTGATTTATTTTCAAAAAGACAAAAAAAGTTAAGAGGCGATGTTCCTGATATATATATTTATGATGATGTTCCAAATCCTTTACGAGTTCAGATAGTACATATTTGGTATGATGTGCTTGGTGATACAAATCAGTACCCTAGATATCAAAGTGTAGAATCAGCTTATAAGTTTATTGTAGATACTCTTTGTCGAGAATATGGACTTTTCCACTTACCAAGCCCGAACTATAATGAATTCGATAATAATTTGCATGAATTAGCAAACTTCTTTTTAAATGAAAAAGATATAGAAAAGGTAATTGATGTAGTAGAATTAAGCTTTCAAGTTATTAATCATGCTACAGAAGATTTTAACTATTTGAGACGTCATAATGCTTCGAAGCTAATCGAAGATGCTGTAAATGAATTAAATAGTCGTTTTAAAGAGCATGGCGTTGGATTTCAATTTGTAGAAAATGAAATCATTAGGATTGATTCTGAACTACTACATGAAGAAGCAGTAAAACCAGCTTTAAAACTTTTAAATCAAAAAAATTATCAAGGTGCACAAGAAGAATTTTTAAGTGCATATGAGCATTATAGACATGGTAAACATAAAGAATCTTTAAATGATTGCTTAAAGGCATTTGAAAGTACAATGAAAGCAATATGCGATAAACATAAATGGGAATATCAAGCTAATGCAACAGCAAAAAAATTAATTGAAATATGTTTTGCTCAAGATTTAGTACCATCATTTTGGCAAAATCAATTAACTTCATTACGAAGTATGTTAGAAAGTAGTATTCCTACGGGAAGAAATAAATTAAGTGGACATGGACAAGGAACAGAACCTACAACTATTCCAAATTATTTAGTAGCCTATATGCTTCATATGACGGCTTCAACATTGGTATTTTTGACAATGGCGGAAAAAGAGATTAAATAATATTACTAGAATTTAGGTATGAAGCTGGGGGATTAGCTTTTAATCCCCACATAAAACTATTTTCTCTTTTTACCAGCGATGATAAATCGTAAAGCATTTAGACGGATAAAGCCCTCTGCATCACCTTGATTGTAAACTTCATCTTCCTCAAAAGTTGAATGAGCTTCACTATAAAGAGATTGTGCTGAACTTCTTCCAACAACCATAACATTACCTTTATAAAGCTTTACTCTCACCTCTCCACTCACATATTCTTGCGTCGCATCGATAGAAGCTTGAAGCATTTTTCGCTCAGGACTCCACCAATAACCAGTATAAATCAGTTTCGCATATCTAGGCATAAGCTCATCTTTTAAGTGAGCCTCTTCTCTATCAAGCGTTATCGATTCTATCGCACGGTGAGCTTTGAGCATAATCGTCCCACCTGGAGTCTCATAACACCCTCTAGCTTTCATCCCAACATAACGATTTTCCACGATATCAAGTCGCCCTATTCCATGTTTATTACCATAATCATTTAAAGTTTTAAGTATGGAGACAGGACTCATTGCTTCGCCATTTATCGAAATTGGGTCACCTTTTAGATAACCTATCGTGATATACTCAGCCTCATCAGGAGCATTTTCGGGGCTTGTTGTCCAAAGCCACATACCCTCTTCTGGCTCATTGTTTGGATTTTCAAGATGTAAACCCTCATACGAGATGTGAAGTAGATTTGCATCCATAGAGTATGGACTTACAGCTGGATTTCCATCTGCGTCAAGATGTTTTTGAGCTATTTCGATACCATGCTCTCTTGCATATGACAAAAGTTTCTCACGAGAGTTCAAATCCCACTCTCTCCATGGAGCGATAACCGTAATATCAGGATTTAAAGCCAAATAACCCAACTCAAATCTTACTTGGTCATTTCCTTTGCCCGTTGCACCATGACTCACACCGTCAGCTCCAACCATAGAAGCTATCTCTATCTGTTTTTTTGCGATAAGTGGTCTAGCGATAGAAGTTCCCAAAAGATACTCACCCTCGTAAATCGCATTTGCTCTAAACATAGGGAAAACGAAATCTTTTACAAACTCTTCTCTCAAATCCAAAATAAAAATATTTTCAGCCTTGATGCCCATCGCAAGAGCTTTTGTACGAGCTGGTTCAACCTCTTCACCCTGCCCCAAATCTGCGGTAAAAGTTACCACTTCACAGTTATATTCATCTTGTAACCATTTCAATATGATACTAGTATCAAGCCCTCCACTGTATGCAAGAACTACTTTTTTTACACTTTTCTTTGCCATTGCGTTTACCTTGTGCCAAATTTTTTTTAAGGCGTTATTTTATCATCTTTTTGTTTACGAACTACAACTTAACTTTTGATTTTTAAATTGGGCTGGTGTAGCCATCGCATATCTCTCGTACGCTTCGTGTTCATCATACGGATTTTGAGCAATCTTAAACAACACATCCACAAGCTCAAAATCACCCAACTTTGCCTTATCAATAGCCTCTTGAATCATATAATTTTTCAATACAAATTTTGGATTTATGCTTAACATCTTTGTTATCCTAGTTTGAGTGGTCATGCTATTTTTTTTGAGCCTTTCATCGTAAATATCTAACCATTCACTCATCGGTTGATGATAAAGTCCCAAATCTAAAATCGCTTTTCTATCGCCATCATAACGGCTAAGCGTTCTAAAAAAGAGCGTATAATCCACTTGCAACATCTGAAGCGTGAGCAACCCACTTTTTATAAGTTCAAAATCCTCATCATTCACCCCATCAAGTCCAAATTTTTCACCCATAAGATAGAGATAATGCTCTGAATACAATCGCTTATACCTTGCCAAACTTTTCTCCATCTGCTCTTTTGGTATCACACCCATAAGTGCTACCATCAGAGCTTGAAGATTCCACTCTCCGATAGAGGGTTGATTGCCAAAGCTATATCTGCCTCTTCTATCGGTATGATTACAGATGTAACGAATATCATAATCATCTAAAAAAGCAAAAGGACCATAATCTATAGTGATACCAGCTATGGACATATTATCGGTATTCATCACCCCATGATTAAACCCAACCGACTGCCAATGAGCCATCAACCTAGCTGTTCGACCTACCACTTCACTAAAAAAATGGTGATACTCTTCACCTTTTAGATGAGGATAAGACTCTTCTATCGCAAAATCAAGCAAAGCTTTTAACTCTTTGGGTTTATCGTTATGTGCAAAATACTCAAAAGTCCCAAAACGAATCCATGAAGGAGCGACTCTTAATACTATCGCACCTCTCTCCCAATCCTCTCTTATCACTTTTTGAGTTGAGCCAATCAACGCCAATGCCCTTGAAGTTGGGATATTCAAACCATGTATAGCCTCACTCATAAGATACTCACGAATAGATGAACGCAAAACAGCTCTACCATCTCCACTTCTTGAGTAAAGTGTCAATCCAGCACCTTTGAGTTGGAGATGTAATTTACCAATCGTTCCGATATTAATAGCTCTTCCGTCCCCCAATCTTTCGACAAAATAGCCAAATTGATGACCTGCATAACACATCGCAAATGGCTCACTTCCTTGAAGTTTAAAATCTCCATTGACAAATATTACAAACTCATCACTTGTTAACTCACTGCTCTCTAATCCTATCTCATCAGCTACATTGTTATTGGCGTGAATCAAAAAAGGATTTTTCAAAGGAGTTGGATTGACCTTGTCATAACACAAAGGCGGTAGCGTTAGATACGGATTTGTTACGGTTATTTGATTTAATTTCTCTTTTTTCATGAAGCTATATTACATATTGGTGCTTCAAATTGACTTAAAGTTAAACGGTTATAATGGTAGCTATCAACGATGGAGTCAAAAATGGAACTTTTAAAAATAGAATTTATACAATTATTAAAAGGTAAAAAAAATCTCTTGGCATTTAGTGGTGGCGTTGACTCATCTGCACTCTTTTTTTTGCTCAAATCTCACTCTATTGATTTTGATATTGCTATTGTAGATTATGAAGTTCGCAACGAGAGTAAAACAGAGGTTGGATTTGCTAAAGAATTAGCCACAAAATACCAACTTATATTTCATACTACCACTGCTCCTAGATTTCAAAGCCATTTCGAAGAGAGTGCTAGAGCCTTTCGATACGATTTTTTTCATCAACTCATCGAAAAATATGGATACGAAAATCTCCTTACTGCCCATCAACTCGATGATAAATTGGAGTGGTTTTTTATGAGATTTATCCGTGGGGCTGGAGTTGTGGAGCTTAGTGGGATGGAAGATGTTAGCTTTTTTTCAAATCCCCCTCACCATCTCATCCGTCCACTTTTAGGGGTGAGTAAAGATGAACTTTTGAATTATCTTGAAACACATAAACTTCCCTATTTTATCGATAAAAGCAATTTTGATGAAAAGTATGAGAGAAACCATTTTAGGAAGCATTTCTCAACTCCACTTATACAGAAATATAAAGAGGGCATAGCTAGAACTTTTCAATATATAAAAGAAGATAAAAAAATGCTTTTGAGTGGTTTTAAAGAGCTTTTTTCTCAAGAAGATTTGTATATTATTGAACTTTTTGAAGGTGCAAATGTGGCTCAAATCGCTGATATTTATCTTAAACAGTTAGGTTATCTTTTGAGTTTTAAACAACGCCATGAGCTAAAAAATCTCTCTTCTGTGGTCATAGGGCGAAAATTTGCCATTGAGCGAAGCGATAATAAACTTTTTATAGCTCCGTTTATATCGGTAAAACTTCCAAAAGAGTTTAAAGAAAAGTGTAGGATAGCAAAGATTCCACCAAAAGTGCGAGGATATATTTTTGAGAAACAAATCATATTTTAAAGGATGAAAAAATGGAAATAAAAAATAGATATAAAGGCTCGATGTTAGGTTTAGCCGTTGGCGATGCTTTGGGTGCACCCGTAGAGTTTACGACAAAAGATAGTTTTGAAAAAATCGAACATTATCGAAGAGGTGGAAAGTTCAATGTAGAAATCGGTGAATATACCGATGATACTTCTCTTGCTCTTTGTTTGGCTCAAAGTTTGATTGATAGAAATGGAAGCGACCAAAAAGACCAATTGTCTAAATATCTAAAATGGTTTGAAGAGGGCTACATGAGTGCAAATGGGCGAAGTATCGGTTGTGGGAAAGTCACTTTAAGAGCATTGTATCGCTATATGAGTCAAGATTGTAGCGAGTGTGGGAACAGTAGGTTGACCAAAGGAGCTGGAAATGGTTCTTTGATGAGAATCGCACCTGTGGCTCTTTTTTATGCCAATGATATGAAATTGGCAATGAAGATGGCAAAGGAAAGTTCACTTACAACGCATGGTCTTCCTATCTGTTCCGATGCTTGTATATATATGACGGGTCTAATTGTCGGAGCGATAGAAGGTAAGTCAAAAGATGAATTGTTGAGTGTGGATTATGCAAAAACACTATTTGACTATGTGGAAAATTATACTTTTCATGAAGAAGTAGTAGCGTTGGCACAAGGAGATTATAAAAATAAATCTCGTGATGAGATAGAAGCAAAAGGTTATGTGATAAATACTTTAGAGTCGGCACTTTGGGCGTTTTATAATACTTCTACTTTTGATGACGGATTAATCTTAGTTGTTAATCTAGGAAATGATGCAGATACCGTAGGTGCTGTCTATGGGCAATTGGCAGGTGCTTATTATGGGGACGATGCTATTGCTATCGAGTACAAAGATGGGTTGATGAAAAGAGAGTTCATCGAAGAGTTGGCAGAGAAACTGCTACGAGGTAGCTTGTAAATTTTTTGTTTTTATCATAAATATATATGCTAAACCTTATATTATTATAATAAAATTTTAGTTTAATTTAAATTTTATTTTTGCTAGATATAATATTTAAAAATAAGAAATAAATATCAAGGGAAATAAAACATGAATCAATTGCTAAAAGAACTATATGGTAGTAAATGGGATGATTTAATAAATAATTCGAAAGGTACAGGTGCTACTTATCCTCTCTTGATGAAAGTTAATGAAGAATACGAAAATGCTAATATTAAAGTGATGATTGTTGGGCAAGAGACAGATGGATGGGGTGGACTACTTGAAGAACAAAAAAGAGATATAGCTTATTTAATGGATGATTATTATTCTTATTTATACAATCTTGATAATAAGCTAAATTCAAAAAGATTAAAACGCAAAAAGCAAAGACCATTTTGGAATAGAAAAAATTTTAAATATTTTCAAGAAGAGTTAACAAAAAGACTTCCATCTAAAAAACTAGCTTTTATTTGGAATAATGTCTCAAAAATAGGGATGACTCGTCGTGGTAAAGTTACAGAAAGTGTGCAAAATTTAGAAGAACAGTATTTTAATGTTTTTGAAGAAGAGTTAAAAATTTTAAAGCCTGATGTTATAATCTTCACTGTTGGCAATAGAACAATACCTGTTGAATGTAAGAAAAAGAAAATTATTGATGAGATGCCTATCCGTGAAATAAATTTCCCAAACTATCTTAATATTATAGCGGTGAAAACCTATCATCCAAATGCACAAATAAAAGGTGGTAAAAAGGAATTTAATAAAGAGATAGTAAATTTTATTGTCTCGAAGATATAACAAAAACTTTCCCTAGTCCCAAAGCTCGAGCTTTGGTATGACTAATAAACCTCTCATAAAGCAAATAGACCCTATGCACTCTTTGTTTTTATCATGCTTTCGAGATTATTTTTAATATCTTCAAAATCGGTAATTTTACTTGAGACAAAAGTATGTTTTGACGCTTCTGATTTATCTATCATCTCTTTATTATCCACAAAAAGCATACTTGGCATATTTTTTTCTTTGATTATTTCATTGATACTCTCTTGCATTTGAATACTCGTAGATTGGTCAAAAAGAACACAACGATAGTTATTTATATCTATAACTTTTTTAAGCTCATTCATGTTTTCAGCCACATTTACCGTATATCCCAATTTTTGCAAAATAGCACTCAAAATCTTAGCCTCCGTTGGAGTATTTTTAAACAACACAACATCTTTGGCGTACTCTTTTGGAATATCAACCACCCTATGACCGAAAAATTTTCGCAAAACGGCTATAAACTTATCCAAATCTATCGGTTTGGATATATACTCATCCATACCCTCAGATAAAAATTTCTCTTTATCACCTTTTAAGGCGTTTGCTGTGAGAGCTATAATGGGAATATGAGGAAGTTTGTTCTCTTTTTCATACTGCAATATCTTTTTAGTTGACTCAATCCCATTCATCACAGGCATCTGAATATCCATCAAAATCGCATCATAATCGTTTGCTTTTCTCATCTCAAAGCCCTCTAAGCCATTACTTGCCAACGATGCTTCTATCCCTAGATTTTTTAGTGTATGATAGATTACTTTTTGATTGACCACATTATCCTCAACCACCAAAAACTTAAGATAATTAAAAATATCATCATTTGATGGTTCTTCTATCTTTTCAACAGAAATAGGAAGTTGTTCATTTTTTATTCTAACTACATTTTTTAAAGATTTAAGAATCTTAGAATAACTTATCGGCTCATAAATTATCTGTGCAAAGTGGTCGGCTATGTCATTTAAACTATCTCGTTTGTTAAGTTTTGTAAGTAAAATCAACGGAATATTTTTATCATTGACAAAAAAGAGTTTATCCAACTCACCTCTATCTATCTGATTGTAATGAATGTATATCGCATCCCAATCTTTAGCAAGAGATTGGGTAAAATTCTCAAAGTTATAATAATGATTAAAGGTAACATTTGAGAAAGATTTCATATAATCATTTAAATAATGGTCAGAATCTTTGGTCTTTACATCGATAGGAGAGTAGATATTGATGTTTAAATCTTCCGTCTCACTTGCTCGTTTACTCTCTTGTTTTGGCATCTTTAGCGTAAAGAAAAAGGTACTTCCAGCACCCAATTTACTATCTACACTTAGATATCCACCCAAAAGCTTAACCAATTTTGTCGAAATTGTTAAGCCCAATCCAGTACCTCCAAACTTACGACTTGTACTGCTATCAGCTTGAGTAAATGCGTCAAAAATCTTATCTATATTATTTTCACTCACCCCAATACCAGTATCTTTGACTGAAAATTTAACCCAAATCTCTTTCTCATTCTCCTCACTTTTCTCAACGATAACATCAATCGTACCATTTTCATCGGTAAATTTAACAGCATTACTGATAAGATTTATAAGAACTTGTTTTATCTTAGAAGGGTCGCTTTGAACGAGATAATTGTTCAATGATGGCTCTATCCATAATGAAAAATCAATATTTTTTAAAGAAGCATTTGCAGCATACGATTCTATAACATTTTCAAGCTCATCAATTGGATTGAAAAAGAGGGTTTCGAGTTCAAGCGTACCACTCTCTATCTTTGAAATATCTAAGATATCATTTATAATACTCAAAAGGTCTTCCGAACTCTTTTTAATAATATCCACAAACTCATCTTGTTCACTATCTAAAGAAGTTGATTTTAAAATCTTAGTAAAACCCAAAATGCCATTTAACGGCGTTCGTATCTCATGAGACATATTGGCTAAAAAAAGGCTTTTTGTATTATTGGCTTGGTCTGCTAACTCCTTATTTAACTGAAGTTGTGCTATCATCTCCCCCATGAGTGTATAGATTTGTGTATTTCTTTTTGTTTTAAGTGTATTTTTAATGCTTGTTACTTGTTCTTCATTGTCACATAGATGTATCTCATCAAGCAGTCTAGCCAACTCTTCATTTTCCCTATGTATCCCCGTGACTAAATAATCTTTGAGATATATCATTAAAAAAGAAAATATTATCACAACTAAAGAGCCTGTCATTAAAATTTCTTGATTGTTTTTGATAGAATATTCTATCTTGCTTAAGTCATTTGATGCTATAAGTTCTTGAATATCGGAGGTTACATAACTCACATATGATTCATAAAAAATATACGATGAAGCAATAATAAGTACTGTAAAAAATAGCAGAAATATCCATTTTGAATATTTAGTCAATAGTAGCTGTTGCATTTCAATCCTTTAATAAAATTATTACTATTTTACTTAAATAAATATTGTATAAATATTATTTAAGTAGTATATTATAAATAATTTTAAAAATAGAATCGAACTATGTTTTTTTTTACTCTATTAGCAAAATGATAACACTAAAAATATTAAAAAAAGTTAACCACTATATCTTGTCTATCTGTGAAGCAATCATCGCTTTGGTAAAATAAACAAACTTATTGAAGAGTTCACTTAGATACTTATCTTTATGGTAAATCATCAAAAACTCTCGTTTACACTCAAAATTTTTAACCCGAACTTTTATCAATTTTCCATCAGCTACCTCATTTTTAACCGCTATCTTTGAGATACATGAAAGACATTGCGTACTCATAAGTATCGATTTGATAGACTCTGTATGTCCTAACTCCAAAAAGATATTGATATGGTCAACCTTATCTTTTATATAATTTAAAAAGACATCTCTCGTCCCAGAACCCTCTTCTCTTAAAACCCATCTTCTATCTTGAAGTGTATCGATATAAACCTCTTTATCTAACAAAACATCAGAAGTTACAACGACCAACTCATCAAAACCAATCGCCTCTTTGATAATCTCAGGGTCATTTACAAGCCCCTCAATAAAGCCAACATCAATCGCACCATCTTTGACCAATTGAACGATATCTTTGGTATTGCCCTCTTTCAGATGAACTCTGACATCGGGATAGTTGTTCATATAATTACAAATAATGGGTGGCATCAGATAATCAACAATCGTTGTACTTGCTCCAACTCGTATAATCCCTTTATTTGCACTATTTCTAAACTCATGCTCGATATCATTTAAGCGTTTTATCAAAGGAGAAACCTCTTTTTCAAACACTCTACCCTTCTCATTTAGAACAAGTCTTTTATTGATTCTATCAAAGAGTAGATGCTCTAGCTTATCTTCTAAATCTTTTATCGCCATCGATATAGCCGATTGACTTAAACCCATCTGTTTTGCTACATTGGTAAGGTGTCCCTCTCTTGTAACATTTAAAAAAATTTCAAGTTGACGAAATGTTATGTCCATTTTAAATCTCCAATTTTATAAATGAATTATATCAGAAAATCTGATAAAAGTTATAACGGTAGATAAACTTTATCAATAACTTCTTGATATTCGCTAACATCATCACTATCAAGCGTTATTCCACCACCACTTTTATAGACTAATCCGCCATTAACTTGCTCCACAAATCGAATCATCACCGCACTATAAAGATTTTTACCATCATAAATACCAAAAATACCTGTATAAAAACCTCTCTTATACCCCTCTATCTTCTCGATAATCTCAACTGTACTCTTTTTGGGTGTTCCACTAATCGACC
Organism: Sulfurovum sp.; assembly: GCA_006212005.1. Lineage (GTDB taxonomy): Bacteria > Campylobacterota > Campylobacteria > Campylobacterales > Sulfurovaceae > UBA1140. The sequence continues at coordinate 2,192 of SDAZ01000007.1, read as the reverse complement.
CAGCAGGTAAAATATCATTGAGTAGTCTGCTAAGATTTTCATGCCAATCAGAGGCTAAAACAGCACTTATCTTTGAACTAACTTGCAAAAGCTCTTTATCTCCAGCTTTTATCATATCTATATATCGAAATGAATCCACTTTAACATTTTTTGCCACCTTACCCAAATCATTACGCATCAAATCAACTATCATGATATGTTCCGCCATCTCTTTTTCATCAGCTAAAATCTTCTCTTTTGCCTCTTTAAGAGAGGCATCAATCGTACCTTTCATAGGATAAGTTGAGATAATATCCTCTTCTATCGTTATAAATTTTTCAGGAGAAAAAGAGATAAATTTATCTTTAAAATAGAGTTTATAAGGAGCTTTAGAGCTTAAAAAAATCTCTTTTAATGATAAATTTGTCTCTATGGGCGTTGGAGTTGTTAGATTTAAGAGATAACTGTTTCCAGATTTTATCTCCTCTATCACGCCATCAAACTTTATTTTATACTTATCAAAAGATAATGGATTTTTTTTAAAAAAGTACGCTTTATCCAATAACTCATCTTCATAATTTTGAAGAGAGCCTATCTTAAAAAGTACATCACTATCCAACGAATCTAGCCTTTGAATAAAGGACTCACTCTTATCATATGAGATTATAAATAAAAATGGAACTTTATCTTTGGCTAAAGCGTCAATTTCACTCATCAACTCTCTAAAAGTAAAAACTTAAGTATCGCCATGCGTATAAATACACCATTACTAACCTGCTCTAAAACCTTACAGCGACTATCTTTAAGCATCTCATCATCTATATCAATATTTCTCATAACGGGACCGGGATGAAGAAGTAAGATATCTTTATCTTTTAGTCGCTCTTTAGTGATGCAATATTTGGAAGCATACTCTTCATAATTTTCAAAAATAGGCTTTTTATGTCTTTCAAGTTGTGCTCTTAAACTCATAATCACATCAACTTTATCTATCACATCTTTCAAATCCTCATAACGCTCCAATAAAGTATCTTGAGGCATAAATGAGTTAGGTGCTACCAATATAACTTCCATTCCCATTCTAGTGAAAAGTTTTATCCCACTACTCGCCACTCGGGAATTGACTATATCTCCAACAATAGCAATCTTTTTACCCCTTACATCACCAAAATGCTCTTTCATCGTAAATAAATCCAATAAAGCTTGAGAAGGATGAGCTGTATTACCACTTCCAGCATTGATAACACTTGTAAGATTCATATCTGAAAGTTCAATTGCAACGGTATTTGAAGCATGTCTGATAATCACAGCATCAGGATTCATCGCACAAAGATTTGTAAAAGTATCTTCAATACTCTCACCCTTTGAACTCGAACTCTTTTCTGGGTCAAGATGAACAATAGAAGCACCAAGTCTTTTAGCAGCAACCTCAAAAGAACTTCGTGTTCGAGTAGAATTTTCGAAAAATAGGGTAATAATCAACTTGTCTTGTAAAAGTTGGGAAGGTTTATAGTGTTTAAACTTTTTTGCACTCTCTAAAATATACTCTATCTCTTGAATCTCTAACGAAGTTGTGTCGATTAAATTTCTCATGGACATCCTTTTAAATTATGATTATACCAAATATTTACTTTTTAACCTAACAAAAATAAGTGTTAAAATCAATGCATAGAAGTCAAAAATTCAGCCTCTTCTTGGGTATTTAAAATTCGATTATTTTTAAAAATATTTTTATAATCTTTAGACTCAATCAACTTAGCCAAATCCTCCAAATCTCTCATATGATGAGTATCACTTCCTAAAAAATCAACCATCCCATGCTTAATCAACTTCATAGCCATTTTATAAATATGATTATGTGTATGCTTTAAAGACTTAACATTAACTTGAAATAAGACACCCAATCTTTTTAACTCGATATAATCATCAAAATTATCATGCAGATATAAATATCTCTCAGGATGAGCCATAACAGGGATATATCCTTTAGAGCTTATCTCAAAAATAGCCTCTTCTAAAATAATTGGTTTACTCATATATGAAGTCTCAAAGAGTAAAAATTTACCACAAAAAGGGACAACTCTATCCTGAGAAAGCATATTTAAAAACTCCATATCGACATAATGTTCAGCTCCAGCGTCGAGTTCTATATTAATATTTGCCTTTTTTAGTTCTCTTCTCATCAAAGCCAATTTTTCTTCGATAATCTCTTT
>SDAZ01000057.1 GCA_006212005.1 Sulfurovum sp. | reverse complement strand
CTTTATATTGTATGCTTTTCAAGAATTCATCAATTAAGCAGAATAATGTTATCATTTTATGTTCCATAACTTGCCGTCCAAGTTTTATGGAACTCTACTTAATTTTTCTTAACTAGCAATTTGGGTTTAAGATTATATCATATAATACCAAAATGCTAAACCAACCACGATACGGTATATACCAAAGCCAATAAAGGTGTGTTTAGTTAAAAAATTCATCATCCATTTAACGGTTATCAACGCTACGATAAAAGCTGTGACAAATCCAATGGCTACCAATCCATAATCATCTACTACCATCGTCGCTCTATTTTTATACAAATCATAAGTCGTTGCGATAACCATCGTTGGGATAGCAAGTAAAAATGAGAATTCAGCCGCACTTCGTCGTTTTAATCCTGCAAAGATACCTCCAAGCATCGTCATACCTGAACGACTTGTCCCTGGAACCATCGAAAAACTTTGAAACAAACCGATAAATAACGACTCTTTATAGCTCAAATCTTCAATACCTTTTGCTTTTGAATCGTCACTATCTCGCCGAAAATACTCCACGACCAAAAAGACGATACCACCAATAATAAGCATTATAACAACTGTTTCATCTCCAAAGAGAGCTTTAATGGTTTTATAAAAGAGAAAACCAAAAATAGCTGTTGGCAAAAATGCTAAACCAACTTTTATCCAAAGCGTTTTATCCACCAAAAGTTTTTGTGCAAATAAAAATAAAACGGCTAAAATACTTCCTAGCTGGATAGAAACTTCAAAAGCTTTATGTGCGTCGGTTTGTTCAAGCCCCAAAAGTTTTGAAGCTAGGATTAGGTGTCCTGTGCTAGATATTGGTAAGAATTCGGTTAAACCCTCTAAAGTACCAAGAATCAATGCGTCGTAGATTGTCATTTCAATTCCTCAAATTAAAAATTTTTTTGAATTTTACTATAAAATGACTTACATACGATATAAAACTAATCACATTTTTTAACTATTTTTGTATCTTAGAGAGTTGCCAATTTATCTCTTTTTTATGATGTTGTTTAAGATAATCATTTGTTTTAGAAAATACTCTACTTCCGAAAAAATCACGATAAGCTGAAAGTGGAGAGGGGTGAGCTGAAGTGATAATGTGATGTTTTTTACTATCGATAAAAGAGCCTTTTTTTTGAGCATTTGCACCCCAAAGGATGAAAACAACATTTTGACACGCATCATTGACAATCTTTATGATTTTATCCGTAAATCTTTCCCAACCGATGTTTTTATGGGAATTTGTTCTGCCCTCTTCTACACTTAAAACACTATTTATCATCAAAACTCCCTGCTTTGCCCACTCTTCAAGATTGCCACGATGAGCATTATCAATACCTAAATCACTCATAAGTTCGATATTGATATTTTTTAAAGACTTTGGCAAAGGAAAAATACCATCTTGAACACTAAAAGCTAAACCGTGAGCATGATGGCGAGTCGGATATGGGTCTTGTCCTAAAATCACCACTTTAATCTCTTCAAAAGGGGTAAGTTCAAGTGCATTAAAGAGAAGATGAGAAGGTGGATAGATATTTTTTTGATGCTTTAACTCATCATTTAAAAATGTTTGCAAGTTAATCATATACTCTTGGCAAAGCTCATCAGATAGTTTTGAAGCCCATGAGGGATTAGATATTTTAAATTTTAACATAATGATATTATAACAAGAGTTCATTAAGATAGTTTTAGTTAAGATTAGTAATCTATTATAGGATATTGAATATTATGAAAAAATTATTATTTTTATTAACCATTATTATAACAACTTTTTTAAGTTGTTATGGGACTAAAGAGCAATCTACCACTATTGATTATTATCATTGGAAACAAAATTATGAAGTTAATAGTTCTAGCCTTATAAAGCCTAGTTTTATTAAAATTATTGATATTGGTTATGATTATGCTCGTGAAGATTTGGATATTAAGTTTACAAATTTTAAAACCTCTCCATCTTTTAATATAACTCCTGTTGTCTATATCGATAATGAGGCACTTATTTCAAGTGATGAAAAAAAGATGGCAAGTAGTATCATTGAGCTTTTACAAAAAAGTAGTAAACAAAATAATTTTGCGTATGATACGATACAAATTGATTGTGATTGGAATGCTAAAAGTCGTTATAAATACTTCAATCTTTTAAAAATTATCAAATCTCAAAGTAAAAAAATTATCTCTGCAACCATACGACTTCATCAAATAGCAAATGCTTCGCAAACTGGTATCCCTGATGTGGATAAAGGTGTGCTGATGTATTATAACATGAGTGATTTTAAAGATATGGATACTAAAAATTATATACTTGATAACTCTATCGCTTCACAATATCATAAAAATTTTGATACCTATCCTCTTGAGCTTGATTTGGCACTACCTTTATATTCACAAGCTACGATTATTCGTTTTGGAAAAGTGGTTGGACTTATAGAGGGTGTTCGAATTGCTAAGCTTGATAAAGATATGTTTGTAGAAATTGAAAAAAATATCTATGAAGCTAAAAAAGAGCATTATTTAAAAGGACGACTTTTATATAAAGGAGATAGAATACGAATAGACAGTGTTGAGATAAGTGAACTTAAAAAATCGGTTGAGGAGCTAAAAAAAGTTATGAAAGCACCTAAAAATATTATCTTTTATCAATGGGAAAATCGAGCGTTTTATAACGAATATGAGCTAAAAAAATTGTGGTAAATTTAATAAAAAAGGAAATAAAATGAGTCTATTAAAAAGCGTTGCTCTATCTTCAATCATCGCTACTTCATTTGCTTTTAGTTGTGCTGGAAGTGGTGAACAGATGTATGTCAAAGATGAGTATTATAATTTTATGAGTCCATCAATGGTTGGACTTAATAATGACAATCCCTTTTACAATGTGGCAAATCACTACCCTCATAATGACAGATGGGAGTATTTTGATAAACAAAAAGAGCAGTTAAATATTGAAGCGTGGCACAAATATTTTGCCAATAAACTTTCGAAAAATGATGTCAAAGAGCTTTTTTACTCTGAAGAGCCTATCAAAAAAATCTATCCCAAATTTGCAACTAAAATCAATAATCCTGAGTTTAAAGATTATGTTGATTTTTTAAATCTTCAAATGGGACTGGTTGGTGTATATCAATACGAACAAACAGCTCCAAAAACCTATAAACCTGTCGTAGATAAAGGGATAAAACTTTTCAATAGTTGTGAAGATAAGTTTTTAAAAGAGCGATATCTATTTTTGATTATGAGACTTTATCACTATCATGGTGATTATAAAAATGAGTTGGCATTTTATGAGCAAAACAAGCAAGTTTTAACTTCAAATATATTGGTTAAAGAGTGGATTGATGCACTTAAAGCTGGAGCGATGCAACATGAGGGACAAACTTTAGAGTCCAATAAACTTTATGCAGATATTTTTCAAAATCATAAAACAAATGCACATTTAGGCTAATATGATTTTAAAGTTAAAAATGATTTAGAATGGAATCAGCTCTTAACATCAGCTCTCTCTCCTGAACAAAAAGCACGATACTACTTTTTAAGAGCGTTAAAATGGGAAAATGCACCTCTTAAAGAGTTTGAATCGATTGCCTCTATTGCTCCAAAATCGATATGGTTTGAACGACTTAGTTATATGATTATGCAAGATTTACAACATCTTCGATATCAGTTGATGTCTCAATCCAACGATACCAATCGTGATGAAAAAGAGTACAAGATAAATCTCAAAAGTTATCAAGAGCAAGAGCGTTATTTTCAAAAAATCTTAGCTCAACAAAGTAACCCATCATTTTTTAGCGTATATTCTCAACTCTATCTTGATGCGATAAATTATAAAGCCCTAAATCAAGCAAAATTTGAACAGATGAAAAGTATGGCAAATACAAGTGATAAAAAGTATGTAGAGCTTATTGTATATCTTCAAAAATTGAATGCCAACAAGAGTGTCGATATAGCATCTCAAGAGGTAATTTATAGTTCATTGAAACCTCTTTTAAACGCATTTGATAGCAAAACACAAACTTCACTTCTTAGATATACAGCCCTACAAATGGCATCTTTGTATCCTCAAAACACTCCCGAGCGAGCTTTGGCTAAAGATTATGCACAAGATTATCCAAATATTATAAGTGATATTTTTAAATATGCTGACCCCTACAAACTTCAAAACTATTTTGACTCAACAAATAAAACCTATTTGGAGCAAAAAATCTTATCAACTTATCTAAAAAATTACAATCAAAATCAACTTCTAGGGACGCTTTATATGCAAAACAATGATTTTAATTTTGCTATAAATGAACTTAGTAGAGTTAAAAGCAGTGCTGATTTTACAAGCAACTATAACCCTTTCAATGCAACCATTAGTGGGAATAATAGAACAGGAAAAAGTAAACATTTTACTCAACTTGAGTTTTCAAAAGTGATGTTGGAGCTGGATACAAAGATAAAAAATAAAACAGCCACTCCAACAGACTATTATCTTTATGCAAATGGACTTTATAATAAAAGTTGGTTTGGAAACTTCCCTATGAGTAGTGTATCGTATAGAAGTGTCTATTTTGATGCACAAAAAGATAAAAAGGTTTTGGATTTGAGTGAAGCCAAAAAATACTATACTATGGCGTTAAACAGCAGTAGTGATAGAGAATTGAAAGCAACCATAGAGTATCAACTTTTGAAAATCAAATATAATGAGTTCGCTAGTTACTCTCATACCACATCTTATGATAGTGGTTACTCTTATAGTAGTAGTTACTGGGATGATGGATTTGTGCAGAGTTTAAAGAGTATCGCTCAAAAATATCCTGCGTTTAAAGCAGATGTCAATCGATACGAAACTCAATACAAAGATACAAATTATGGTAAAAAAGCGATAAAAGAGTGTGCTACATTTAGATATTTTTAAAGTGTCATCTCTATCATTTTACCGTTAACTATCTCTCCAAACTCATTTCCAAAATTGTAACACAACTCAAGTTCATCTTGGGTTGGAATCAGTTTTACTTTAAGTGCTAAAAGTGGAACTCTAAAATTTAAGCTTTTCATGCGTTGTTGTATCATCTCTGGAGCTTCTCCACTCCATCCAAAACTACCAAAACTAGCCCCAAATTTTCCTCTTTTTTCAAGCAACATCATACAACTCAAAAGTTCCCATACAGGTTTTGGAGCATCTCCATTTATGGTGGGAGTTCCGATAATAATGCCTGTACTCTCTTCTAAAATATTTAACATATTATGCTCATCCAATGCTGTCAAATCATAAATATTTGCTATAAGAGTATCGCTATGTTTCTCAACCCCTTCATAAATCTTTTGAGCCATCTCTTGAGTATTTTTATAACTTGTCACATAAAAAATAGAGACCACTTTTTTACCATTTCGCTTAAGAGATTTTTGACTCCACTCTTTATATAAAGATAAATATTTTTGTGTATGTAAACGCATGATAGGTCCATGAAGTGGTGCGATAGTCTCTATCTCTAGCTTATCATAAAGTCGTAAAGCATTTAAAACATCACCCTTAAATGGTCTCATAATATGGTCATAGTAGTACTTAAAAGCGTAATCAAAATCTCCAACCAAATCATCAAAAATCCTATTATCATAATAATGACTTCCAAAGACATCACCACTAAAAAGAATCTTATCTTCAAGTAGATAGCTACTCATGGTTTCAGGCCAATGTAGATTTGGTGTGCTTAAAAATTTAAGCGTTTTATCGCCCAACTTTAAAAGTTTATTTGTCCAAACTGTTTCAAATTCCATATTATCAATTTTTGTGATGGATTTTAGCATACTTGTAGCCATAGGAGAGATAAAAATCTTCGCTTGAGGTGCTTTTTTAACAAGCATTGGCAACGCTCCAGAGTGGTCTGGTTCAAGATGGTGCATAACGATATATTTTATCTCATCATAACTGCAAATCGCCTCTATCTTTTCAAAAAAAGCTTCACTAAACTCCTCTTTAACGGTATCAAGGATAATCACCCCATCCGTCGTTTTGATAAGATAAGCGTTATAAGTTGTACCATTTGCGGTCTTCATAATGATATCAAAAGTTCGGATATTGCTATCGCTTACACCGATATAATAGACTTCGTTAGATATCATCATTTGTTTACTCATCTTCTATCTTTTTTTAAAAGTATTCTCTTTAACCACAAAGGAGGATTATCATTTATGAGTTTTTGGATTTGAACTAATGCCTCTTGGATACTTTGAGATTCGCTTGAAGATTTAAGAGGAAAAATTCCTGCATTTTGAACCATATTTCCAGCTTTTGGCCCAATTTGTGAAACATATACGATATCACACTTCTCTATGCACTCTATCTTATAAAGAAGTTTTTCGGCTTCAGCTTCATATTTTAGTGATGAATCAATCTCTTCAACAAAAGAGAAACCATCTTTATCTACTTCATAAACAAAAAATTTTTGACACCAGCCAAAATGTTCATTTATGTATAAGTTATCTTTAGAAGCAAAAGCTATCTTCATAGAACATAAACCAAAATTTGTTTATCAATAACCCTACTAAGGGTATCATAGATAATACTATAAGTTCCAGTCGATGCCATAGAACAACCAGCACAATTACCTTGATAAACAAGATGAATCTGGGTCTCTGGACTATTTATGAAGTTAACCATCATGATATTTCCACCATCTTTAATCAAAATTGGTCGTATATATCTATCAAGGGCATCTTCTATAATCGCTACTTGTTCATCTCGTGTTTTTTCTCTAAAAGAGAGATTTAAAGGGCTTGTTAAGTCTGCTTTTTGCTCCAATCCACCCAACTGCATTCTTGCCATCGCATGAGCATTTCTACTCGCACTTAGCATAGCATCAAAACCTTCTTTCATAGACTCTGCATCAACTCTATCTTTCAAAAGCCATACAGCCAAACGAAACGATGCATTTGCATGTCCCAACTGATGAGCTTTTCTAAAATACTCTAAAGCTTTTGGTAAATCCTCATCAACACCAATATGACTTTGATACATCAAAGCAAGATTATAATATCCTGATGAATTTTCATTGACTAACGAGCGTTCAAACCACTCTTTTGCCAAATGAAAATCTTTAGTTACTCCTTCACCTTTGAGATAGAGCAGACCAATATTTACCATCGCTTGGTCATTTCCTTTTTGAGCCTCTTCTTCCCAAAGTTCTTTTGCTGTTATATAATCTTCACTTCTATATGCTCTTAATGCGTCTATTTGGCTCACTTGCAACCTCCAATATTTCTAATATATCATATATGCAAGAAGTGTTCTTTAGAAATTAGGAGTTTATATGGAATATTTATTGCATATAAACTTTAAAAACATATCTTAGGCAATATTATGGTCAATAGAAAACTTATCAAAGAGTTGCTCAGTGAATCTGCATGTTCTCACAATAAAACAAAAAAAGTTAGTTGTGATAAGCCAAAACCAGGGGCTACGAGTGGAGGATGTGCTTTTGAAGGGGCTCAAATCGCTCTTTTTCCATATGCTGATGCTGTCCATCTGGTTCACTCTCCTGCGATTTGTCTTGGTGCATCATGGGAGACTAGAGCTACTTTGACAAGCTTTAAAGGTGAGAATAATACTGTTTTGGGCTATTGTACAGATATTACTACCAATGATGTTATTTTTGGTGGAGATAAAAAATTAGAAGAGAGTTTGGATTATATCATCACAAATAAAAATCCAAATGCTATCTTTGTTTATGAGACTTGTGTCACAGCGATGATAGGTGATGATATGGATAATGTTTGTGGTCGTGTTGAGCAAAAACATGGTATCCCTATCGTTGTTGTTCACTCCCCAGGGTTTGTGGGCAATAAGAATCTAGGTTCAAGGCTCGGTGGCGAAGCGGTACTTGGTCATCTTATTGGCACGAAAGAGCCTAAAGAAGTTCATCCGTTTGGAATTAATCTCATTGGTGAATATAATGCTACTGGGGATATGTGGCAATATATTCCAATACTAGAAAAAATCGGTATCAAGGTCGTATCTACTCTAGCAGGTGATGGCAGAATAGAAAATATTCAAATGGCTCATAGAGCTAAACTCAATGTTATCGTTTGTGCAAAATCACTCATCACGCTTTGTAGAAAAATGCAAGAGCAGTATGAGATTCCTTATATTTCTATCTCTTTTTATGGAAAACGAGATACTACCAATGCTATTATGAGTATTGTAAATGCTTTTGGCGATGAAGAGTTGATAAAAAAAGCAAAAATTGTGATAGCCCAAGAAGAAGCGAAGTTAGAAGATGCACTTCGTGACTATAAAAAAGTGCTAAATGGGAAAAAGGCGATTTTAAATACAGGTGGAAACAAATCATGGTCAATAGCCTCTGCATTGCAAGATATTGGTGTAGAAGTAGTTGCCACAAGCATTGCTAAGGCTACGCTAGAGGATATAGAGATAGCCAAAAGTTATGTACCTATACTTATTAAATCTCCAGCCAATGAACAGTCGAAACTCATAGATGAACATGGGGTTGATATATTACTAGCTGGTGGTAGAAGTTTATATACGGCAATCAAGAAAAAAATCGCTTTTGTAGATGTCAATCAAGAAAAAAAGGTAAGTTATGGTGCATATAGTGGGCTTATCAATCTAGCAAAAGATGTTGTCGATGCTCTAAACAATCCTGTCTTTAAAGTAGTAGGAACAAAAGCACCATGGGAGATAGCATGAAAAAACCATTACAAATAAATCCATTAAAACTCTCACAACCTATGGGTGCATTACTTGCATTTTTAGGGGTTAAAAATTGTATGCCTTTGATGCACGGAGCACAAGGGTGTGCAAGTTTTACAAAAGTTTTTTTTACTAGACATTTTAATGACCCGATTGCGATTCAAACCACAGCGGTTAATGATATTACAGCGATTATTGATGGAGGTGACTATTCTATCAGTGAAGCGATAAAAAACATCACCAAAAAAGTAAAACCCGACTTAGTTGGACTTTTTACCACAGGACTTACAGAGACAAAAGGTGATGATATCAAGGGAGCTACACTTTTGGTTAAAGATAAGCAAAAAATCGTTTATGTCAATACTCCTGATTTTGAAGGTGGATTGGAGAGTGGATGGTCTTTGAGTGTTCAAGCTATGATTTCTCAACTAATAGTTCCACAAGTTACTATCAATCCAAATAAGCTTCTTTTACTGCCAAATGTCAATCTAACCCCAATAGAAGTAGAAAAAATAAAAGAGAGCATAGAGCTTTTTGGCTTTGAAGTCATAGCACTACCTGATATTAGTGAGAGTTTAGATGGGCATTTGGGTGAAAAACAAGGCTCAATGAGTGCTGGTGGAGTTGAGGTTTCTACGATTGAGCTTTTAGGAGATAGTGGTATCGTTATCTCTATTGGTGAGAGTATGAAAAAGTGCGGTGAAAAATTTAAAGAGATTCAGCCACTTAGTCAACATTTTCATCTAAGTAGCGTAAGTGGGCTTATAGATACAGATAATTTTTATAAGATACTTATGGGGTATAAAAATATAAAAACTCCACCACCTTCCATCATTAGATGGAGAAAACGGCTTCAAGATGCTCTTTTAGACACACATTTTTTGATAGGTAGTAGCAATATTGTTATCGCCGATGAAGCTGATAAAAGTTATGCTCTATCAAAGGCTTTAAAAGAGGCTGGAGCAAAGATTTCCTCAGTTATCGTACCAACAAGAAGTGCTATCAATGCGTTTATAGAAAGTGAAAAAGTGTTGATTGGGGACATGGAAGATTTAGAAAATGCTCTTGAGGATTGTGAAGTTATCATCTCCAATTTTCATGCCCATCGAATCGCTCAAAAACACCATAAAGCTCTCATCCTTAGAGGCTTTCCAAATTATGAACAAGTTGGTAATAATATGAACAATGATGTCTTATATGAGGGAAGTTGCTATCTTTTGTTTGAACTTGCAAATCTTATAAGAGAGAGTAGAGAGAAGCATTAGGTAAAATTTATTTTTCATTTTTGGCATCAAACCAAAATAAAATTAATGCAACTATAATCATCATTACACCAAACCAAGGAATACTATTTTCTCCTATTTTTAAATAACCATGAATAAACTTATTTTCAGGAATGATAAATATTCCACTATATGATAAAAATTGTGAACTTCCTATCAAGATACAAATCCATGCCATTCTAAAAAATCTTCTTTTAGGATTATTTAAAAACATAATTAAAAAAACAATTATTGAAGCAATTATCGAAACTAATTTGTTACCAAGAGTCCAATAAATTAATCCTCCACTTAGAAAAGAAACGGTTAAACTTATAATTGTCCAATTATTCCACCATTTATCATTTTTAGAATTTGAGGAGGTTGAATTATTTGTTTGGATACCAGTATTAATATTTATATTGTTTTTATCACCTGCATTAATCACTATGTTGTTTTTATTCACAATATTTTCCTTATCAAAAATTTCTTTGTAATGTTTATTAGTATAATTTCTATCTTTATTTTGATTGTTATACGCTAACTCTAAATGATATTTAGCCCTAGTCGATAATTTAAAATCAATGCTCTTAGATAATTTTTCTAAAACTTCTATATGAGAACTCGTTGCACTTAAATAATTAAAAATAGTATTAATATATCCATACATATTATCATAAATATCTGGCGAATATTCTCCATTAGGTCTTTCATACTCATCAAAAAATTCATGGTAATCACTTATAAGATTAAAAATATATTTATCTTCCAAATCTTCATTTTTTACACTATTTTTTAAAGTCAAAATCAAATCTTTAAAAAGTTTGATTTTAGATTGGTTTATATTTGGCTTATCGTATTTATTTTTTTCATCATTATCTTTTACTTTAATGCCAAGCTTATTTTTTATATCCGCATATAGTTTTTTTAGTTTATAGAGTTTTATATATGTTGGTTCTTTTTGATACTCTATAAAATAGTTATCTAAAGTTGTTTTTGGATAAATCTTCAATAAATACTCAAAATATAAATTTGCTCTATCTTTATCAATAATTCTAAGCTCATCAATAAAATCATAAGATTGTTCATCTAATGAAATTATTTTTAATATTTGTTCTACTTGATACTTTTCTGTGATAGATTCAAAAATATTTGTATCTAAATTTAGTAAGTTTTGAATGAGTTTTGAGAGATTATTCTTACCCAAATTGCTAGTTAAAACTTAATGACTTAAAGAGCATATCAAGACTATAAGCCAAAATAAAAAGCTTAAGTTTAACGAGAAAACCACCAATCGAAGTAGCTTTAATGACTTTACCAAATTTTGAAGTA
>SDAZ01000056.1 GCA_006212005.1 Sulfurovum sp. | reverse complement strand
TTTTGGGCGGCGAAAATTCTAGTGGAATACGACAAGTACAAGTATTCCAGCCTTCTGGATCACTGCCGGGAAGACCTGGGCATTTATCCTGTGACCTTGATCAATGACAAGGGACGAGAGGAGATTAGGAAATGGGTTGTTGGCCTATTTCAACCTGAAGATGGATTTATTTCCGAAGAACAACTTGATGCATATGTGAAAGACGCGGAAAGATCGCTTGGCGAAGGCAATGGACCCGAGATTGAAGTCAGTAACTTTGTATCTCCTACAGGTCGAACCGAGCTTTTCAGGGTGAGCGATGATGGAGTAGAAGTCTATGAAGCGAATGAAGCAGGAGAGCGATTGGAAGATCCCCGTAGGGCGACCAATGCAACCATCCCTAACCCGTTTTTATAAGTTTTTTTACTTAGGGAAGTTAAAGTATTATGAATGTTCAAGAAGCCAAAGAAATTCTTTTCGATGCTGATAGTTGTGGACATGTGCCTCTTATAGTTGGTGTCCATGGTCTAGGCAAGTCCGAAATTGTACGTCAGTATGCTGATGAAAATGATATGCATTGTGAAGTTCTTATCCTGTCTCTCATGGATGAAGGTGATTTGCTAGGTATTCCTGTACGCGAAATGCACGGGAAAACTCCTGTTACTCGTTGGGCGATTCCTTCCTGGCTACAGCGTATCGTTGAAAATGCAGAACAGGGTAAGCGTTCCATACTGTTTCTGGACGAGCTGAACCGTGCTTCTGCCTCTGTACTGGGTGCTTCCCTCCAACTGCTCCTAGATAAGCGTTTGAATGAACATGTACTGCCCGTGGATACTTTTATCGTCACTGCTATCAATCCAGAGGATGCAGATTATCACGTCCAGTCCCTTGATCCTGCTGTACTAGATCGATTGGTCGTATGTGACGTCGAAGCTGATCCTGTAGCTTGGGTACGTTGGGCCAAGAAAGCTGTTGTAAATGAAAAGGTCGTAGACTTCATCCTCAAGAATCCGAATAAAATTCATACTACATCAGGTAATGGAGGTAAGGGTACTTCACCACGATCTTGGACTCGTCTTGCCAAATATCTAGATTTTATCGAAGTTAATAAGCGTAGTCTTAATACTTACTATGTGAAAGGTTCCATCGGTGAAAGTCTTGCAGCCGAGTTTATCTTGTTCTACAACAACTATACCAAGATGCTCGAAGCCAAGGATATTATTGATAATTACAAGAAGTCTTCTAAGCGTCATGCTGATCTGGAAAAACATATTGCCTCCATGGAGAAGTTGATTCAGCCTCTTGAAGCTATTCAGAAAATGGATTTGGCAGAAAACCTGCAGGCCGTTGTGGTACCTATGCTGGAGAGCACTACTCTTGTTACGTCTACCATGCCCTTTACACTTAAGTACAAGGAAGGCATGGACAAGAAGGGTATCATGGCTTATCTCGTGTACCTGTATACCCTTCCTATCGAATCCCTAGCTTCTTACATGAAGAATCTGAAGGCTTCTGATAACGACTTGTACATGAAGCTCAATGCTCTGGACGGAGAAGTCAACAACAAGGGCTTGATTCGTAGAGTAGTGGGTGTATAATTAAAAAACGAGTAGGGCTTGGCTATTTCTTTAAGTCTTGATCTGCTCATCTTTTTCTGAGGGTAAGTCAGTGGTAGACATCCTGGTTTGGAATCAGGGAGCCGCAGGTTCGAATCCCGCTCCTCAGACCATTTTATTTTAGGGATGAACCATTTAGGTTTTTGTCTCTCAACGTTTTTGCGAGATTGGTGAAATTGGTATACACGCCGGATTTAGACTCCGGTGGCTTGTCCGTGTGGGTTCGAGTCCCATGTCTCGCACCATTTTTCAGGAAATAATCGTTGTTCTCGATATCTTTTATTTATCGAGTACTTCGGTTGTTCTCTATTTCTCGGAGATATCATTCATGTCAGAAAAAGACGAAGATACTCTGCGTATGGCTCTTCAAGCTAGGGGCGACCCTAGATACATTATAGTATCTATAAAATCGGTTTTATACATAGCTTGTATAGATATTCCTTGCAGGGAATGTTTTTTATATCGTGATAAGGAGTGTCAAGCTACTTATATTGCGGATAATTATAGAAACATTCTAGACATGTCTGATAAAGACTTTTCTAAATACCATCCCGAGTACTTAATATAATGAAAGTATATATCTCTAAATATCGAGATCATTGGATATCTCCTTACACTATTCTGGAAAAATTCGTCTATCGACGTGAGATTGATTATGACGATCCTGTTGTGGAAAAATGGGCTACTCGGCTTACGCCTATATCAAATTTTGTAAAGAAATTTCTAGATTTGGTACATCCTCATATTCAGTATGTGAAAATTGATCCCCAGGATACTTGGGATATGGATCATACTCTGGCTCATATTATTCTGCCTCTGCTTATGCAGCTTCAGAAAACTAAGCATGGTGCGCCTTTTGTAGATGACGAAGATGTCCCAGACAACCTCAAGAACAAAACACTTCCTGATGATGAACAAGATACCACAAGTAACAACCATTTTGAGCGATGGGATCATGTTTTAAATGAAATGATTTTTGCCTTTCAGTATAAGGTCAATGAATTATGGGAAGATACCTTCGATATCGAGGGAGTTTATGATACAGAAGGTATTAGATTAGTACATAATCGTATGGATAATGGATTCAGGTTATTTGGAAAGTATTATCAGAATTTATGGGATTAATTCATTACTAACAATTAACCAAAAAGGCGATTATAAATCGTTTACCGCAGATACTTTTCTATCAATAATAGGTAAAAATAAATGCTAATTTTATGGACAATCGCAGGGGGTATTACTGGTTGGGTATTAGTTAAGTTTGTTGCAGCAATGCCACGAACATCTATGCCTCTTGTAATTAATCTTGGAATGCTTTTTGTAGGTGGGTTATTAGGGTATACACTTAATTCATAACTTTCCTGTTGCTGTACAAATGTAAGTTCAGCTATTTATAACATTTTCGCTGATTTGGTATAAAGGCGTTACAGCAGTTTTGTAACTTACTTACAGGAGTTCAACTCCTCTAATCAGCACCATACAAGCATCTAGATCAATCTTTCCCTCCAAACGCTCTTGGTCTAGATGCTGAGGTAAGGACTAGTTTGAGTAGTCCATCGTTAAATGCGGGATAGTGGGGCATTTAACAATTATTTTCCGCCTGTAGCTCAATTGGATAGAGCAAGAAGCTTCTACCTTCTAGGTTGTGGGTTCAAATCCTGCCAGGTGGACCATATCTATGAAGATGTAAAATTACTTTCAATATTAATTAAAAAATTTTCGCTAAAACATCATTTCAAATTACTTATCTAGGGTCTTCTCATGATTATCAATGAACAACAACCTGCATTGAATAATACTCAATTCGAGACTGGTACCTTTTCTGTTGAAGAAAGTCCATTGCTGTTTTGGGTTATGTCTAATGCTTTGTATCAGTTCAAAGAACGTGCGGTATTACGTGAATTGACTGCCAATGGATGGGATGCTCATGTATCTGCAGGATGTACTAATACTCCTATTCGTATTAAGCTTCCTACCAATTTGGAACCTGAACTGATTATTCAAGACAGCGGGATCGGCATGAGTCGTGACGATCTTGAAAATTACTACTTCGCTTATCTCAAGTCTACTAAACGTGATACTAATGATCAAATTGGGGGCTTTGGGATAGGTTGTAAGACGCCTTTTATTCTTTCTGATACCTATACTGTAACTACTGTTAAAGACGGAATTAAGAACATTGCCATTGCTCTGCTTGATGGTGGTATTCCCAAACCAATCTATGTTTCTCAAGAAGTTGTAGACGAGCCTAATGGAACTACGATCACTATTCCGGTATCTAAGGAAGAATCTATGAACCGTCTCCGTGAGGAGGCTCGAAAGCTTTTCATTCGTTGGCCTGTTCGTCCTGTAATTACTTTTGGATCTACGGGGACATTTGTTCAGAACGAGACTCCTTACAAGCCTTTCAATGATTACCTTTACCTTTCTGAATACTCGTTTTATTGGAATACCGTAGATACGCAGAAGAGTCTCGGTATGGTCACTTTGGGCATGTTTGAATATATTATTCCAGAAGCCCTGAAGGAGCGTATGGAACAACGTTATGCTCTTGAATTGAAGAGTCTGTTGAGTAGTATTCAGTGTCTTTCCAGTAATACGAAATTGGTTTTGAATTTCATACTGCCTATCGGAAGTTTAGATTTGTCTCCTTCTAGGGAATCTATTGAAGATACTTCCAGGAACACAGAAGTTATTTATACTTATGTGAAAAAGGCTGTAGAAGATTTGTTGAAAGATGTAAAAGACAATTTGCTGCCTATGACGATTCGTATCAAAGAACTTTTTGGAATTTTACCAGAAACTTATCCTATGTTTCTCAAACTTCAAGAAACCTTTTTTCAGGAATTTTCTCCGGATCTTTTGAATACAGTTTCTAGTTATTTGACAAATACTAAAGTTGAGTTTCTTACAGAAGATGTCGTTAAAGCATTACAAGAATTAGTAGCTATTAAATCTCTATACCTTCGTTTTCACGATCGTAAATTCTTACACAGTTTTTTAGATAAAAAAACTTATCTTCAAAAAGCTTTACATACCGTACTTAATGAATATGGAACCTACCGTATTGGTCGTACTCGTAATAGTGCAAATTGGATTACGAGACCCGCCAGTATCAATTTGGATATTGTAATGGACCTTGATAAGGTTCCTGTATTTTATGGTACAGGTTCTATTATCGTTAAGTGGGCTAAGGTTAATAATACGGAATTTGTAAAGCAGAATGATGACATTATTGATCTGAAACATATCCAATGTATTTCCAATAAGGAAGTTTATGATACTTATCTGAAAGTAATCGGAAGTAAGGCTTTGGTGCTTTCGGAAGATTTGTTTTTTGTACCGAAGAGTATTCGAAAAAATACTCAGTCTGGACAATCTAAGATTAAGAAAGATGAAACTCTTGTCTTTAAAGTTCTATTTGATAATACAGGTATTACTAAAATGGGTAGTATTGTATCTGTTAGCGACTGGTATGATAAGACATATCCACAAAATACTCAGTTTTCTGTATTAAAATATTCTACTGATGGATATCATTCTACGTGGGATACTGCTCTTTTGGGACATCCTATAAAAACTCCTGTGGTAATACTTAGGGAACAGCGTCAAGGAGAAATCTCAACCAAGCGATATGAAAAGTTCTTTGCAAAGTATGCTTCTGTTCAAGTGTTGTCCCATAGCTCTTATCCTTATGAGATGCATGAAGTCTATCGGGAGATGTACAAGCCCTATCTGCCCTATTTGGAGAAGTTCCTGGTAGCCTTGGAACTCTTGTGCATTCGTGTTGAAGGTCTCCCGGAAATGTCTTCGTGGAGCTTTATGAAGACCTACCGCTACCTTGCTCAAAAAACTTCTTTGAAGTACATTAGGACCCTCATGACATCTTCCGAGATCAAGATCATTGCACGTCTTGCCATCGGGTACTACCCTTTTTACGGAATTCGTGAAATTCTTGACAAGATGTATAACAATTCTGTCTATTCTTCAGGGTTCCTGTCAGGTCTTAATCTTGCAGCCCTGGCTCACTGGGCAGGCACTAACCAGAAGCAGGTAGGTATCCTTGTACAAGACTCGTCAGGTCCCTCTTTACTGCGTAGAACCTTTAACAACCACCAAAAAGAGTGGCTTATGAAGCACCCTCTCATGCACCAAGAACTAGTGCAGATTTACCAATCTACTATCAACTCGGAGAACTAACATGTATATTCCTCATATCATTACCCCGAATTCGGTTACGATCATCATCGATCAGCCGAAGTCCATCGATAAATCCCATCCTAATTTTAGTACTGTTGTAGACCTTCTTACCCGCAATGCTGTGAATGATGTAGCCAGTTTTTTCGAGCTTATGGAACCTATGCGTGAGTACAATAAAGCTGTGGCTGCTTCACAGTTTACAATGAACAACGAAGGTTGTGTATTTCTCGATATCGAAGGATTTCCGTTCCAACTTGCTCCCGAGTTGGCTAACGAAGTTCTTCGAATCTACCGTTCAGCAGGAGATCTGACTGCCCTGGAAGCTTTTGTACGCAAACTTGCTCAGAACCCTGACAAGGAAGTGCATGCACAACTTTATAGCTTCATTCAAGTATGCGGTTTGGCGCTTACCAGTACAGGGGATTTTCTGGCTTACAAGAATGTTAAGGATAACTTCTTCGATATCTATACTGGTACCATGGACAATAGTCCTGGAAAATGGGTTGAAATGCCACGATTTGCGGTAGAGAAAAATCCTCATCGTACTTGTTCAGCAGGTCTTCATTTTGCAGCCTGGGGCTATCTATCACATTACGGATATGGTCAAAAAACCGTTATTGTGCGTATCAATCCTGCTGATGTCGTATCCATTCCATCCGATTATAACAATATGAAGGGTCGTGCCTATCGCTATTTCATCGTAAAAGAAGTGGAACAGCCAGAAGAGCTCAAGAATCATCCGGTATTTTTATTCGAAGAGGATACTGAAGTTGATGATGAAGATTACTGTTGTGATACCGATGAAGATGTAAACGAGGATGACTTGTTGGATGCTGTTTCGGAAGATGTACTAAATTCCCTCCGAAATCTTGGCTACAGCGATGATGCTATTCGAAACATGGCAAAACACGTTATTTTTATTCCGCTATAAGGCTATTTTATGTCAATGTTAGATCTTACACGGAACAAGCTGGAGTCCTTCGGGGCTCTGGTCCCTAAGCTCAATGACATTACCAAGAAAGTTGTAGAGGCTGTTCCGTACCCCACGGTTAATGAGCGCATGAAGGCTACCATTGCGGTTTCTCACATCATGTTATTTGCCTCTCAGTTCCGTCGTAATATCGAGTTGTGGGATGCTACCAGCGTTCCCATCAACTCTATTGCTTTCATTATCTGTGATTCGGGTGCGGGTAAGGATTCGTCTCATCGAGCAGCACGTCGTTGTTTCTCGGCAGGTTACGAGATGCTGCGCAAGGAAATAGATGCCAAGGCACGAAAGGCTGCTATTCTTCGTGCTCAGGAAGCTGGTGAAGAGCTTTCAGAGGAATATGAAATCTACAGAAAGTATATGGACCCTCTACCTCCGGTGGAGACTTCTGTAACTACAGGACCGGGACTTATCAAGCTGATCAATGATATGGATTGTCATGAGCTAGGAGCTAACAACCTTTACAGCGGAGAGTTCGGAGACGAGCTTTCCTACAATCAGGACATGATGGAAAACATCAAGATTCTGAGCGAACTCTACGATCTAGGGGTGAAGGAAGTTACGTATACCAAGGGACAAGAATTTCGTTCCAAGGCCATTGAGGGGCAGGCTATGTCTGCTCTTCTGATCGGTTCTCCGACTTATATCCTGTATGACGAACCCACCAAGCGCAAGTTCCAGATCGCTTTCATGTCCAAGCTAGCACGTCGTTCCTGGTTCTGTTATGCGCCTGATAGAATTCCAGAAAAAGATTTTTCTCGGGAATCCGATCCTCTCCAAGCTATGATTCAGGAGAAGGAACAGATTGAGACCCTTGCCAAGCAGGCACGGTTTATGATGGAAGAGAGCATTCGTACTATTACCAAGTATCAAATGGCTCGCAGTCAGTCGCATATCCATGTTTCTAAAGAGGTCTTTCAGCTTTTCGAGGTCTACAAGCGGTACAATTCCGAATTAGCTGATTCTCTTCCCGGTAGTGAGTCCACCTCAGCTCTGATTCGTAGACATCTCCAGTGGAAAGCTATCAAACTTGCCGGGGCTTTTGCTCTCATGGACATGAGCGAAATCATTGAATTAGGACACTATATCGAGGCTATTCAATTCTGTGAACTCCTCAATCATGACATGGAAATATTTGAACATGACTTGAACAAGTCATATTACGAACGTTTCGCAGATTATATGAGTACCTTGGTTACGGTGGGTGGAAAGGCTTCCATGAGCATCCATGACATCAAAAAACACGGTTTCCTGACTAATGTGAACAAACAGAAGCTCCAAGAAATGGTGTCTCTCTGCGCAGGTTATGATCAGAATGGGGTTTACACCCTTGTGGGTGAAGGTACCGCTATCCAGTACGAACCCATTATCCGCACGGATGTGGTAGGTATTTCCTTCAAGTCCATTGATATTTCAGCGCTCAACAAGGCTGTAGGGTCTGGAGACGAAAATGCCATTCGTGTGGCTAAACATGACCTGTCTCTGGGCACAGCCTACGGATATGATGTAGCCGACACTACCTTCCCAGAACTAGGAGGACTCCTTCTAGGGGATTTTGTTTATTCCCCATTCAAGTTCCGTAATGGAGCTCGTGGAAAGGATAACATCATGGGAGGTACCAAATGGCTGGTATTGGATGTAGACGATTCTACTCTCAGTGCTTCAGAAGTTCATTTCATGCTTTCCGATCTGAATCACCATGTGGCACTATCCAGCGATCCTACGAATGACTACAAGTTCCGTGTGCTGATCGAGCTAGATTCTGTGGTGGAGCTGTCCCCTATCGTATGGAAACATTTCTGCAAGCTAGTTTCTGACGACTTGGCGATCAAGGCAGATCCTTTACCCCAGTCTCAGATCTTTTTTTCTTACAGTAACAGACCTGTGCTGTCCAATCTGTCAGGAGAACCTCTTGCTGTGCGTGATTATGTCATGTATGCCCTGGAGAAGATTACATCGAAGGAAGAAGTACAGAAGAAGATCACGCCTGCTGTCAAAAAGGCTTTGTTGGAAGATCCTACCACTACTTTTCGGTATGCCTTTGAAGCATCTAATGGCGCAGGTTCTAGGAACATCATTCGAGCCATGTATCATTTAAAGGACCTTGATGGAAATTTGGGGGATGCCTTACAGCTCTTTCATGACATCGTGGATTACTGGGAAGTACCCTTTAATCCTAATCGTCAGCAACTTATGATTGATCAGATCGAAAGGATGTTTTGAAAAAAACGTCCTGAGTACGTAATATACGATCTGTTATAGTTTGTGTTTATTTTGAAACCTTATTACAGGAGTCTGTAATGGATTATTTCAGTTATTTTGATGGACAAGGAATTGTTCCGGAAGGAGCTTTTCGCATCTCTCCTTCCCAGATCCACCGTTACTTTGACAATACCAGTCAATGGTACAGGGAGTTTCTCATGGGAGAAGCTCCTACTTTCAATGGTTCAACCGCTTCTGAACTGGGGACCTGCGTTCACGCAGCAGCGAACATGTTTGTTTTGGAAAAGGGCATTCATCACGACAAGATTAAGGGCTATGTGAACACTCTGGGTACCGATATTGACAAAGACTACATCTTGGAGCAGTATCCACAGATGGTGTCTACTCTTATCGATCAGTACCTTTCTCGAAACACCCCTCATATTACCGAGAAATTTCTGTGGCACGAAATTCTTCCGGGCGTAGGTGTAGGTGGGACACTGGATTCGATTCTGTTTAGTTTGCATGACGATAATGTTTACCGGATGTATTCGGCTCCAAACAACATCATTGTAGATTACAAAACCACGAGCGGTAGTGTGCCTTCAGGATTTTCGAGAAGCTACTATTTTCAACAAATGGTTTATGCTTATCTATGTAAGAAGCACGGTATCCGTATTGACCACCTCAAACTTGTGTATATTACTACGGCAGATGTGAACCGTATTTCTGAAAAAACAGGTAAGCGACTGAAGGACTATCCTTCGACTGTCACTGAAATTCTTCATACGATCACAGACGATGATTGGAACCTGATCGAAGGTGTCATCAATGTCATTGCTCATTCTGTACATATGTGGCAGACTCAACCTGATATCCGCTGGGCACTAGCTCAGGACTGGCGACTTAAAGGACAATTCAAAGCTCCTCCAAAACTCTTTAAAATGGAAATAAAAGGTATGGAAATTATTACTGCTTAATACACTTAAAAATGCTGTCTTATAATTATTATAGGAAAAATTTTCATAAGGCAGTACTTAAAAAACACTGTAAACCATTTACTTAGGAGTCACTATGCACCTGACACTCAACACAGAAGAAGACCTAATTAACTATTTCAATTTCCTTCACCAGCATGATAAGCTTGGTTCCAAGTTCCCGCAGCTTGTTCTGGAAGAAGGTGAAGCTCGTGGTTTTCTTCACTATCTCATGGCTGAAGACCATAACGACGAACAATTCGATACCCGTTCCTTCGATGACGAATGGAAAGGAAGGAAACGATGGTCTGAAGAAGAAGAACAGCAGCTTCAAATTCTTATCGACAAGGGGGCACATCCTGTCGATATTGCTCAAGCCATGAAACGTACTCATGAAGGCGTTCGCAAGAAGGCTCGTACCAATTTCAATGTTACCTATCTCGATGGTGGGTGGGTTGATGTTCCTTTCTGATATTTAGAAATTCCGGGAAAAGATTTAGATGACATATCTCCCCCATCATGTAGTTCTTACAATTAACCCCTCTTTTCAAACCGTTAGGAAATAACCTATGTCCGCTATCAAGATTCTTATTTCAGGTGAAGCTTCCGCAGGTAAGACTACTCTAATCAAGACTATGGTAGATACTCTTCTGTTGTCTCACGACGGCAAGAAACCTGCGGTTAAGATTCCTCATGTCTATGTAAGCAACTTTGTTTCTGTAGATGAGCTTCTGACACTGTTCAATAGTAAAATTACAGCTTATCAGGAACGATTTGGCAATTATCCAGCTACCATCGTCATGGACTCTGTATCTCGTATTTATGATACTATTCATAACAACTGTAACGAGAAGTTTACAGGTTACACTGTGTATAGCAATATGGATAAAGAGATCAAGGCATTCAACGATTACATTGAAGAAACCTTGATTGCCTCGGGTTTCAATGTTATTTTGATCTCTCACGCTCTGTACGACGCTGAGACATCCCAATACAACCTTGTGGGCAAAGGCTCTTATGCCAAGCTTGGAGGCGCACTCTCTACCGTAGAAGAGGCAATCTTTCTCGAGAAGAAGAACAATAAGCGTATCGCCCATTTCCGATCTACTAAGTTCCCGGCTCGTACTTTGCAAGAAACCTTTCCGGACAGCATTTCTGTGGACGAGTTTGATATGCAAACCTATCTACAAGCTGTGGTCGCTAATCAGATGGAGGCCGATGAATTGGCACTATGATCCTTATCGTAGAAAACATGTCTTCGAGAAATAATTTTGTATTGATCAATAGATTCCCGTGGCTTTCTTCAATGCCTGTCGGGATCTTATATGACATATGCGCTATTTTTCCTGATTCGATTATACGTATCACGGTACCTGACATCAAAACTATCAGAACGTACCGAAAAACTTTTGCTCCGCTGGTGAAAAATCAGCCGGAGCTTC
>SDAZ01000055.1 GCA_006212005.1 Sulfurovum sp. | reverse complement strand
TACTTTAAGTGGTATTATGGGTGCGAGACGATATTACGGGGAGATGATGGCTGGTTTTTCGATTCCTGCGAGTGAACACTCTACTATGACTAGTTGGACACGAGAGGGTGAGCAAAAAGCGTATGAAAATATGGTTGATACTTTTGGAGTTAAAGGGGGCTTATTTGCAGTGGTTTGTGACTCTTATGATATTTACAATGCAGTAAGTACTATTTGGGGTAAAAATCTCAAGGATAAAGTCAAAAAAAGTGGTGCAACGCTTATTATTCGTCCTGATTCTGGAGAGCCACAAAAAATGGTTTTAGAGGTTATTCAACGCATATATGCTAGTTTTGGTGGAACTATAAACTCAAAAGGTTATATTGTTTTAGATGAATGCGTGCGGATTATTCAAGGAGATGGTGTTGATAAGGACTCTATTAAAATGATTTTGCAGAATCTTCAAGAGCATGGTTTTAGTGCTGAAAATATAGCTTTTGGTATGGGTGGAGCTTTATTGCAACAACCCAATCGAGATACTTTAAGCTTTGCCATGAAAGCTTCAGCTATTTGCATTGATGGGATGTGGAGAGATGTTTATAAAGACCCAATAACCGATAAAAGTAAAGGTTCTAAAAAAGGAAGATTAGCAGTGATTGAAGATTTCAAAACTATTCGTTTAGAAGATTTAGGGCAAAGAGAGAATCTTTTAGAGTCTATTTTCCGAAATGGTCTATTGCTTAAAGAGGATACTTTTGAAGCGATAAGACAAAGGAGTCAAAGATAAATTAAAAGATTTACTCTAAAACCAACTTTTTATCTTTTCTAAAAAGTTGCTTTTGATATCTTGGCTTTTGATGAGATTTTCGATAAATTGGTCATAATTAACCCGTTTATCTTCTAAAAATGATTCAAGATAGACCACACCAGCTTTCATCCCATGCTCCTTTTCGATTTCACGAAGGGTAGCATACAGTTTTTCAACTTCTGGAATAACATATCTAGGGGCTGATTTGCGATAGGCGATGTAATATTTGATATCTCCTGTAATATCTCTTTTGATATCAAAATCGGTCACAACCCAATAAAAATCCCCATTTTTCGCCATATTTTTCACAATAGCAACGATACTTCTCCCCGCATGAAGATGTTCCCACATTAGATAAAAAAGTGTTTTTGGCATATCAGGGTGGCGGATGATATTGTGAGGAGAGGAGATAAGTTCACTCTCTTTGTATCCAGAGATTTCACAAAAATAGTCATTACCATAAAGAATAACCCCTTTAGTATCAGTTTTACTGACAATAATTTTTTCAGGGTCTAATCTAATCTCTTTTAGGGTTGGGGTTGGTCTATTAATAGTCATAATCTACTCTTTCACATTAAACATATTGGGATTATTGAAAAAGTTGTTTCATTTTTTCAAATAAAATCGTTGAAAATCCTCTAGGTTTTGCCAAATCTTCGATATATTGGTCATAATTCATCTTTTTTTCTTCTAAAAAAGCTTCTAAATAGGCAATTCCAGCTTTTAAGCCATGTTCTTTTTCGACCATCAATAGTTTTGCATAGAGTTTTTCAGCTTCTATAACTACATTTTTTGGTGCAGCTTGACGATAAGCTATAAAATATTTAATTGAACCTGTATTATCTCTTTTTATTTCAAAATCAGTGGTAACCCAATAATAGCTTCCATTTCTTGTTAAATTTTTTACAACAGCGGTAATATTTCTACCATTATTTAGATGTTCCCACATGATATAAAAAATGGTTCTAGGCATATCAGGATGTCTTAATATATTGTGAGGGGAGGAGATAAGTTCACTCTCTTTGTATCCAGAAACCTCCGAAAAATAGTCATTTCCATAGATGATAATACCTTTTGTATCTGTTTTACTCACTATCATCTTTTTTGGGTCTAGTTTTATCTCTTTATTTGTTGGTACTGCTCTATGAATCGACATATATTCTACCTTAAAGTATATTAATTATTTTTAAAATTTATATATTATATAGAATATATTATTAATAATTACTTAAGATAAAATATTAAGATAAGCGTTATAACATTTTCCGCTTTCTCCACGCTACGATATTTAAAATCATCAACACAACAACTGATATAGGAACCCACATCGGGATTGGCATAGGGTCACCTGCTGCGTATGAGTGCATTCCTGAAAGATAGTAGTTAACGCCAAAGTAGGTCATCAAAACAGTGCTATACGCCCAAAGTGAAGCCGTATTGTAAACAAATGGATTGTTCATTTTTGGTATAAATCGAAGGTGCAATACAAAGGCATAGATAAGGATATTGACCCCAGCCCATGTCTCTTTAGCATCCCATCCCCAGTATCTTCCCCAACTCTCATTTGCCCAAATTCCACCTAAAAAGTTTCCAATGGTCAATAAAAAGAGTCCAACAATCAAGCTCATCTCAGAAATAACACTAAGCTCTTTGATAGAACGGTCAATATTTGGTTTAGAATCTGAACGAAGTGTAAATAAAATAAGTACAAGAAGGGATAAAATAGAGCCAAGTCCCAAAAATCCATCACCTGAAATAATAGTGGCTACATGAATCATTAACCAATACGATTTCAAAACAGGAACAAGATTGGTAATCTCTGGATTCATAAAGCTTAGATGTGCAACACCCATCGTGATACCACCTAAAAGTGCAGAAGCTCCAAGGGTGATAGGAGAGTGTTTGGCAAAAAGTACCCCTGCTAAGATGGTTGTTCCTGCGATAAATACCATCGCTTCATAAGCCCCAGACCATGGAGCATGACCTGCAATATACCATCGTATAAGAAGTCCTATGATATGAAATGTGAATCCTAACATAATTGCTATGGATGCAATTTTGACAATTTTTTTTATCTTAAATGATGGTTTTAATATATTGACAAAAGATAGGATAAGCAATAAAATTCCGATAAAGATATAATATGG
The DNA here is from genome assembly GCA_006212005.1 of Sulfurovum sp. Taxonomy (GTDB): domain Bacteria; phylum Campylobacterota; class Campylobacteria; order Campylobacterales; family Sulfurovaceae; genus UBA1140. Next base: position 8,497 of record SDAZ01000055.1, on the reverse strand, counting down.
AGCAAGGCGTGAAAATATCATCAATTTATTGTATAAAAGTTCACTATAAATCTCAAGTTCTGAAGGTATAACTTTATATCCTAGCTTCGATTGATAGATTCGTATATATTCACTCGCTTCAGTGGCTTGTGTATAATTTTTATCTTTCAGTGAATTTTCATAACTATTGAAAAAATTTTTACTAATTACTTGAGCCATATCTCCATCTTTTCCTTTGATAAATTCGCTAACTTGAATGGGATTGACCCATTTATTATTGGTATCATTAGGCACGGGATAGATGTTTAAAAACTCACCTGTAAAACTCATATACATAACATTGAAGCGTTCATCTACTTTAATAATATCTTTATCATATTGGTTTCTTTGGGCTGGTTTTTTCTGATTTGCACTTTCTACATCGGCTTGGAGTTTATAGTTGTTGCTATTTTTATCAAAAAAATCATCAAAAGAGGCAAATTTAGCACCTTCTACCATTCCAATTTTTTTTGAGATATCACTATTTTCAACTTTAATCATCTCAATCGTTTGATAAAACTTAGGATTGAGGGTCATCCCCAAAAATATCTCACTTGCATTTGCACCATACAGTGAAGTAGATTGAGCTACTTTTGAGAGAATCTCATTTGCCATCGTATCGATAGGTTTCATTCGTCCTTGTGTATCTTGAACAATAATTTTTGAAAATTCTTCAACGCTTTTCTCATCATATTGATTGATAATTTTTATCTTATCTTCACTGATATCATTTGAATAACCCAAAATCGGCAAGAGCATAACAATAGCCATAAGCGTACCAAATTGTCGGCTTTTCTTTAAAAGATGGATAAATCTACCTTTTGGAGAAAAAAGATTCCAAATCATACCTAAAATCAATAGAGCATAACCAGCATAAGTTGGGATAACACCGATATCATGGTTTACAGATAAAACTGTACCTTTTTCATCTGGGTCATAAGAGGTTTGAAAAAGTCTAAAATTTTTATAATCTAAAACATGGTTCATATAGATACGATATGGCATATTATTTACTCCATCTTTTGGGTCATTTAAAAGCACTTCACTTGCATAAGAGGATGGGGAAGCAGAACCTGGGTAGCGTTCAAGTTGAAAATCAACAAGGGTGATAGCAAAAGGAACAGTTATCTTTTTAGAGCCTACCGATATAGCTACGCTAATACCATCAATCTCAAGTTCGCTAGGCATTGCCAACGCATTTTGATAAGAAAAAACCTCAACTTCTTTTGATTTCTCTCCAACGCTGATTTTAAATCTTGACATTTCAGGGTCATTAGAAGTAGTTTTTAAGCTTTTACTAACATATTGCATTTTTGCTTTTGGATAGATATTTTTGACAACGATATTTGTATCTTGAGTTGTGTAGAGTTTTCTTTTTTCAAATTTGACTTTTTTACCCACAATTTGACTCTGCTTAGTCGCCATATCTAGTACAGTTATATCTTGCAAAGAGTTGATAAATACATCATTTCCCTCTTTATGAAGATAAATCTTTTTAAAAAGTTTAGTTGTAGAATTTGCATCAGCATCAAATGAAAGGTTAAATCCTGCCACATCTTGACTTTCGCCATCAAGTAAAAAGATATTTTGAGATTCACTTTGAGAACTTACCATAAGTTCCATCGCCATTTTACCATCATCTGCTGGAATAAGCTCTTTTACGGCACTTGGAAGATATTCGAGCAATTCAATTTTAAGAGTTTTATCGTCTATATCAACACTTTTATCAAATTTGTTTTGAGTCATAGAAGAGAAAAGTATTGGCTTTTCTATAACACTTTGTGACTTCGGAGTTAAAGCTTTTATGGTGATAAACTTTTCACTTGATACGATATGAGAACTGCGTTCACCCTCTTTGATGCTCATCGTTCCCTCATATCCGATATATCTCGTGACAAAAGCCCCAATACCTATAAGGAGAAACGAAAGATGGAAGACAAAAACACTCAATTTTTCTTTGCGATAACTCTTAAATCGTATCATATTGTAAAAAATTATCACTAAAAAGTAGAATAAAAATAGCTCAAACCACTTAGCATTATAGATAAGAGCTTTAGCTGTTTGTGTACCGTAATCATTCTCGATAAAAGTTGCCGTCCCGATAGCAAATGCAAATATAAAAAGTAACACCCCTGCTACTTTCATGGAAAATATTTTATTTAACATAATAACCTTTTTATTTAAAAAAATTTAAGCGATTATAACCAATCTACATTAATCGGATATTAACGCTCTACTTTAACTCACCCCAAGATGAAGCGATATTTAAAGAACATTTAAGAGGAATATTTAATTTATAGATACTCTCCATAATCTCTTTAAATCTAGCCCCAATCTCATTGGTTATATCCTCTTTTACCTCAAAAATAAGCTCATCGTGAATTTGTAATAAAATTTTTGCATCTAAATTTTCGCTATGAATAATATCATTTATCTTCACCATCGAAAGCTTTATCAAGTCGGCTGCACTTCCTTGAAAAACGCTATTGATAGACTCTCTTAAAATCCCTGCTTGTTGCATCGCTGAAGCATTTGAGTAGTCAAATACCCTTCTTCGTTTTAAGAGTGTTTCGATGTATCCTTTTGTTTTTGCTTCCTCTTGTATCTTCTCAAGTTGGGTTTTTACCGTTGGAAATGAGTCAAAATAGTTTTTAATAATCTCTTTTGCTTCCACCGATGAGATAGAGAGTTGAGCTGATAATTTTTTAATGCCCATACCGTAAAGAAGTCCAAAATTGACCGTTTTTGCGATATCTCGCTTATGTTTGGCAACATCCTCTCCAAAGAGTTTAATCGCTGTTGCCATGTGGATATCTTCATCATTATTAAAAGCGTTGACCAACGCCTCATCGCCACTAAAATGGGCTAAAAGTCGAAGTTCGATTTGTGAATAGTCAATGCTTAAAAGTTTATACCCTTTTTTTGCTACAAAAACATTTCGAACTTTTTTTCCAAGCTCACTTCTAATAGGTATATTTTGAAGATTTGGCTCTTTTGAACTTAGTCGTCCCGTAGCTGTACCAGTTTGCACAAATGAAGTATAAATTCTTCGTTTATCATCCATCAAAGCCAATTTTAAAAGTGGTAAGATATAAGTTGAGAGCATTTTTTGAACTTCTCTATACTCAAGCAGATACTTTATAACCTCATGTTCACCACTCAAAGAGAGTAAAACACTCTCATCGGTACTGTATCCACTTTTTGTTTTTTTGCTTCCTTTGAGGTTTAATTGTTCAAAGAGTACTACTCCTAACTGTTGCGTCGAACGGATATTGAATTCACATCCACAAACTTCATATATCTTTTGACTCAACTCTTCCAATCTAATCTCAAGCTCATATTGAAGTTTATAGAGTCTTGAAGTATCGACTTCAATTCCCTCTTTTTCGATATCTATGAGTGTATTTATAAAAGGAAATTCAAGATTTATCGCTTCTTCTAAAATTGCAATATCAACCATCTCTTGAAATAAAAAATAGAGTTTTCTACTCATCCATGCATCCTCAGAAGCGTAAAATGAGGCATCATCAATATCAACTGTGGAAAAATCATCACCTTTTTTGACCACTTCACTAAATTTTTTCATCTCATAGTTAAAATATTTTTTAGCCAAATAATCAAGTCCTACTCTTGCAGTTGAATCTATAAGCCATGCTAAAATCATGCTATCGCCAAAGGGGGTGATTCTTTGAATATTATATCGATAGAGTAAAGAGAGGTCAAATTTTAGGTTTTGTCCCACTATCTTAGCTTTAAAAATTTGCCTAATGGCAATCAAAGCATCATCTAAACTAACTTGTTTTCCAACACCCAAATAGTTGTGAGCGATAGGAACATAATAGGCATTTTCATCATCAAATGAGAATGAAAAACCGACGATGGAGGCTTTTTTAGTATCCAATCCTGTAGTTTCTGTATCAAATGCTACGATGGTTTGAGGGGTTATTTTATCGATAACTCTATTTAAATCGTTAATATTATCAATTCGTATGGCATTAAATCCATTTTTTTTAGGAGCAACTTCCTCTTTTGAGATAGATATGGTTTCTCTAGCTTCATTTTTTTGATGAGCCGATATCAAATCCATCTCTTTTGATTTCTTAATCGCACCATAGAGTTGATACTTGTGCAAATCATCCATGATGTTCGAAAGATAGTTCACATTTTCATCATATAAAAATGCATCAAAATCAAGTTCATCAAACAAGTCTTGTTTTAAACTTACCAATTCCCTTGAGATAAATGCCATCTCTTTACTTTCAAGAAGTAGTTTTTTTGTTCTCTCTTTTGGTAACTTTTCTATGTTTTCATAGATATTTTCTAAAGTGTGAAACTCATTTATAAGCTCACTTGCTCCTTTTTGTCCTATCCCTTTTACTCCTTTGATGTTGTCGCTACTATCACCTAAGATGGCTTGAAAATCTCTAAAATCTTGGGGTTTTACATTGAACTTTTCTATACAATCTTTGGTAGAAATCTCTTTTTTCTTGATAGCATCATAGATAACAATTTGCTCATCCTCAATCATCTGATACAAATCTTTATCATGTGATGCGATACGCACTTTTATACCTCTATCTTTTGCCATAGTAGCCACCGAAGCGATAATATCATCTGCTTCATAACCATCCATTGCGATGTTGGCAAAACCCATCTTAGAAATCCACTCAATAGCAATAGGAAGTTGTAGTTTTATCTCTTCAGGAGCTTCTTGGCGATTTGCTTTATACTCTGGATAGATATCAGCCCTAAAACTGCTACCTTTGGAGTCTAATGCAAATAAAATATAGTCAGTATTGTGGTCTTTTTTAAGTGTATCTACAAAGTTTATAAACCCTGTAAGTAATCCTGTGGGAAATCCATCTCTATTTTTTAGGTATGGCATAGCGTAATGTGAGCGAAAAAAGAAGCCGAAAGAGTCGATTATTGTGATTGTCTTCAAATATTTGTCCATTTTTTAGATTATTTTATCGTAAAAACCGTTATAATTAGCTCTTATTAACTTTAAATTTTTAAACTAATATATTATTTTAAATTGTAGAGGAAAAAATGCCAAATTTACAAAATGACCCATATGTTATAGCAGGACAAAATCATATTGAAACTAAAATCTATAAAACAAAAAGAAAACAGTTTCAAGAAGAAAAAAGAACACTCGTTGGTAAATTTTTATCTCAAGAGATTTACATAACCGATTATATTCCTCTTAGTGAAAATACTTTGTATGTTTTTCTATTTTTGACTATTTTATCTGTTCCATATATGATAGGTGTGATTTTTATCTTTGTTTTTATTGCAAATTTTGCCATTAACCTTATGCCAAATGTTACGATTCTCTCTTTTATCGCTTCATGGGCGATTGGGTATGAGCTTATCGCTGGATTTATTTTGTTCAATATCTTTAAAAGTTTCGTAAATTTTAAGGGCTAATTTTTTTATCATAATCATCAACACAATTTATCCACAAGATATAAATAGAATATGGAAAATAAACACTTTAAAGGCTATAAAATGAAAACAAAACTATCTATTTTGGCAGTTGCTTTAGCACTCTCATCTACACTTTGGGCAAATCCAACTGTTGAACAAGCGAAAATGAAACAAGAGATTCGTGATATCAAAAATGACCAAAAAGAGATACGAAGAGATGTCAAAGAGTTAAAAGTTGACCAAAGAGAGTTAAAAAAAGACCAAATTGATTTACAAAGAGCAAAACAAACGGGCAAACCAGCCTTGGTAAAAAATGCTAGAAAAGAGGTCATTGAAGATAGAAGAGAGATTCGTGATGATAGAAGAGACTTAAGAGATGATAGACGAGATTTAAGAAAAGATAGAAGATATCATAGACATCATAAACCTCATCACCCAAGATATTATAGATAATAAAAACATTTAAGGGTTCAAAATACTGAACCCTACTGCAACTTCATAACTTTTCTCTTCATATTTTTATTAACAATAATTTATTTAATAAAAGTCAGCTACTTATGTTAAGAAAAATGCTAGAATTTTATTAATTCACAAAGGAAAGAAAAGATGAAAAAATACAAAAAAGTTATTATCTCAACTTCTACGCTACTTTTACTAGGAACTTCTAGTGTTTATGGAGATGTAGATTATGTCAATACGCAAAATGTTGAACGAACAACGGTAAGTTTTGGTTCTAGTGATTTAAATATGATAGCTGAAAAGATGGTGACTTCCATGCTTCAAGCTCAACTCTTTGATGGGCAAAAAAAACCTGTTATCGATTTTGCGGATATCAAAAATGAGACAACGGAGCAAATTTATACAAAAAGCATTGTTGATAAGATAAAAGTTCATCTTTTGAAAAGTGGGAAAGTTAGAGTTTCTGTTTACAATGAGATTGGTGATGTATTAAAAAAAGAGTTAGAACATCAATCTAGCAAGTATGTCAAGCAAGACACAGCAAAGCAGATTGGAAATCAAGTTGGAGCCGACCAGATACTTTATGGAGAGATAACTTCTATCGAAAAGAGAGATGGCGAGAAGGTTGATTTATACTATAAGATAACGCTTAAACTAGCAGATATTCAAAATGCGGAATTAACATGGGCAGATGAAAAAGAGATACGAAAAATCGGTTCAAAAGGCTCAACAACTTCAAATGAGACGCCAAATATCAAAGTGGAAGATTATAAAGAGCCTTGGTATGCTAGAATTTTTTCTCGTGGAAAATCTACAGAGGGTTCAAAAACAGGTGCTATCCCGATAGATGTTGAACTTGACAATGCTCAAGATAAGATAAAAATGGTAAAAGAACAAAAAGACGAAGTCAAACAAATGATAAGTAATGTCAATACTTATCGAGAAGCCACAAATTATTTTTCTGGAGAAAATGGTTATGTTCAAAATAAATCAAAAGCTTTAGAGTTGTTTAAAAAGTCAGCACAGATGGGTAATAGTGCTGCGATTTATGCTGTTGGTTGGATGTATGCAAATGGTGATGGTGGATTGGTAAAAGATGAATTTAAAGCGTTAGAGTATTATAAACAATCGGCTAATATGGGCAATATTGATGGTATTTATGCTGTTGGATGGATGTATGATAATGGAAAAGGTGGACTTAAACTTGATAGAGTTAAAGCGGTTGAGTATTATAAAAAATCAGCAGATATGGGCAATGCTCCTGCAATTTATGCGTTAGGATGGATGTATGCCAATGGAGAGGGTGGATTTGCTCAAAATGATGTTAAAGCTTTAGAATATTATCAAAAAGCTTCAGATATGGGCAATGTTGATGGTGTTTATGCGTTGGGATGGATGCATGAAAATGGTAAAGGTGGACTTAAAGCTGACAGAGTTAAAGCGGTTGAGTATTATAAAAAAGCTTATGATAGAGGAAATGTACCTGCAACTTATGCGTTAGGATGGATGTATGCCAATGGTGAGGGTGGATTTGCTCAAAATGATGTAAAAGCTGTAGAGTATTATAAAAAAGCTTCAGATATGGGAAATTCGGATGGTGCGTATGGATTGGCGTGGATGTATGACAATGGTAAAGGTGTTAAGCAAGATAAAGATAAAGCATTAGAGTTGTATAAAAAAGCAGCTGATATGGGTAGTGTTATGGCAAAAAATTGGCTCAAAACACTTGGAGTTTATTAAGTTTAAAATCTTTATGCAGGGGTAGGTCTTGTGCCTACCTGTAAAATAACGATTGTCTTTATTTATCCAATTAAATCGTTAATTGCATTTTCAATAGTTGGATATGCAAACTCAAATCCATTCTCAAGAAGTCGTTTAGGTTTTACACTAGCACCATCTAATAAAACAGTAGAACCCTCACCATATAAAATTTTAAAGACAAATTTTGGTACAGGAAAAAGTGTTGGTCTATGTAAAGAGTTGCCTAAGGCTTTAGTTAAACTTTTATTGGTTGTCGGTGTTGGAGAGACAAGATTAAAGGCTCCATTTAACTCTTTATGCTCTATCATAAAATCATACGCTCTTATCAAATCGTCAATATGGATAAAAGAAAAAGGGGTATTTCCATCTCCAATCGTACCACCAAGACCAAATCTAAACGGTGGTAACATCTTCGCCAACGCTCCTCCATCTTTACCCAAAACAACACCAAATCTAAATATTGCTGTTCGAACACCAATCTCATCGGCTCTCAACGCTTCATATTCCCAATCAAGTGCTAATTTGGCTAAAAAATCATCACCATAAGTAAAGTTATACTCATCATGAATTTCATCTTTTTGATAGACTCCAATAGCCGATGTAGAGATAAAAAGGTTTGGTTTTTTGGTTACTTTTGCCATCGTATCCACAAGTATTTTAGTAGTATCGATACGACTGCTTCTAAGTATCTTTTTATAACTATCACTCCAACGATGGATGATATTTGCACCTGAGAGATTAATCACTATATCAGCATCTTCAAGGATAGATAAAAGTTTATTTTCATTTTTGTAAGTCTCAATTCCAATAGAACTTACACTAAAACCTT
>SDAZ01000054.1 GCA_006212005.1 Sulfurovum sp. | reverse complement strand
ATCTTTTAATGACTTCCATTTAAGCATATTTGTCCTTTTTTATAATACTATCCTATCACCAAACAGCTCTAATTTTTGTAAATCTTCTATTCTCATAAAAAGCATTATAGCATATTATCTAAAAGGCTAAAGGATAAACATTTATAATATTTAATATTAAAAAATATTATTTTAAGTTCTTTTTGAGTAAAATAAAAAGAATTAATATTTTATAACAAAGGATTTTAAATGGGGATTATAATATCAATTATAACAGCCATAGCTGTACTATTTTCAATAGGTGCATATAGTAAAAATAAAGCACCAGTTGCATCTGCTCAAACTCTAACTATCAATGAAGATTCGACAGACAACAACATAACGCTCAAAGCAACCGATAAAAATAATGATAAATTGACTTATAAAGTTGTCCAAAAACCACAACATGGGATTTTAAAAACAGACAATACAAATAAGGTTACTTATACTCCAACTAAAGATTATTTTGGGAAAGATTCGTTTTCATTTAAAGCAAATGATGGCAAAGCGGATTCAAATATAGCAAAAGTTACGCTAAATATCAAAGATATCCCAGAAGTTATCAACCATAAACCGATAGCTTTTGAGCAAAACCTTAGCGTTTTGAAAAATAAACCTCAAAATATAACCCTTAATGCAAAAGATGAGGACAACGACACTTTAACTTATACGATAACTTCTTCTCCTCAACATGGAAGTTTAAGTGGAACTGCTCCAAATATAATTTATACACCAAATACCGATTATGAGGGAAATGATACTATATCCTTTAAAGCGTATGATGGAAAAGTTTACTCAAATATAAGTAAAGTAAATCTTAAAGTTAGCACTTCAGCATTTAGCAATGTATGGGCAAAATTTATACCCAATGTAAGTATTAAAGAGATGGTTATAGATAAAAATAGTAATAATCTATACTTAATTGGAGATGATATCTTTGCAAAGTATAATACAAATGGAGAACAAATTTGGACTAAACCTATCAATTTAAGTGCTATCACCGCAGATATACAAGGTAATATTTATGGATTTATGGGTTCTAAATTTTTTAAATATAATCCAAATGGTGATGAAATCTTTGCTCAAGATATCAATCGAAGCATCACAACTATCACAACGGATAAAAACAGTAACTTTTATGTCATGGGAAATACCAATCTTTTAGATAGTGGAAAAAATGATATCTTCTTAATCAAATATAACTCAAGTGGTGTTAAAATTTGGAATAAACTAATCGTAGAATCCTCAACTAGTGAAAGAGCAACAAAGGTTACAATAGATCATAATGAAAATATCTATATTGGTGGATATATAGTTTCAATTCCGAGTAATGGATATAATCATATGCCATATATATCAAAATATAATACTAGCGGTACGCATATTTGGGTAAAAAAAATAGAAAATGCTTCAATACATGGTTCTTCATTTATGGCTCGTAGTATTAACACCATAATGATTGATGATAACAATGATGTATATATAAGCGGTGTTATAGATGGAGTTAGCCCAACTTTAAGTACAGTTCCTATAAGCTTCACTGTAGAAAATGCCTATATTTTAAAAATAGATTCAAATGGTCAAATACAGTGGTTTAAAGAACAAGGAGATTCTCTTGGTACTCATATATATGATATAAAACAAGATAACAATGGAAAAATCTATTTCATTGGAACTACTCATAATCGTACATGGGATAAAAACTTTATAACTAAAATAAACTATTCTTATAGTTTTATTCGAGCTATCTCAGCTGAAGGAAACATAACATTCTCCAAAGATATATATAGTGGAATAGGAAATACAAGAACAGCAACTAATGTTTTAAAATCATTATGTATAGATTCAAATGATAATATATATTTAGGTGGAACAACTTTGAATTCGACAAATGTAGATGGAATCGCTCATGAACCTATTAATTCTAATGCTATATTTCTCATGAAGTATAAATAGTTTATAATTAATATAATTTTTAGTAATCTCTTGATACAATTGCGACAAAGTTGCATTAATGGAGATTTTAATATGCGTAATCGTTACAGTATAGTACTTTTAAGTAGTATCAGTTTTTTGAGTGCTGAAGAGTTGGTTTTAGAAAAAATCACCGTTTCAGCCTCTGTGTCAACCGACAAACAATCTTTTGAATTGCCATGTCAAATAGACAGTATCAAATCAAAAGCAAATGATAGTGCATCACTCGGAGAGACTCTATCTAAAATCACAGGGGTAAATAGTATCTCAACAGGAACACAAGCTGGAAATGTAGCCATTCGTGGGTTATCAGGGGAGCGAATCAAAGTCCTATCCAACGGAAGTTCGACTGATTTTCAAGGCTATGGGATAAGACATATTGCCAATATTGACCCAGCGTTAAGTGAAAATATAGAGGTTATTCGTGGAGCAAGTGGTGTACTCTATGGTTCAAATGCGATAGGTGGAGTGGTCAATGTCATCTCACCCTCGTTTTTACATACAGATGAAAATCAAACTCTCTTCAAAGGAAAAATAAATGCTTCATACAGTACAAATAATAATGAAAAAGCGATAGCGTTAAAGACAAAGAGTGCGATAGGTAAATTGGGTGTAAATATTGATGTCTCAAAAAGAGAAGCAGGAAACTACTCAACAGGGGATTCAAAAGCGTGGCAAAAAGGAACAACCAACTCCAATTTACCTCTTTTTGCTGGAGAATTACCTTATACCGATTTTGAAACTAAATCAGCAAGAGTTGGTATTGGATATAAAGATGATGGATTAAAAGCGAGTTTACAACATACATATTGGAACAGTTTACAAAACTATTTAGGTCACACTCCATCGCCAGATTTTAAAGCTGTTGCTTCTGCTGGACAAGATTTAACCAATAATGAGACCCAACTTAAACTCTCTAAAGAGTTGGGTGATTGGAATGTAGCGATAAAAGCCTCTAAAACTCACAATCAAAGAGAAGCTTCGACAAACACGCCATATCAAAATATGAGTAGTAAAAAAGGAACAAATGATTATCTTGATATCGATACTTTGCGAGACGATGTTGGCATTGAGGTGAGACATCCGATAATTGGCGATTGGATTGGTAAATTTGGGATTGATGGATACAATAAAGAGCAAACCCTAAACGAAGGGAAACTTGTTCCAAGTGCTGATGAAAAAGGTAGAGCGATATACGCTTTTGAGGAGGCAGAGATTGGCAATTGGCTCTTTCAAGGTGGACTTAGATATGATAAACAAGATATAACAGCGTCACTTGATGGTACAAGTAGCTATTTTGTGAATAAAGGTTTTTATGATGCAACTAATCATGATAGAGATTTTAGTTCATGGGGTGGTTCTATTGGTGCTACTTACAAATTTACTCCTTCATGGGCAATAGCTTCAAATCTCTCAAAAGGGTTTAGAAGTCCGAGTATTTTCGAACTTTATGCAGGTGGTATCCATGGCGGTGTTCAAGCTTTTCAGATAGGAAATCCAAATTTAGTTGAGGAGAAAAATATCGGTCTTGATGTCTCTTTTCGATATCTAAAAGATAAAACCAGCTCAAATCTTACCTTTCATCGCAATAGTATTGATGACTACATCTATCTTGAAAATACAGGTAGAAAAAGAAATCCAAAGACAGGAGATGTAGCTCCAAATGGGCTTGATGAAATGAAATATACACAAACCGATGCTAAAATTGATGGGATAGAATATTCGTTGCAAACTCCTATAACTCCAACAACGATGATGAGAGTAAGTGCCGAATATCTGGATACAAAAGATAAAAAAAATGATACTCGTTTGGCTTACACACCAGCGAGTAATGGTTCGATTGAGATTACTCAAGAGTTGAGCGATGTTTGGATGACAAATAACAATAAGATAAATTTGGATATGAGATACTATCATAAACAAAAAGTAGCAAATAGTAAAGAGGCATTTGCTCAATATAACTCAACACCATTTGTAAGTGCGGATACAAGTTCGTATGCTCTTTTTGATTTGGGATATGACACAAAACTTAAAATCGCCGATAAAAATGTCGATTTTTCTATCAAAACTTCAAATCTTTTTGATAGAGCTTACCGAAACTATCTTGATACTTATAAAGGATATGCCTTGGGCATCGGTAGAGATGTGAAGTTTTCTATGAGTTTGCCATTTTAAAAATATATCGCTAACCATAATGTCCCATGAGTTGTTTCTAAGATTTCATGGGGCATTTGAGCTGGAATATAAAGATACTCACCTTTAGTTATCTCTTTGATATCCCCATCAATTCTCAACTTTGCACTACCTTCCAAGATAAAAACAAACTCATCTTCTTCTTGAATATATACTTTTTTCTCAACACTATCTGAACTGACGATTTGAATAATTTTGATTTTTTTATTTTCAAAAAGCGTTGTAAAAGTTTCACCGATATTTGGGGTTATATAATTAAAAATATTCATAGATTTATCATATCATATATTCTTTAAACTCATCAAATATATACCGTTAAAAAAGTATAATACAGATAAAAAAGGAACAACAATGATTTCAAAGATACTCTCTTTCACCCTACTTTTTAGTGTTATCTCTCTTGCACAAGATATAAAACCTTATAAACTCGATATCGTGCGAAATGGTAAAGTTTATCATCAAGTAGCGAGTTCGTTTTGGGCTTCTGAATACCCATCACCTGTTATAAATATCAATGCCCATAAAAAAGGGACTACAAATATCAAAGGCTATGACTCACTTCGAGAAAAAACGAAACTAAAAGTTTGTGAAGTTGAAAATGGTCTTTATCATCCATGGGCAAAAAAACCAAATTCTGTGATAAATTTTTACACCATTACGGCTGTTGAGAGTTATGATATTGTTAAAAATATACCCTCCGATATTAAGCAAAATTTTATTTTAGATGATACAAAAAGAGTTTTGAAAGTTGGAGATAAGATTATCAATGTTGTTTATGGAGCAGAGGGATACTCTCAAGGGGTTTTACGCTCCAATAAAAAAGCTGATATTTTGATTGATTTTCCAGCAACCATTTTTGAAGAAAATCCAACTATCTTTAAACAAATCGAAAAAAGTTCGACACTTGAAAAAAATGAGCAGTGGCTACATCTTGAGTGTAAACAGGGATATAAAGTTTTTGTAGAAGATAAAGATTTGCTTTCTCAAAAAGGTATCAAAGAGGGTGAGATTAGAGGTTATGGTGATATTTCGATATAATCCATCCCAAAATAACAAATTTCAAAATAAGAGTAAAGATGGACAGAAGTAAAAAGATAGAAAAGATTCTTGAGATTGCAAAATATAAACATAGCCTCGACTTAACACGAAAAGATAGTAAACGACTAAACCCACATTATCTTTTAAAAGAGATTTCATCTGAGGTCGATGAGGTGATGGAGGAGCTTTCACTCAATAATATCGCTCACTTAGAAGATGAGTTGGGTGATATTTTTTGGGGATTGATAATTGCGATTGAAAAACTTACCGCACAAGGCTATATTGAGGGGTTTGATACGATTTTAGGTCGAGTTATCAAAAAGTATGAAGAGCGAATCTATTCATTGAAAGGCGATGATGGCGATTATGCGATATGGGACAATGTCAAAAAGCAACAAAAACTTGAGCTTGAAGAGGAGAGAGAAAGAAGAAATGCAAAGATAACATAATCCTCATCACTCCATATTCTCATCTTTTATAACTGATAATAAGATAAAATCGGTTGGAAAAAATCAGATGAAAATCGACTCACTTTGCTTTTTATCCTTGCCGATAGTCACTTCGCTAAAACTTCCACTGTTCAAAACTTTTATGACGGTGATAAAATCAAGCTCTTTATCAATAATACTTTTAAGTTTATTTTCGAGTTTTATCTGATTTGCAGGAGAGATGTTACCTCTAAAAATAGACTTTTGATGATGTTTGAGATACTTTTTGCACTCTTTAAAAACCTTTAAAGTCCGATTTTTACCAACTTCACTCTCCTCATCTGCGATATCATAAAAAAGGAAAATATAATTATTGTTGACATATTTCATTGATTTTCCTTCAACAAAAATGGTGTAAACTCCCTACCCTCAACGATGTATTTTATCAGTTTATAGCCATCAAGTTTTAGACACTGTTTGTAACTCACTTTTCGTTTGAGTTTTGGGTGCATAAACGATTCATTCATTCGCTCTTCAAAAGCATTGATAAATATCTTTTTACCCTCTTCATTTAAAAGTGCGTAGTTTAGATTTTTGTCAAAATGTTTTGCCACTTGTAGTTGTTTTCTTCCAACCAAATCAAAAATAGTTCTAAATACAATAACAGGCTTAAACGCCTCACTCAAATCCAAACTCAAACTAAAACGCCCATCTTGTGGTGAATGCAAGAAACTAATCGATTGATTGAGATGAGTATGATAAATAGCACTTATCGTTTTAGTGTAAAGCATCGTATTTCCAAAACTAACCAACGCATTCATAGGATTGTCAGGTGGGCGTTTAACCCTCTTGTTCATCAAAAAATCTTCAGGCAAAAAATGCTCAAAACTGCTATAAAAGCGATGCCATATCTGCCCCTCAATGAAAAGTATCTGCTCGATAGTAAGCTCGTTATCCAAAAACTTTTTAGGTTCACTTTTGAGCCAATCAAGCGTAGGTTTTAACTCTTTTTTCCCATGACGATAATAGTGATAAAGCACCTCATGGATATTTGCACCGATGGCTAAAACGATTTGTTTGGCGATAAGTAAGCGTTTTTCGATAAACACAATCGACTGTTTTATGGTCAAATCACCACTGATGAGTTGCTCTTTTGGATAAAATGTTCCACTATAATTGCCATAATAATTGAAAAGATGAAGTGTTATCCCAGCTTTAGCGATAAAATCCAAAAATTTCGTGTTCATACTAACCTCAGCTAGACAATAAAGCTCCCTCGTATCTTCAATGGGGATATACAAACTGCCTTTTTCATTGCGAAATGCGATAGAGTTGTCCTTGCGATGAAGCTCTCCCATACTGAAAATATATCGTGTATGATTTTTTGCCATTATAATCCTTTATCTTATATAAAACAGTACTCATAATAAGCACATTTTTTACATTTATTCTCAAACTTTGGAGTCGGTGGAGTCGGTAGTGTCGGCTTTTGCACAAGCTCTTCTATCTGATGCAATATTTCCAAAAGCTCTTTTTCATTCTCCTCATCAAGCTCGACGATTTGAGGGGTTGGAGCATGATTTTTCTCATGATACTCAATCCTCCCCTTTCGCTCAATCCCCCTTTGCTTAAACTTATAAAGATACAAAAGCAGTTGCCATTTGACCGCTTCTGGGTCACTATCACTCTTTTTTAGCTCAACGATATACTCTTTAGTGACCTTATCGATTTTGATATTATCAAGTGATATCTCCGCTTTTTTACTTTTTTGCTCATTTATCTCATGTAAAACTTTTCCTATACGAACATCTTCACTGTTGTCTTCAAGGTTTATGCGATTGGCGAAGAGCCATAATTTTGTTTTGCATATGAAATAATACGAGATTAATGTTCCATTTATATTTACCAAAAATCAACTCCCTCTTTATTGTTTGTTAAAAGAATACCTTCTTCAAAAGAATAATTAATTTTTAGAATCTCATAATTTGAAGACTCTTTTATAATATGTTTATATTTTTTTTCAAAATAAAAAGGCAAAGATATCGTATAATCATGAGTAATATTACCGTTTATATAATCATCATAAAGTAAATAATCATTTTTAATTAGCTCTATGTCTCTCAAATCATAATTATCACTTGATTTCTTTATTCCATTTAATTCTTTTAAAACTTTATCGTATTTTTGATAAGCCTCATCAAATAAACGTGTAATCTCGTTTTGTATCTGTATATCATCTTCAAATAATCTATCATAAACCATATTTAACCATTCAACATATTTAGCAAGTTCAAAATAACCATCTTGAATCATTTCAAATGTCATATCTAAAAGATATTGATTTTTATAAGGATATTTTTTTTGATACTTGTAAATAAATATTTCACCTTTGTTGTTTTCATCTTTTTTACGGTTTACTCTTCCAAATCTTTGAATTAAGCTATCTATTGGAGCATTATCAGTGAACATCACATCAAAATCAATATCTAATGAAATCTCTACTATTTGGGTTGCTACAAGAATAAAAGGTTTTTTAGAATCTAATTTTTCAAAAATTAAACATTCTTTTTTGTTCTTATCTTTTTTTTTGAATGTTGAATGATAGAGCAATATTTTTTTGTTATTTAATGAATATTTTTCTTTTAAATATTTATATGTATCAGTTGCACTTTTAACAGTATTTCTAATGATTAATATGTTTTTTGATTCTTCAAATTTTTCAAAAATAAAATCAAAATCATCATCTAGTTCATAATCCTTTTTTCTAATTTCATTTGCTTTTTTCTTAAATAAATCATTTTGAGTAATGACTGGGTAATCTTTTATATTTAGTAACTCTTTTATTTTATTTGGTATGGATGCACTCATCAAACAAACTTTAACTTCATATTCTTTACATAACTCTAAAAACATTTTCAAAAATCCCATCAACTTAAAATCATATGAGTGAACTTCATCAATAATAATTACTGAATTTAAAAAGTTTTTAGTTGCGATATTGAATCTTCCAATATTGATAAAATATTTAAGTAAAGAATCTATCGTAGAAACTGTAACAGGTTTATTGAAGCTTTTACTAACTAAAAAATCACTCTTAAAATGCTCATCAATAACTCCATTATCTCTTTCATATGCTTCTTCTAAAAATATTTTTGCATTTGAGTGAATCAATCCACACTCTTTTTTATCAAAAAACTTTTGTACTCTTTCATAGAGTTTATTGGATGTAGTTTGTGTTGGCAATGTATAAATTATTTTTGTATTTTGATTATATACATTTCTAATTGCCCAAAGTAAAGAACCTTCAGTTTTTCCCTCACCAGTAGGAATTTCAACTAAAACACTTTGTGTGAAAATTGATAATTCATCTTGAAAATCTCTTAATTTATTAAAAGTTAAATGGCTCATAAAATCATTTTTTGACGGAATACATTGAAAAGTTGTAATTGGTGTGGTTTGACTAAATCTTGAACTAGCTATCCAATCAGCTAAATTTAAGATTCCTGATACATAAGTGTATAAAACCCGTAATTTATTGGTTTGTTTAATTAGTTTTAAATCATTATCTATATTTTCAATTTCAAATTTAATATCATCTGAAATATGAAATTTAAAATCATATATACACTCTTTTTTCCTAAAGTTTTCATATAAAATTTTATACTTATTAAATAAAAATTTCGCTTCATCTAAAAAGCTAAAATTTGAAGAATTTGGAGTATAAGGCATTAATGAATGATGAGTGAGTGCAATTACCAATAAAAGATTGATATAAATATCATCTTCTAAAAATTCAAATTCAGTTATTGATTCCAATACACTTGCAGAATACATCGCATGAAAAGATTTTGTTCCATTGTGAATTGTATTTTGAAATTCAATAGTCGCTTTACCCATATCATGAAAGTAAGCACTAAAAAAAATCAAATCTTTGATTTTATCTGTATTCCAACCAGAAATATTAGCTACTTTTTGAAGTGTTTTATCATCAATTTGTTTTAGTGCTTCTTCTGTAACCCATAAAGTATGCTCTTCTAAAGTTTGAAATTTATCATCTAATTTTTTAGCCAAAATATTCATTAATAAAACACCATTTTATTTTTTAGTTCAATATCTTCAAAAATTTCAATATTATTTTGAAATTCTATTTCACAATTAATATATTCAACCTGTTTAAACTCTTCGAGTATCTCTTTAGGGATTCTATTATCTTTTTTATCAAAAGCCTTAAACTTTATAGGAACTATTTGAGCCGTAGGTAATTCAATACTTTTTAAAGAATCTAAGATAAAAGCTTTATATTTTATACCTTTATCTAAAAACATAGAATTAATACGATTACTATTATTATACATTAAAGAAAGTTTTTTAACTGCATATATATAAACTAACTCATCATCTAGCCCTAAAGATGGTATATTTTTCGGATTATTAAGTACCTCAAATATCTCATCGAAAAGTTTTTTATCTTCGATTTTTAGATAAATAGTATAATTTGGAATAAATAATTTATCTCTACGAACAACACTTTTACCCATATTCTTTTTTTCTAAAGTTTTATAACTCCACAAATCTTTAGTTCTACCATTAATATCATTGATAATAACAGATACTAAAATCTTATCACTATTTAATATCTCAAAAAACTCTTTTTGTGGTTTTAATGAAATATTACAAAGCATCCCCACAACTGTAGTTTTTGGAGGAGCTAAAAAAGTTTTATGATAAGTTCTAAAAAAAGGAATTCTAAATGAATTCATAAATCCCTGTATTTTAAATCTAATAACTTCCATAATACATTTCTTTAAATTTTATACTGTTCTATCGCTTTAGAAACAGTAACTACATTATCAAATGAACTCTTTATCTCTTCTTCATTGGTGAATATCCCTTTTGATATACCTATCGTATATTGTTCAGTCATATTATCAGATAAAGCTTCTTTGATATTTTCTATATTTATATTACCATTTGAATCTACACTAAGAGCATTTAGAAGAAATGGATTCCCTGTTTTTTGTTTTGCAATCACAACAAATTTTGGTGAAATATCTTCAAGATTTCTAGCTTGTTTAGCTCCACCGTTAAAAGCTTTAATGGCATCAAGTAAAATATTTAATCTTTGCTTTTTTTGTTCAGGAGTTAAAATCTCTTTAACTTCATAAGTATATTCATTAATTTCATTTCCAATATGAGAGATATTAATCATCATATTACCTCTCATAAAATTTAAAGTATCTATTTCTACTTGAACAATATTACCACTTTTTTTAGTCTCATCTTCAACCCGTTGCTTTCTTGTAAGATAGTCATATTCACCTTTATAAGGCAACAATGAAACTAAAGGAGAAACTTTAACAGGCGACCATCGTCGTCCACCTTTAGGAAGCATATATCCAAATAAATCTAAATCGCAAACTGATTCAAAAATTTTTTTTCTTTGTTTGTCATCAATTTTTACATTTAATGATGGATATTTACCATTTTCTTCAATCGTTGGATTTCCATCTTCATCAACACTACTAATTTGTTCACCAAGTTGCATAAGTGTCTCTTTAAGATATCGTCTGAGTGCTTGACCTGATACATAGGCAAACTCATCTCCATTGGCATTTGAAATCTTTTTCATAACTGTAACATTTCCACCTGTTCCCTCTCCACCATTAAGTGAAGCAACATTTACTTTTGTGATATATGCGATATTTAAAAACATTTATTTTCCTTTTTATTTAGTTTTAGCATAGCTAACAGCTTTAAATTTATCAATAGCATAAATAGCAATATAATCTCGATAAACT
>SDAZ01000203.1 GCA_006212005.1 Sulfurovum sp. | reverse complement strand
TGTTGGATAATTTTTAAAAATATCCTCTAGCGTTTTTTTATCTTCTTCGTTTAGTTCTTCTATCTTTTTCATGCTCTAATTGTAGTATTATTTTCTTTGAAATTAGATTTGGGTAGGTACTTATAAGATTAAAAGCATTCCAAAAAGAGTGATGGTGAAATATCTATTTTTGATAACAGCTTGTGTGTAAAGTGTTACTAAAATTGTGATGGCAAATGCTGAAATGATATAGGAGAGGTTAAAATTTAGATGTTCTCCAAGTGCCAAAAGTAGTAGATAAAATATGATAGTTGCAAATCCCACAAAAAGATACTGTATCGGGTGGAAACGGTTTTTTGTGATTATTTCTGAAAAAAAGAAAGCGAAAAAAGTAAATAAAACAAACATTAATCCATATTTTACTACTCGTGTACTTTTTTGATAGATATCATTTGCAATCAACAATTTAACCCCAAAAGTTGAAGCATCATTTTGATTGACAGTTGTAGCAGTAGCAGTATCGACAGGCATACTAGCATCAACCGCAGTTACCTCATAAATTGCTGGTTCAGCGTTCAAATTATTGACCAATGAGTAGTTATTTCCTACCCAAATTTGTGGGTAATTTCTATTAAGATGTAAAACACTCCATTTTGCACTAAATCCATTTTCATTTATCTCTCTTGATGTTGGTAAAAAGCTACCATCAAAACTAGGTGTTGAGTATTTTGAGTGTAAATTGACATCAGTTTTTTTTCCTATTGGAGTAAAATTATAAAAAAGCACCAGAAGAAAAAAGCATATAATGGTCATAAGTAGAAAAACTCTAACTCAATTTCATTTTTACTCATTTTTAAAAAATCCATGGCTTCTTCGATAGAAATAGCGTATATGCTAATCGGCAAAGCAACACTATAATGTGATATTTTTGTCAATAGTGTACTGTTAAAAATTTCGAAATTACACTGTGGAAATTCATTATTTTCATCTTTGATAGAAAAAATATTTATCAAAATTTCA
Source organism: Sulfurovum sp. (assembly GCA_006212005.1). Classification (GTDB taxonomy): domain Bacteria; phylum Campylobacterota; class Campylobacteria; order Campylobacterales; family Sulfurovaceae; genus UBA1140. The sequence goes on along the minus strand of SDAZ01000203.1, from coordinate 1,004 downwards.
AAATCAGAAAAACCAATTTCTTTTAAATAATCCCCATATTGCTCCACCATTTTAACATACCACGGTTCATACTCACTATGATAATAGTCTCCATAAGACAAATTACATGGATGCATAAAAGAAATTACATATAAATCTGATCTTTCATAATATTCCAATTCAAAATCCATTAAAATATTTTTTTTTAAATTATCTTTATTGATGCTTGTATATGCATAAGCACTAAATGTTAGTTGATATATCATCATTTTTCCTTATTTAAATTTCACTATTGTATGAGGAGCTTGATTTTTGATAATTCGTGAGTTTGTAAAGTCTATTATACTCCAAATTTTAATCAAATATAAACATTTTTTTTGCATAAATATTTTTTCATGAGTAAGTTAGTAAGTTTTTAAATAGACTACATATCAAAAGTTCAGATATAGAGAGCTTTAGTGGCTTTGCATTAATGAACGCTATGATAGAATTTTCGATTCAAAATAATATTCATATTATAAATTTAAATTAAAGAGAAAAAATGCCAATAGAAAAATTTGTGTACGATAGTGATTTTCAAAATTTGATGAAAGGTCACATATTTGAGACGATAGAGTTGATATATAAAAAAGAACACTATTTTGGCATCACTTGTCAGATTGAACATGTCTCTTTTGTGCCACCACTTCCAACAGAGCTTATTAGCACTTTCCCAGAGATAACGCTTTTTATGTTGGCGGAGTACTCTTATGAATCATCCAAACTTACAACAGAAACACTAAGCTTTGAGGCTGGTTTTGGCGAGAGCAATTTTGGCTCAATTGTAACTATCCCGTTACTTGCGATAAAACAGGTCTTTTTGGAAGAGTATTTGGTGGCTTTAAATGTGGCTGAATATACTCAACCTATAAAAGAAGAAGTTGTTGAGGAAGATACGATAAACTCGATGGAGATGCTTTTAAAAAATCCACACAATGCAAAGTTGCTTAAAAGTAAAAAGAAGAAGTAACAAATTTATCATATAA
>SDAZ01000202.1 GCA_006212005.1 Sulfurovum sp. | reverse complement strand
TTGAAATGCTCCCTATAAAAAATCAAACATCAAACATCTCAAGAAGCGAAAGCTATCTGTAATTAATTCGGAACACCTAAATTAACAGACCATGAAAATGGATAGAGATGCCATACATAGCTATCATCATATGTATGGAACGACGAACGAACGCCGTGTGACGGATAATTTTTGAATGCCCCTATTTTGTAACTTTTTGTTACTTATAGGGCATCAAATACACTCAAAACTTCACTTAATGTTCGAGATGAAGTTCTAATTTTCTTTATTTGTAGATAAAATGATTAAATTTCCACATCTACATTGTTTAATTGTTTCCTGCATTCAAGTGCTACTTTGTTATAGGTATTCATATATAAATGGATGATAAAAGATATAAACAATTAAATTTGATTTATTGGTGTCTATATCTAACAAATCTCCTCTTGCTTGTATACCATGTACCTCTTTACTTCGTTTGGATACACTTGGAGGAGCAACATATGCTGTATGATCTACATCACATTTTTCTTGATCAAGGAAGCCACTATTAAATAACTGAACAGCTTCTACATCATATTTGTTTAGCATATTTGGATTGAATTTTTGCTTTCTTTTTGAATCCAACACTATCTTTCCTCTACATACAGCAGCCCCATCAATAATTATTTGATGATTCGTTTGATTGTTAATTTCCATATAAATTGTTAAATTGCCCCAATCCTCATCTTTTTCTATAGAAATTATTTTTGCTGTTACTTTTTGTTTGCATTCTAATTCATCATTTTGTACAATTTTATTAGTACATCCTGATAGAATAAATAAATATAAAACATAAAATATCAAACTAATCTGATGGCGTAACATAACTTGCCCTTTCATTTAAATTGTGTTCTTTTCTTATCGCATTCTCGGATGTTCCATTTTTACTATCATATCCATGAATGCCAACGGTACCATATTCTCTTGTTGGGGAATTATCTCTAAATGTTCTTTCTCCATTCTTAACCCTTACTTCCACTTTATCTGTTTCATAACCAAATGTTCCATTCGCTAAATCAAGTGCATGGTCTAGTTCGTGTCCTAAAATTATATAACTTGGTATTGGTGCTATTACTTTTGTACCATCAGCTTTAGTTTCAAGTGCAGTAGTTTCAGCATTTGTATTTAGATTAACTCTAGAATCAGAACCAACTCCTTTGTGTACTCCTGGAAATGCTGAAAGTGGAGATACAGCTTTACTATCTTCATTTTGATTTAAAGATACGGAAACCGTCTTATCAGAACTTATTAATTCATTAACAAGTTTGGTTCCAATGGGATGTTCTCCCTCTATTTTATTAACAATATTAACTTTACCTTTTTTATCTACTGTCAACTCATCATCTGTAAGCATTTGTAAATTGTCCAACAAAATAGTCTTTTGATTAGCTGTGCCTTTAAGAATAATTCTATTCTCCTCCACAGCAACCCGTCCAGCTTCGCCACTAGCTACCATATCCGTGACGCTTCCACTCGTAGCACCAACCGCCATTGAACCAAGTGAAATTATAGCAGAAATGGTCTGTTTTTGTTCCGCCGTCATCTTAGAAACATCTTTTGGATTGACTCCATATATATACTCTGCTAGATATGGAGCGATAGCTTCACCTCCACCACCTGATATGCTACTTGACAAAATATCATTTCCAGCAAGTCTAGCCGTAACTCCAGCCACCAAAGCTTGAGCTAGTAGATGCTTTGTGCTTCCTTGTTCATCTCTATCTCCACCATCTAGTTTGTTTAATTTTTCATTTTCTTTGAAATATTGCCCAACTTTATAGACTACGGCTGGAGACAAAGTATTTACCGCCGTTCCTGCTAAGGTATCGCTTGGATTGTACAATGCACCATTGACCATATCGACAAGCAATCCGACTTTTTGCATCTCTTCTATCTTTTCGTTGGCTTTGTTGATATTGGCTTGAAGGTTTTTGGCTTCTTCATAAGTTAGATTTGGATTTTTTGCTTTATCTTCAGCATCTTTTTTATTTTTG
>SDAZ01000053.1 GCA_006212005.1 Sulfurovum sp. | reverse complement strand
TGAAATATCATTGGATAAACATCTCTGATTATGCTTCGACCTTTACATTAGAAAGTTATATTAATAAAATTTTAAAGAATTATGGTAAGGATGATTTTTTTGAAATTAAATTTAGGTAGGTACTTACCTTATGCTATTGGTACTTTCATCATAGATATTTTTGTACTTTTTTAAAACATCATGAATGTGTTCTATCATGGCATGTGGAGCGTAAGGAATGAGTGATATTATTCCTCTAACTTCTTTGGAGTATTTTATATTGTGGTTTGTAGAGTATTCAAGTTCACTACTAAAAAGCTCCTGCTCATTGACTCCTAAAACCTCAGCTATATAGGGAATAAGTTCAATTTTGATTTCTCTACCTCCATTTAGATAACCGTAAATTGTAGATTCATGTGGTGCTTTTCCTGTACTATCAAGTACAGGTTCAAGCTCTAAAAGTTTTTTTGCAAAGTCTCTTTTTGTAAGTTCTTTTTCCTCTATGAGATAATTTATCTTTTCTACAACTTTCACATAAATTCCTTATTTTGAATAAAATTATTCAATTTTAAGAATTTTTAAAAGATAATTTGAGTAATATTATTTATATTGAATAATAAGGATAAAAAATGAAAAAAGTGGTTTTAGGTTTGTTAGTGTTGGGGCAATTGGGTATGGCTGATAGATATATCACATCTTGGGGGATTGAAAATCGTTACCCATCACATCCAACCGTTTGGCAATATGCTAATATAACATTAAATGATGGTTCAAATATGAATGCCTTTGCTAGGGCACCTGCATACTCTTCAGATCATCCATCAGTAAATATAATACATAGAACAATGACTGGAATTGCTACAAAATCTAGTGCTAATAGTGGTTGGTATGTATCGGGTTGCAATAGAACGACACCCACATTTAATGCTTCATACTATTCAGAGATTGTAGAAGAGATTGTAAGATTGTGCAATTGATTAGATAACAGGCAGGTTTTTAACTTCATTCCAACTCTTTTGAGTTGGAGCAAATAACTATTCCCTACTTAAACCAGCTCTTAACTTTTTATTAAATGGCTATTCGTAATGACTCCACATTCGATAAATTTTTATCGTTTTGCTCTCTTCTAATACTTCATAAACCAATCTATGTTGCTTATTGATTCTTCGACTTATTAAACCTTGCATATCACCTTTAAGATATTCATATTCAGGTGGATATTGAAGCGGATTGATTTGTATAGTCTCTAAAAGTTTTAGAGCTTTTGGTTTCAATCCACTTGATGATAAATTTTTAGCATCTTTTTGTGCTTGAGATAAAAATATTAATTGATACTTTACCACTCTAGTTTATCCAATGTTACACCATTTTCAATAGCTTCAACTCTAGCTTTTTGAATACTATTCACCATACCTTTAATGCTTCTTAAATATTCATCATCATTTAGGTATTTTGATTGTTCCAAAATTTTTATTTCATTTTTTGAAAAATGTTTTAACAACCAAAAAAAATTTTCATAAACACTATCTTCTATTTGTAAAGTGACTGTTTGCATATTTCCCTCTTTTTTATTTTTATTATACAAAAATTACTCTATATTTCCTACTTAAACCAGCCTTTGACTCTATTTAAAACATCATCCATTCCGCCACTCTCTTTTGCCATAGACTCTATCCCAAAAGTCTTTTGTAATTCATGAAGAAGTGTTTTTTGTTCATCGGTTAGTTTTTTTGGATAGACGATTTTTATCTGTGCGATAAGTCTTCCTTTTTTGCCTGTTCGTATATTGACACAGCCCTCATTATTGAAAACAAACTGCTCTTTATCTTTTGTCCCAATCTTCAAATCAAGTTCAAGTTTTCCATGCAAAGAGGCAATCTCAATCGTATCACCCAACACAGCTTGAGTGAAAAAAATCGGAACTTCTATGTATATATCATCACCATCTCGAACAAAATGTTCATCTTCTTGAACCTTAAATCTCACATACAAGTCCCCTCGTGTGCCATCTTTAGACTCATTTCCGTATCCTGCTACTCGAAGTCTGTTATCATTGTCCACACCTGCTGGGATTTTTATGGTAACGGTTTGCTCTTTTTCATTGAAGCCTTTACCACCACAACTAGGACATTTCTCTTTGATTATTTGCCCTTCTCCATGACATTTTGGACAAGTTTGAGCAAATTGCATAAAGCCTTGACGCATTAAAATCTGACCTTGTCCATTACAGTAGTCACAGGTTGACATTTGAGCATCTTTAGCTCCTGTTCCATAGCAGTCATCACATGGAACTTTATATCTATTGGTTAAAGTTTTTTCTGTTCCAAATACGGCTTCATTAAATTTTAGATTGATTTGCACTTCAAAATCAAGATTGTATTTTTGATTACCATTTTTTTTAGAGCTACCATAATTTTCCCCAAACGCACTCTTAAACATTTGTTCAAAAATATCATCAAATCCAGCCCCACCACGAGAACCACCACCACCCATGCGACTATTTAAAGCATCTTTCCCATATCTGTCATATATCGCTCTTTTTTCACTATCGCTTAAAATTTGATAGGCTTCGTTAATGGTTTTAAATTTTTCTTCTGCCTCTTTGTTGCCTTGGTTTCTATCTGGATGATACTCCATTGCCAATTTTCGATAGGCTTTTTTTAGCTCCGCATCAGAACAGCTACGGCTAACTTCCAAGATTTCATAATAATCTAATTGTGTCAAGTTGTTCTCCAAAAGTTTATAAATTGAGCGAATTTTACCATAACTTTGGTTATAATTTTATATTAAATATCAAGGGGAGATAATATGATTAAGCATATCGTAATGTTTGAATTTAAAAGCGAAAATAGAGTCGCAAATTTACAACTTGCCAAAGAGATGTTGGAGGGCTTGATGGGCAAAGTTCCAACGCTAAGAAGTATGGAAGTAGGGGTTAATTTTTCACCTGAAACAAGAGCTATGGACATGAGTATTATTACTTCATTTGACGATGTTGAGGGACTGCAAAGTTATGCTATTCATGATGAGCATCTAAAAGTGGTTGCGTTTATAAAAGAGGTTACAAGTAGTTCAAAAGTTGTAGATTATATCTATTAAAAAATTTAAAAAATATCCTATTTCTTTAAAACTTTTTACCCTATAAGTGATATAATTCTTATCGTTTATTCACATTTTGTTTTAAAGAAGTATGCCTATGAAATATATCTCCGATTTGCAATCAATAATCTCTATCAATTCTTATACGAAGAACCCGAGTGGTGTTAATAGTGTTTCCCAAATTATGACTCAGTGGTTAACGCCATTGGGATTTACAGATAACTGTTATCAAAGAGAAACCATTGGAAATCATCATCTATATACAACTCCGAAGAGTTTAGGAGCAAAAATATTGCTATTGGGTCACAATGATACCGTTTTTCCTCCTCAAAGCTTTGAGGGTTTTAGCCAAGATGACGAGTGGGTCTATGGTGCAGGTGTTTGTGACATGAAAGGTGGCAATATCGTGGCACTTGAAGCTTTAAGAAATATCCATAAAGCGTTTGGTCACATTGAAAATATCGATTTTTTACTTGTTTCTGATGAGGAGACAGGGAGTGGAGATAGTAAATCTTTAACTGCTTCTATCGCTAAAGATTATGACTATTGTTTCGTTTTTGAAGCAGCTGGAAATGATTTGGAAGTGGTCACTGCTAGAAAAGGGATTGGAACTTTTAACATCACGATTGAGGGCAAAGCTTCTCATGCTGGAGTTCGATACTCTGAGGGGATAAATGCAAATCTTGAAGGTGCATATAAGTTGATTGAGATTACAAAATTGACGAATTTAGAGTTAGGTACAACGGTAAATGTTGGCAAGATAGAGGGTGGAATTGGTGCAAATACTATCTCTCCAAAATGCGAACTGCTTTTAGAGCTTCGTTACACTTCGTCAAGCGAAAAAGAGCGACTTTTGAGTTCCTTAAATAAGATTGTTGAGACCTCTTTTGTTGAGGGGATAACTTCAATACTTAGTGGTGAGATTCAACGAGATGTTATGGAGCATACGGCTTTACAAGATGAGTTTATAACAAAAATAGAAGAGATTATTGGTGAGAAACTTTTAACAGAAAAACGAGGTGGGGTGAGTGATGCAAATCTTGTAGCTTCTGCTGGTACTCCTACGCTCGATGGATTTGGTCCATTTGGAGATGGAGACCATACGATAAAAGAGAGAGCGTTGAAGAGCAGTTTTGAGTCACGAATCACTTTGATGACAAAGATTTTGACTCATCATCAAACAAATAAAAAACTTTAATATGGGAGAGGTTATGGATAATAGAAAAGTTGGAATGTGGTTATATAGCAATAGTGGAGGTGAGGCGATAGGTCAAAAGATTATCACCAAACTTAAAGATAGGGATATTGATGTTATCAATAATGTAAATCTTAGACATACGGTTGTTGAAAATTCTCACATCGTTCACAATGGTGTGAATGTGGATGAGCTTGACCTGTTTTTTTCATACAATGCAGGGGAGCAGACGCAGTATCAAGTCTATTTATATAAAATTTTAAATGAATTAGTTCCGATGATTAACTCTTATGAGGCTTTTGCTATCACTGAAGACAAGTTTTATACCTCACTTCTTTTAAATAAAGCAGGAATTAGAACAGCAGATTTTAGACTTTGTCATAGAGATGATACTCAAGAGCTTAGAAAAACGATACAAACTTGGGAAAAAATGGTTTACAAACCAACTGATGGTTGGGGTGGAGTTGGACTTACAAAGATAGAAGACGAGAGTACTTTGGATATGCTTTTACCTTTTCTAAATCAGATGGATTTGAGATATTTTTATGTTGAAAGATTTGTAAAATATGATAATAGTGATTTTAGAGTAGATATCGTAGATGGTCAATTTGTTGGATGTTATGGAAGAAAAGCTGGAAATGGAGATTGGAGAACCAATATTACAAGTGGTGGTTCTGTCTTTTTACGAGAACCAAATGATGAGATTATTGATATTGCTATAAGAGCATCTAAAGCGTGTAAAACAGATATCGCTGGGGTTGATATTATTTACGATTTGGAGAGACAAGAGTATGTTGTGCTTGAAGTCAATGGGATTCCAGCATTTGCTACACCTGCTCAAGAGAAGATGGGATTGACATTTAATGATAAAAAGATAGATTTAATAGTTGATTTGATAGATAGAAAATCTAAGAAATAGAAGTAACCATTTAGTTATTAAATAATAATAAAATTATACAAAAAAAAAGGAAATAAGTTATGGCAGGAAAAAAAGAGAGCAAGTTACCAAAAATAGGTTTTTTATATATGGATTATGTATTGAGATTTTTCGATAAGAGCAATTTTCAAGGGTGGCCAGATAAGATAGAGAGCGTTGTGTATCATTGGAAAAACGATAAAGAGAGATTTATCAAAGAGGTGAAGAGAAAAAAAATCGAAGTTTTGATAGGAAATGTTCCTGCAACAGCTTATGAAACTTTTAGAGAGATTGCAAGAGAGTTACCAGAGGTTAGATTTATTCCATCTCTTGATACACAATTTTCAAATAAATCTAAAGAGAATGTGACGCGATTTGCTTGGAAATATAATCTTGCAATTCCAAAAACATATATTTACTATAATAGAGCAAAAGGGTATGACTTTTTAGAAGAGACAGCGTATCCTAAAATCGTTAAACGCTCTTATGGACCTTCAAATTATGGTGGTTATTTTGTACATAAAGTAGATAGTGTAGATGAAGCCAAAGAGCTTTTTGATACTAAAAAATACCATCCAATGTATCTTCAAGATTTTGTTCCTATGGAAGCTGATGTTAGGGTTATGTTAATTGGGCATAAGCCAGTTTGTGCATTTTGGAGACGCGCTCCTGAGGGTGAGTGGTTAACCAATACTTCACAAGGTGGAAGTATGGATTATATGAATGTTCCTAGCTCTGTTCTTGATTTGGCGGTTAAGACTTCAAAGGCTGCAAAAGCAGAATATTGGGCTTGTGATATAGCATATAGTAGTGATGGAAGTGTTAGAATTTTGGAGTGTGCGACAGCATTTGCTGCGTTTCCTTATATTCGAGATTGGATTGGTCAATATCTTATGTCTATACTTAGTCATGGTAAGTTTAAAAAACCACATTTACCGATGTTTAACTGGGAAGAGTTAGGGAAAGTTGATAGCAAAATCCTAAGAACGATGAGAAATATCACATTTGGTAGAGAAAAATTGGGTAGTGATGGCGAGATGTTTTTGGGTGATAAGAGAGCTTATGGTGATGGTGAATATTATCTTCATGAGTTAGATTCTATCTATAAAATGTTTGGTGTAAAAGCTAGAACTTCTGAAGAGTGGGCAAGTGAAGAGTGGAATTTTCAAAGTAAATATCCACTTTCTAGCGAATCAGTTATTGAAGCTGATATAAAAATAACAAGTGATGATAAAGTTGAAATGATTGAGATGATTGGCAGTGATGAATCAAGTGAGTCTGTTGAGAGTAACGATGTTGTAAAAGTTGATAATAATAGTGTTGCAGAAGTTACAGAAGTTGAAGAATCTCAAAAAAAAACTTCTCAAGAAGTTGAGTCAAAAGAGAGTTCGGTTGAGTTGATTATATCTTATAAAGAGTTAAAAAAACTTCTTTTAGACATCGAGGGGATAGGTAAGAAAAAGTTAGAAAATATCTTTGGAACTTATACTCATAGTGAAGTGGTAGAGATTTTAGAGACAAAACCATCAAAGTTGAGTGATATCAAAGGTATCAATAAAGAGGTCGTAAAAGATATTAAAAAAGCTTGGAAAAAGTTTAAAAAATCGAAAGATTAAAGTATTGTATAGGGGTAGCTTTTGTGGCTACCCAAAATATGATACATTATTCTGCTGGAGTTGAAACTTTTTGTGCGTCTAAAACATCTTTTTTCAACTCTTTTAAGCTAGTTAGTCCATGATGTACATTTCTTACTTTGCCCTCTTTGTCGATAATCAAGATAAATGGTAATATTCCATCCCAATCTTTTTTAAATTGTAGATAATCTTGAAGCTTTTCAGCATCTTCTCCCTCTATAACAGGGTGTCTGATACCATGTTTTTTAAAGATTTTTTTAGTCTCTTTAGGATTCATACGACCCTCTACTTGAAGACCAATGAGCTGAATTTTATCTTTTGAACTATTTTTAAGCATATTTAGGATTCTTCCTTGTTTTGTACAGAACATACACTCTTTCCCAAAAACTTCTAAAACAACTATCTTATCACTGTATTGTAAAAAATTTAAATCTTCTCCATTTTCATCTATTTCTATTATTTCACCTTGAACGCTTGGAAGTTTATGATGGATGATGGAGTTATTATTCTCTTTAACCTCTTTTGTTTTAGTATCTTTTCCGTAGTGTGAGTAAAATGAGCCTTTACCACAACTATCTTCACTTATGGTAAAACTTTTTATACATCCATTTTGCTCAATCTCTTTAGTAATTTCAGGAGCTAATTTTTTTTGCGATGTGGTATCTAAAGTAGGTGTGTTTTCGGAGCAACCAATATAAAATGGCAATCCTAAAAGTAAGACTAGATAGTATATCGAGCTTTTGTTCATTTTAAAAAATCCTTATGTAAAAAATAATATAAAAACCATTATATCTAAAATTTTTTTTTTTCAAAAAGAATCTTTTAAAAACTTAGCTCTCTTTGTTATAAAAGGCTCTTAATATCCTTTTTAATTTCATCTAAATCTGTCTCTCCACTGTATGAAAACTCTGTTAATCCATTTTTTATAACCAACATATAAGGCATAGTTCCATCCCATCCATAGGTATCTCGTATAAAATAGAGAAGATTTATACTTTGCGAACCATCAATAATTGGGTAGTTTATGGCATGTTTAGAAAAAAGTTTTATCTTCTCATTCTCATCCATCATCTCTTGAGCATGAATAGCAATAATCTCTACTTTATCAGGATTGGTGTTTTTAATGGCACTCAAAATTGGCATTTGCTTATCGCAATGAGGACAACTCTTTCCAAAAATCTCTAAAATAACAATCTTATCTCTCATAAGTGGAAAGATAAACCCATTTTTATTCTCTTGAATCTGGATAATCTCGCTTTGTATAGAGGTTAAATTATGCATATTTTGATTTTTTAGATAATTGGATGGAGTTTGGTTTGCTTCTTGTGCGATAAGCATCTGCGATGAACCACACCCAATCATGAAGATTGGGATAGCCATAAATTTTAGGAAAGTATCTGTTTTCATGATTTTTCCTTTAGTGCTATTTGGTGATATTCTCAACAATGGTATTGAGACTAGATTCAGGAATATAACCAGCTTGAACTACTTGAACTTCCCCTTTTTTATCGATGCCAATCAAAAGAGGAATCGCACCACTCCAACCAGCTCTTTGTGCGATATAGCTTACAAATCCATCATATTTATTTCCAGAGATAAGATTGTAGTTGATATTTTTTTGAGTTTTAAATGCTTTGAGTTGAGCAGGAGTATATCCTTGTACTTCTATTCCAATAATTCCAACTTTAGAGCTGTATTTATTTTGTAGTTTGATAAGTTCAGGAACTTCTTTCATACATGGAGGACACTTATTTCCAAAAAAAACCAAAATAGTACCTTTATTTCCAAACTCTTTAAACTTAACACCATCGGCGGTTTCAACAGCTGTAATAGATTTTCCATCAGTAGTTGTCATGTGAAAAGAAGCTGGTGTAGCATAAGCAAAAGAACTCATAAGAGATATAATAATTGCAGGTAAAATTTTTTTCATGATAGACCTTTATAATAAATTTTTCTAAAATGGATTATATCGGATATATCATGTATTTATTGTGAAATAGAGCTAAAAATTCTATTTCACAAGGAGTTTTTGTTAAGCGTTTGAGTTAGGTTTTTTATAATCTGGTTTTGAATGATGTCCTCTATCTCCACCACGGTCATTTCGGTATCCACCTCTATCACCTTCGCTTCTTGGTTTTCTATCTCTATCACCACCACGGTCATTTCGATATCCACCTCTATCGCCTTCAGCTCTTGGAGGTCTGCTATCGCTACCACGGTCATTTCGGTATCCACCTCTATCTCCGTCAGCTCTTGGTGGTCTGCTTTCTCTATCACCACGATACCCGCCTCTATCACCTTCGCTTCTTGGACGAGAGTTTCTATCTCCACCACGGTCACCTCTGTATCCACCTCTATCACCACCACGGTCATTTCGGTATCCACCACCAGTTCTTCTGTTATTTCCACCACGGTCATTTCCACGATGAGAGTTTGCTAAGAATTTTTCTATCTGCTCTTTTGTAAATCCGATAAACTCTTTTCCTTGGATATCAATCTTATTTTGAAGCATAGAAGCCAAAAGTTGAGCAATAGTTACGATATCTATCTCATGTTGAAGTGTTCTAACCAAATCAACACCCAATGGAGTCACTTCAGTAGCAAGAATATTTTGTAAAAGAAGATTCTCTTTATGCTCTGTAAGTTCTTGTTTTGTTGGAACGATTTGCATAGACATTGTCGCACCAATCTCTTTTTCGATTCTTTTGATAGATTTAAGCTCGTTTGGAGTAACTAAAGTGATAGCTTCACCTTTGTTTCCAGCTCTACCAGTTCTTCCGATTCTGTGAACATAACTGTCTGTATCAAATGGAAGGTGATAGTTGAAAACATGGCTTACATCGTTAACATCAAGTCCTCTAGCTGCCACATCACTTGCTACAAAGATATCTACCATACCATCTTTAAATGCTCTAATAGAAATTTCTCTTTGTTTTTGCTCCATATCTCCATGAAGTGAACCTACTTTAAAGCCTTGAGAAGTCATATATCCCGCAAGTCTATCAACTTCTTTTTTCATACGACAAAATACGATAGCTTTTTTAGGACTAGCAGCATCGATAAGTCTTAAAAGTGCATCATCTTTCTCTTGCTCATTAACTACATAGTAGTTTTGATTGATGTCTGTATTGGTTCTCTCTTTTTGAGTGATGGTTACAAATTTTGGTTCATTTAAAATCTCTGTTGCCAAAGCTTTTATAGCAGGAGGCATCGTTGCAGAGAACATTAAAGTTTGTCTATCTTTTGGAAGGAAAGTAAAGATGTTTTTAATCTCATCCAAAAATCCCATATCTAGCATCTCATCAGCTTCATCTAAAACAACAAAACTCGGAGTGATATTTATCATTTTTGATTTTAGTAAATCTTGAAGTCTCCCTGGAGTTGCTACGATAATGTTTGCTTGTGCTATTCTTTCGATTTGTTTGTTGTATGATGCCCCACCATAAACAGTTGCAGTTTTAAATCCACTTGTTTTTCCGAAACGGTAAAGTTCGTCACTCACTTGAGTTGCTAATTCTCTTGTTGGAACGATAACTATCACTTCTACTTTAGAAGTATCTTCTATCATATTGATGATAGGTAAACCAAATGCTGCTGTTTTTCCTGTACCTGTTTGTGCTTGAGCTATGATGTCATGACCATCTAATATAAGAGGAATCGCCTCTTTTTGCACTGGACTCGGCTCTGTAAAACCAGCTTCTTGTATTGCTTGTGCAACAGCATCTTTAAAATTGAATTCACTAAAATTCACTAATATCCTTTAATATATCATCCAAAATCACAACAACTCAAGCGGTACAATTTACATTTTTTATAATCAATTTATAGCTGAACTTCAAAGAGTCTCTTGTGGCAGATTGGGGGATTGAAAAATTTTGTGTATTATACCAAAGTTTACATAAGATAAAGTTTTGTTATAATCTTTTTTAGATTTTAAACAAGGAGTTTGTGTGAAACTTACAATCATAGGTACGGGTTCTATGGCTATTGCTTTGGCAAATGGATTAAAAGATAAATTTCAATTGGAATTTGTCGGAAGAGATAAAGAGGTGCTTAAACTTCTCCAAAGTCAATACGATGCAACAACTTATTTGATAGATGGATTTGATATCAGTGATAAAAATATCATTTTAGCAGTAAAACCTTATGCACTCCAAAGTGTTGGTGCATTATTGAAAGGTCAAGCTTTAAACTTATATTCAATTTTAGCATCAACTTCACTAGATAAGTTAAAAAATGCAATTTCATCCAAACATTATATCCGAGTAATGCCAAATGTATCAGCAAAATATCTAAAATCAACCTCTCTTATCGTCGGAGATGAAAGCTTAAAAGAAGAAGTTGAGCTTATATTTGGTTCTATTGGTTCTGTATTCTGGTTAAGTAGTGAAAAAGAGATAGATATCGCAACTTCTGTGGCTGGTTCTGGCCCTGCTTTGCTGGCTCTTGTGGCAGAGGCTATGATGGATGGATTGGTTAAAGAGGGGATGAAACGAATGGATGCGATAAAGATTACAGCGTCCTTATTTGATGGATTTGCACCACTTATAAAGGATATGCATCCAGCACTTATTAAAGATAGTGTTATGAGTCCAGCAGGAACAACGGCAGGAGCGTATGGACAACTTGAAAAAGATGGAGTGAGAGGAAGTTTCATGGAGGCGATAGCTAGAGCGTATGAGGTAACAAAAAGATAGTTTTATAATATTTTTAAGTAGAAAATATTAAGTT
>SDAZ01000201.1 GCA_006212005.1 Sulfurovum sp. | reverse complement strand
AAAATGCTATTGATTTGCAAACAGCAACTGAAGAGATGACGGATAAAATCGTGAGCGAAACAAATGATGCGGTCTCACTTGCGATTGAGGCTACAAAAGTTGGAAATGAGGAATCAACAACGGCTCAGAGTTCAAGCGATGAGGCTGAAAAATCGGCGGATGATAGTTTGGCGACTGCTCAAATGGCACAAGATGCGATAACTTCGGCTGATAATGCAACTCTAAAATATGCTGAAGATAAAGCTTCTATTGCAGTTGATAAGGCTAATGATTATAAAACTTTGACTGAAAATTTAGTCAAAGAGGCAAATGAAGCGAAAAATTTAGCGGATGATGCGGTGAAACTTGCTGAAGATGCATTGGATAAAGCTATTCAAGCAAATGAAGATACGACAGATGAAGCAAAAGCTCTTGAGGATGCAAAAGCTCTTCAAACATTGGCGGATACAGCATTGGAAAATGCAAATCTTGAACTCACATACGCAACTGAAACACTTCAAAATGCTACTGATTTGCAAATGGCAACAGAAGAGATGACGGATAAAATCGTGGCTGATATGAACGATGCAGTGGTAAAAGCGATTGAGGCTACAACTTTAGCAAATGATGAAACCACAACAGCTCAAACTTCAAGTGATGATGCTGAAAAATTGGCAGATGATAGTTTGGCTACAGCTCAAATAGCACAAGACGCGATAACTTCGGCGGATAATGCAACTTTAAAAGATGCTGAAGATAAGGCTCAAATCGCAGTTGATAAGGCAAATGAGTATAAAATTTCTGCTGAAAATTTGGTTAAAGAGGCTGCTGAAGCGAAAAATTTAGCGGATGATGCAGTTTCACTTGCACAAGATGCACTTGATAAAGCTATCCAAGCAACGGAAGATACCACGGATGAAACAAAAGCTTTGGAAGATGCAAAAGCACTTCAAACTCTAACGAATACGGCATTGGAAAATGCAAATCTTGAACTCACAGATGCGACTGATTCTCTTAAAAATGCGATTGATTTGCAAACTGCGACGGAAGTTGCAACAGATAAAGTGGTGGCGGATGCGAATGATGCGGTCTCACTTGCGATTGAGGCTACAACATTAGCAAACGATGAAGCAACAACGGCTCAAACTTCAAGTGATGAGGCTGAAAAATTGGCAGATGATAGTTTGGCTACAGCTCAAACTGCACAAGACTCTATTACTTCGGTTGATAATGCAACTTTAAAAGACGCTGAAGATAAAGCTTCTATTGCACTTGATAAGGCAAATGAGTATAAAATTTCTGCTGAAAATTTGGTTAAAGAGGCTGGTGAAGCGAAAAATTTAGCGGATGACACAGTTAAATTGGCACAAGATGCACTTAATAAAGCAGTTCAAGCAAATGAAGATACAACAGATGAAACAAAAGCTTTGGAAGATGCAAAAGCACTTCAAACTTTAGCGAATACAGCGTTGGAAAATGCAAATCTTGAGTTAAAAGATGCGACTGATTCATTAAAAACGGCTACTGATTTGCAAACGGCAACAGAAGTTGCAACAGATAAAGTGGTGGCGGATGCGAACGATGCAGTGGCAAAAGCGATTGAAGCGTCAACATTAGCAAACGATGAAACTACAATAGCTCAGAGTTTAAGTGATGATGCTGAAAAATTGGCAGATGATAGTTTTGCTACAGCTCAAACAGCACAAGATGCTATTACTTCGGCTGATAATGCAACTTTAAAAGACGCTGAAGATAGAGCTTCGATAGCAGTTGATAAGGCAAACGAGTATAAAACTTCGGCTGAAAATTTAGTTAAAGAGGCAAATGAAGCGAAAAATTTAGCTGACGATGCGGTTAAATTAGCACAAGATGCACTTGATAAAGCAGTTCAAGCAAACGAAGATACCACGGATGAAACAAAAGCTTTGGAAGATGCAAAAGCACTTCAAACTCTAGCGAATACGGCATTGGAAAATGCAAATCTTGAACTCACAGATGCGACTGATTCTCTTAAAAATGCGATTGATTTGCAAACTGCGACCGAAGTTGCAACAGATAAAGTGGTGGCTGATGCGAATGA
>SDAZ01000006.1 GCA_006212005.1 Sulfurovum sp. | reverse complement strand
TGAATATTATGATGCTAGTGATTATATTACTAACTATGATACATTTTTAGCGGTAGTAAATAATGATTCATAAATTAGCAGATGTTCAAACAAAACATATTGGCGAAAATACAAATATTTGGCAGTTTTGTGTTGTATTACAAAATGCAAAGATAGGAAACAATTGTAATATAAATGCTGGTGTATTAATGGAAAATGATGTAATCATAGGTAATAATGTAACGATAAAAAGTGGTGTGCAAGTTTGGGATGGGATAACATTAGAAGATGATGTTTTTATAGGTCCAAATGTAACTTTTACAAATGATTTTTTACCACGGAGTAAACAATATCCAAAAGAATTTTTAAAAACTACAATCAAAAAATCAGCTTCAGTCGGTGCAAATAGTACAGTTATTGGGGGAATTACTATAGGAGAATATGCAATGATTGGAGCTGGAAGTGTTGTAACTAAGAATATTGGTCATCAAGAGCTTTGGTATGGAAATCCTGCGAAGCATAAAGGTTATGTGTGTAAATGTGGGCAAAAGTGTGGTAGAACATTAATTTGTGATGAATGCAAAGGACAATAGAAGATGATTCCATTTTTAGATTTAAAAGGGTTAAATGCTCAATATCGAGCAGAGTTAATAGATGCTTGTACAAGAGTAATTGATAGTGGTTGGTATATTCAAGGAAATGAATGTAAAGAGTTTGATAAAGAGTTTACTGAGTATTGCGGAACTAAATATGCCATTGGTGTGGCTAATGGTCTTGATGCACTTATTTTGATACTAAGAGCTTATAAAGAACTAGGAATAATGAAAGATGGTGATGAAGTGATAGTCCCTTCAAATACTTATATAGCTTCTATCTTAGCAATATCTCAAAATAATCTTGTGCCAGTTTTAGTAGAACCAGATATAAATACATATCTTATAGACCCATCTAAAATAGAAGAGAAAATTACTCTAAAAACAAAAGCTATTTTGCCTGTACACCTTTATGGTCAAACTTGTGAAATGGATAAGATAAATGAAATCGCAAAAAAGTATAATCTCAAAGTGATAGAAGACTCAGCTCAATCTCATGGTGCATACTATAAAGATAAAAGAAGTGGAAATTTAGGTGATGCAAGTGGATTTAGCTTTTATCCTGGGAAAAATCTAGGAGCTTTAGGTGATGGTGGAGCAGTAACTACAAATGATGAAGAGTTAGCAAATACGATAAAAGCACTAGGAAACTATGGAAGTCATAAAAAATATGAAAATCTTTACAAAGGGATAAACAGCAGACTTGATGAGATGCAAGCTGCGATGCTTAGGGTAAAACTGCGATACTTGGATAATGAAGTAGAAAAACGAAGAGAGATAGCAAACTACTATCTTGAGAATATCAAAAATGAGAATATTATTTTACCAACTGTAAGAACAGTGGATAATCATGTATGGCATTTGTTTGTAATCAGAGTCAGCAAAAGAGATGAATTACAAAAATTTCTTTTAGACAATGGTATCCAAACTCTTATTCACTATCCACTACCTCCACATAAGCAAAATGCTTATACCGAATGGAATAATGATAGTTATCCTATAAGTGAACAAATACACAATGAAGTATTGAGTTTACCTATTGGTGGTGTTCAGGGTTTGGAAGATACGATGAAGATTGTTGGGATTTTGAATGACTATTAAAAGTACATTTATATTGACAAGTATTCACACAGTTATAAAAATCCTATCTGGTATAGTGATGAATAAAATTATTGCAGTATATTTAGGACCATCAGGATTAGCAATGTTGGGACAGTTTCAAAATTTTGCTAGTGTCGCTTCTAGTGTATCCAATGGTTCAATTCAAACGGGATTATTAACACAAACAGCAAGACACAATACAGATGAACAACGAAAAGTTGTGTGGGCAAATGGATTAATACTTAGTTTTGTATTTACACTATTAACAAGTTTGTTTATTTTTATATTTGCTTCATGGTTATCGCAACATGTATTTTTTACTACTGGTTATATCAATTTATTATATATTTTTAGCTATTCATTGATTTTTTATTCTTTGAATTTGTTTATAATCTCGATTGTAAATGGGCTTGGAAATATCAAGCTATATACAATTATAAATATTTTAATAAGTATTTTTAGCTTAATCTTAGTTTCTCTATTGACAATATTATTTCAATTTGAAGGAGCAATTTTAGGTATTATTTTAACTCAGTCCCTAGTATTTGTTATTTCTTATTTGATTATTTATAAATATTATAAGAATAGTTTTTTTGTAGTTGATATTTCTATGCTAGATAAATCTATCATCAAGACACTATTATCTTACGGATTGACTTCTTTTTCAAGCGGATTGATTGTTGCAGTCACATATATGGCTGTAAGAGCCATCATAGTAAGTGAAACATCATTAGAAGATGCTGGTCTTTGGGAGGCGGCTATAAAAATAGGATTATATTTTAATATGTTGTTTGCTTTACCTATTTCTATATATTATTTACCAAAATTTTCCGCCTTAAACACTAAGGAAGAAGTTTTTTTGTTATTAAAACAGGCGATTCTATTTGTTACACCGATTATGTTTTTAAGTATGCTTTTATTTTTTATTTTTAAAGATTTCTTTATAAGTACATTATTTTCAAATAGTTTTTTGTTAATATCAGGTTTTATAGTAATAGTACTTTTGGCAGAAATTTTCAGGGTAACAGTCATTTTATTTTCAAATTTGCTTTTATCAAAAAAGAAGTTTAATCAAATAATTTTTTATGAGTTTTTAATGGGTGTTGTATTTGTATTGTATACTTATTTATTTTATAAAGAATATGAGTTATTTGGGTTAAGTATTGGATACCTTTTTATTTCAGGTATTATGATGATTATATATGGTTTTACAGTTTTAAATTTTTGTAATAAAATTTTTGAAGAGGAGAAATAATTTAATGAAAATTGTTGCATTAGTTCCATTTTGGTTTGACTATGATAAAAATAATGGTGTTTATATGAGAAAACTTTCTGGAGAATATCTTATAAACTATACATTGAATACTTTGAAAAAGATTTCATCAATAGATGAAATTTGTGTGTTTTGCTCAGATAAGCAAATATTGGATTATATAAAAATTAATCCAAAGATATTTTTTGTGCAAAGAGATAAAGGTTTAGATAATCGTGATATTTCAATCGAACAAATAATATCATCATTTTTGGATACCATAGATGCAGATATAGTTGTTTTAGTACATCCTAATTGTCCTTTTATTAGTGAAACAATTATTCAAGAATGTATTAATAGTATTAAATTTGGTAAATACGATTCATCATTTACCGCAATGAAATTACAGAAATTTGCATGGATGGATGGACGTCGGCTGAATTATTGTGAAACTAAGACGACTCCTAATAAAGATGAAATTTCACCTATCATAGTAGAACAAGGATCAGTTTATGTATTTTCTAAAAAAACTTTTATAAGTTTAAAGAGACGAATAGGTTTAAAACCTTTTATAAAATATATTAATCATTTTGAAGGACATGAGGTAAGTGAAAAAGAAGATTACGAGATTGCTGAATTAATTATTAATTCTGGTATGATTGGGAGTATAAAATGAAAATATATAAAACTATTACAGCAGAATTAGGGGAAGCTACATATCCAATTATATTGGGAAGATCAATAATAGATAATATTGTCAAACATATTGAAGAATTTACAAAAAATAAGAAAATAGTGATAGTAACAGATACATTTTTTACTGAATCATTAGGAAATAAAGTAAGAGAATTATTTTTAGATGCCGAATTTGAAGTTTATCTTGTAACAATGAATGCAGGTAAAGGTAATAAAAACATACATGAAGTGTTAAAAATATTTGGCTTATTAGAAGAAAATAATGTTGCACGTGATTCAACACTTATTGCAATAGGTGGAGGTGTAATTGGTGATTTAGCTGGTTTTGTAGCAAGTACGTGGCTTAGAGGTATGAATTTAGTTCATATTCCTACAACATTAATGGCAATGGTAGATAGTAGTGTAGGTGGAAAAGTAGCTATAAATTTTAGAAAAACAATAAATGCGATTGGAAATTATTATCATCCTAGATTAAATTTGATGGATTTAGATTTAATTGATTCACTTCCAGACAGAGATTATTATTCTGGGATAGCTGAAGTAATTAAGTGTGCAGTAATAAGCGATAAAGAATTATTTAACTACCTAATTGATAATTGTAGTTTAATATCTCAAAGATCTTCAGAATATTTAGTGCATTGTATTTCTAGTGCATTGGAAATTAAAATTAATCATGTCAATGGAGATATAAGAGAAGGCGGTAAAAGGCTATTGTTAAATTATGGACATACATTAGGTCATGCTATTGAAATTTCAACTGAAGTAGATGAAGACGAATATTATCGTCATGGAGAGGGGGTTTCAATTGGAATAATGGCAGTAGCATATGTAGCTGAAAAATATTTTGGTTTAAATAATGAACTTTATCAATCATTTGAAAAATTATTTAAAACTTATAATCTTCCAACCTATGTTGATTCTGAAAAAATAGGTTATGGCAAAGAATATATTTTAGAAGAATGTATTAAGAATGTTCATAAAGATAAAAAACGAATTAATAACAGTTTACGTGTAATTTTGTCTGATAAAATTGGTTCAGCAAGGGCATATAATGATGTTCCTGTATCATTGATTAATGAAGCTTTTTTGCATATTGTCAGATAAAGGAAATAATTATAATGAATGATTTTGGATTAGAAGGTAAAGTAATCATCATAACAGGAGCTGGAAAAGGTATAGGCTATGATACAGCCATAACTTTTGCAAGATATGGCTGTCGTTTGGCTGTAATTAGTAAATCATTAGATGATTTAAAGATTTTAAGAAATAATATCAATTTAAATGATGATTACTTTTATTATATGGATGGTGATGCCTCTGATGAAAAAATAGTTAAAAAGTTTGTTCAATCTGTAATTGAAAAATATGGTAGAATAGATATATTGGTAAACAATGCAGGAATGAGATTTCGAAAAAGATTTATCGATATTAACTATAAAGAATGGCAAACAGTTATGAATGTCAATCTTGGAAGTACTTTTCTATTTTGTAAAGAAGTAGGTAATCATATGATACAGCAAAAATCAGGAAAAATTATTAATATGGCTTCAATTGTTGGGACATTAGGTTTACCAGAACTTACAGGATATGGTGCATCAAAAGGTGCTATTATCTCTTTAACTAAATCTTTAGCACTTGAATGGGCTGAGTATAATATTAATGTCAATGTCATTGCACCTGGTTTTTGTCAAACTTCTTATACGGAAAACTTTAAACAAAAAAAAGATTTGTATAATTTTACAATTGATAGAACACCTTTGAAAAGATGGGGAAAAGCAAAAGATATTTCAAATGCTTGTCTCTATTTAGCTTCAGATTTATCTGAATATGTTATTGGAGAAGTATTAAGTGTAGATGGGGGATGGAGTGCATGGTAAATCAAAAGGTATCTGTATTATGTGTAATACCAGCAAGATATAAATCTAGTCGATTTGAAGGTAAACCATTGGCTCTAATTAATGGTATTCCTATGATTAAAAGAACTTATAATCAGGTAGTGAAATCAACTTTGCTGGATAAAGTTATTGTTGCTACAGACGATTTAAAGATAAAAGATTATTGTGATGAAGAAAAGATACCAGTTTTTATGACATCCGATAAATGCTTAACAGGTACAGATAGAGTTGCAGAAGTTGCAAATTATTTAGATTATGATTTTTATATTAATGTTCAAGGTGATGAACCAGTTATTGAGCATAAAGTTATCGATCAGTTAGTTAATGAATACTTAAAATATAAAGATCAATATATAGCATATAATTTATATAAATATATTTATGATGAAAAGGAAATCCAGAGTGATACTATTGTAAAAGTAATCCTAAATGAAAAAGATGAATTGATGTATATGTCAAGGCTTCCAATTCCATATTCAAAATCTGGTTTAAAATCAAAATTTAAACATCAAGTTCCAGTTTATGGATTTACTAAAAAAGCATTACAAGAATTTACAAAATTCAATAAAACTATTAATGAACAATTTGAGGATGTAGAGTTACTTCGTTTTGTAGATTTAGGATATAAATTAAAAATGACTGAAACAGATGCAAACTCTATAGCGGTCGATGTTCCAACAGATGTTCAAAAAGTAGAAATTTTTTTGATTAAAAATGGTTTAAAATGAGATGTATAGAATATGATTGCTTTAAATAATTTGTATGTAATTGATTTATCTGGCTATTCATTTAGTGGTAAAAGTGCTTATTTTGATTTAGTATGTGAATTTGATGGCTACAAACACTACTCTAAAGAATTTGAATTTGAATTAATAAGATTGCCAAATGGTATTTTGGATTTATACTATTCGTTAGTTGAAAACTGGTCTCCTGTGAGATCTTCAGAAGCAATTAGGAAGTTTAAAAGTTTAGTAGATACTTTAAGTGGTAATGATGGTTTCATATCAAGACTAGTTAGCAGAGGGTACAAGTATGATTATTATTTTCCAGGTTTTTATGCAATTTCTCAAGAATATTTGGATAAATTAATTATTGCGAGTTGGAAGTCTGAATGGCCATTTGCTTATAATGATTATCCTAAATATCAAATATTTTTTAAAAAACTTTTATTTAGACTTGGAAAAAGAGATATTTTTAGTGCTCGTGTATATTTGTCAAGATTTGATAAAAAAGATTTTTTAAACATAACAAGAGAGTATCTTGATAAATTATTTTCAAGTTGTATAGCCAATAATGAGAAAGCCATTGTACTTAGTAATGCATTTGAAACAACAAATCCAACCATATCACATCAACTGTGTTATTCTGCAAAAAGTATCGTAGTTGATAGGGATCCTAGGGATATTTATCTTTCTGCATTAAATACTGGATATGTGAATGGTATTAATGTTGGTAAGACAGCGATAGGTGATAATGTAGAAATTTTCATTGAAAGATTTAAATTATATAGAAAAGATTTGGTAAGTGACGAAAATGTATTAAGAATTAATTTTGAAGACTTGGTATTAAATTATGAAGAAACATTGAATAAATTATTTATCTTTTTAGGGGAAGATAAGTCAATACATAAATATCCTAAAAAATATTTTAATCCAGAAGTTTCAAAAAAAGGTGTTGGAATGTGGAAAAATGTTGATGGTCAATTAAAAAAAGATGTAGATAAAATATATTCTGAGTTAAAAGAATATTGTGTAAATATTTAAAGGAGATGTGAACAGATGAAAGTATTATTATTAGCAGGTGGATTTGGGACAAGACTAAGCGAAGAGACTGATATCCGTCCAAAACCTATGGTTGAGATTGGTGGTAAGCCTATTTTATGGCATATTATGAAAATATATAGTAAATATGGATTTAATGATTTTGTAGTTTTACTTGGGTACAAGGGTTATTATATCAAAGAGTATTTTGCTAATTATTTTTTACATCAAAGTGATGTAACAATAGATATGTCAAATGGTAAGATGGAAGTGTTAAATAATTCAAGTGAACCTTGGAAAGTAACTTTACTTGATACGGGAATTGATAGTATGACTGGTGGAAGAATTAAAAGAGCTCAAAAAATTGTTGGAAATGAACCTTTTATGCTTACTTATGGTGATGGAGTAAGTGATATAAATATCGAGGAATTGGTGAAATTTCATAAATCACATGGTAAAGCAATGACTATGACTTCAGCACAGCCAGATGGTAGATTTGGTGCATTAGATATTTCGAATGATAATCAAGTATTAGAATTTAAAGAAAAACCAAAGGGTGATGGTAGCTGGATAAATGCTGGATTTTTTATATGTGAACCAAAAGTGTTTGATTATATCACAGAAGGTGATCAAACTACTTTTGAACAAACACCACTTATGAATCTAGCTCGTGATGGTGAAATATTTACATATAAACATGATGGATTTTGGATGCCAATGGATACATTAAGGGATAAAAATACTTTACAAAAGTTTTGGGAAAGTGGAAAAGCTCCTTGGAAAGTTTGGTAAAAGTGGATAAGAAAATTATTTTTTGTTTTCCTTACAAGAAAGGTGCAGGTGGTGTAAATATGATGTTTATGCGATTGGCTTCTTATTTAAGTAAGCAAAAATATGATGTTGCATTAGTGGATTATATCGATGGAGATATGGCAAAGAATAAAGATAAGAATGTAGATTTGATACCATATTTTGATGATAATGAAGTTTTAATTCCAACTAATTCAATATTGATTTTCCAAACTATGACTCCTTGGTCATTATATCCATCATTAAAAATTCAAGATAGTACTCATATATTTTTTATTACGACATTACCAGCAAATTTTTATCCTGTTTTACCAGGGGTTTTAAGAAATATTATGTATGAGGGTGGGATAATTGCAAAGTTATTCTGGAGTACTTTATTATTAAATGAATATAAAAAATCTAAGAAATTTCTGAAATTTATAGAGGTAAAGAATTCACATGCACTATTGGATTTAGATATCGTATGTAATCTTATGAAGAGTTTGGATACTAAAATTGATAATCCAAAGCTTTTACCATTATTTAGTCAGGATGTAGAAGAAAATGAATTTCTGAAAAAAGATATAAAAGATTCAAATATTTTAAACTTTGGGTGGGTAGGTAGGCTTGCTGATTTTAAAATAAATATTTTAAATCATACTATGCAAAATGCTTTTGAATATGCAAATAGTGAAAAAGAAAGAATCAATTTTGTTGTTGTTGGCGATGGAGAATATTCAGATCAATTATTTGCTGAAGAATCAGAATATTTTTCAATTGCTAAAATATCGTATGTAAAACCGTCTGAACTGAATCATTTTATGCTAACTCTTGATATGCTTTTTGCGATGGGAACTACTGCCTTAGATGGAGCAAAGCTTGGAGTACCTACTGTTAGGCTTGATTATAGTTATTCTCAAATACCGAAGAATTATAAATATAAATTTTTTCATGAAGTGAGAGGGTACTCTATGGGTGAAAGAATTGAAAGTAGTTGTTTTGCAAATGGTTTACATGATTTTGAGGATTTGATAAATATATTTAATCAAGATGAAAAGCAACTTTCAGAGTTAGGATTTGATTTTTATAAATCCCATCATTCTATAGATAGTAGTAGTAACTTATTATTAAATTATATTCAAGAGAGCAGTTTGAGATGGTCAGACTTAATAGATAATAATTTAATGAATAGTTTATTTTATGATGTTTGGAAAAAAATTAGGAGTAAATAATGTTTAATAATATATATAAAGATAAAAAAGTTTTAGTTACAGGTCATACTGGGTTTAAAGGAAGTTGGCTTACAACTTGGTTGGTTAAACTAGAAGCAGATGTAGTAGGAATATCAAAAGATATCCCTACAAGTCCATCTATGTTTGAAAAATTAGAGTTGGAAAGTAAAATCAAACATTATCAAGAAGATATTCGAGATTTATCTAAAATGACTGAAATTATTTCAGCTGAAAAACCAGACTTTCTTTTTCATCTAGCAGCTCAGCCTATAGTATCTACTTCATACAGTGATCCAATTGAAACAATATCTTCAAATGTAATGGGAACGGCAAATGTGCTTGAGGCTTTGAAAGTATCAAATCATAAATGCACAGCTATCATCATCACGAGTGATAAAGCTTATGATAATGTAGAGCAAGTTTGGGGATACAAAGAAGATGATAAAATGGGTGGAAAAGATATTTATAGTGGCTCTAAAGGTGCTGCTGAACTTATTATCAAATCATACTATCACTCATTTTTTAAATCTGAAAATTGTAATGTAAAGCTTGCTATTGGAAGAGCTGGTAATGTTATCGGTGGTGGAGATTGGGCAAAAGATAGAATTGTAGTGGATTGTATGCAAGCATGGAGCGATGGTAAAATTGTCGAGATACGAGCTCCAAAAGCTACAAGACCATGGCAACATGTATTAGAGCCACTTAGTGGTTATCTCAATCTTGGAGCTGAACTTTATGGAAATGATAGTTTGCATGGAGAGGCATTTAACTTTGGACCAAGAGCTGAGCAAAATCACACAGTGGAAGAGTTACTTATTGATTTAAGTAAATATTGGGATTTTAAAGATGTAAGTGATGCTTATAAGGTGACTGGAAATATCCCTTTCCATGAAGCTGGACTTTTGAAGCTTAACTGTGATAAAGCACTTTTTTATCTTAAATGGCAAGCAAATTTGAATTATAAAGATACTATCAAATTCACTAGTGAGTGGTATTATGATTTTTACAAAACAGATAAAAATATACTTGATAAGACACTAGAACAAATAGAAGAATATGAAAATATGGCAAAAGATAAAGGCTTACAATGGACGGAGTAATCTTAACACCTTTAAAGCAAATACATCACCCAAAAGGGGATATTTTCCATGGTATGAAAAAGAGTGATGCTGGATTTGCTGGATTTGGAGAAGCATATTTTTCAACTATAAATCAAGATGATATCAAAGGGTGGAAAAAGCATACAGAGATGACATTAAATCTTGTTGTGACAGTTGGAGAGATAAAGTTTGTAGTGTATGATGAAGCAGCTAAAGAGTTTTTTAGTGTAAAACTTTCACAAAATAATTATCAAAGGCTTACCGTGAAACCAAATCTTTGGATGGCATTTCAAGGAATTGGAGAATATAATATGCTTTTGAATTTGGCAAGTATAGAACACAATCCAAATGAAGCTATAAATATAGATTTAAGTGAGATAAATTATGAGTGGTAAAATAAGACTATCAAAATCTTCTGTTTCACAAGCCGAAAAAGATGCAGTTGTTAAAGTACTCGATAAAGAATATCTAGGGATGGGTGAAGAGGTAAAGTTATTTGAAGAAAAGATAAAAAATTATTTAGAAACTTCTATGGATGTAGTTTGTGTGAGTACAGGTACTTCGGCTCTTCACTTGGCTTTAAGTGCTTTAGGAGTAAAGGATGGTGATGAAGTTTTAGTACCTTCACTAACTTATGTTGCTTCTTATCAAGCTATTTCTGCTACTGGAGCAAAGCCAATATCGTGTGAAATCAATTCAAACACACTTTTTCTTGATGTGGAAGATGCAAAAACTAAAATAACAAAAAATACAAAAGTAATAATGCCTGTGCATTATGCAAGTAGTTCAAAAGGTATGGATGAAGTTTATAAATTAGCACAAGAGTTTGGATTGAGAGTTGTGGAAGATGCCGCTCAAGCTTTTGGAAGCAAAAGAGATGGAAAACTTGTGGGTACAGAAGGAGATATCATCTGTTTTAGTTTTGATGGAATCAAAAATATCACATCAGGCGAAGGTGGTGCTATCCTCTCGCATGACAAAGAGTTTATCCAAAAAGTACAAGATGGAAGACTTCTTGGAGTAGAAAAAGATACAGATAAACGTTATTCTGGTCAAAGAAGTTGGGATTTTGATGTGAACTATCAAGGTTTTAGATATCACATGAGTAATATAATGGCAGCTATTGGAATTGTTCAGATTGATAGAATCGAAGATTTTAAAATTAGAAGACAGACTATAGCTAAGAAATATCTAAATGCTTTCAAAAATATAAATCAAATTCAGAATTTAGATTTTAATTTTGATGAAGTATTACCTCATATATTTGTTATTCAAGCACAACAAAGAGATGAATTAAGAGAATATTGTATTTTAAATAATATAGAATGTGGAATACACTATAAGCCAAATCATCTATTAAATAAATATAAAATCGATTATATATTACCAATAACTGAAAAAATTTATGAAAATATATTAACTTTACCTTGTCATTTTGATTTAACTGAGGAAGAACAAAATACTGTTGTTGGTAAAATAAGGGAGTTTTATAATGTCTAAAGTTTCAGTTTTAATGAATTGTTACAATGGTGAAGAATATTTAAAACAAGCAATTGATAGTGTTTATTCTCAAACATTTATAGATTGGGAAATAGTATTTATTGATAATTGTTCAACCGATAATAGTGCAGAAATTGCAAAAAGTTATGATAATAAAATAAAATATTATAAAACAGAACAAAATATTCCATTGGGAGCAGCCAGAAATTTTGGACTAAAATACTGTGAAGGAGAATTTATATCTTTTTTAGATACGGATGATATTTGGTTTCTTGATACACTACAGTTGATGGTAAGTAATATTGATAATAGTGAGTTTGCAGTAGTATATGGTGGACATATTAATATTGACAAAAATGGTAAAAAAGTAGGACAATTGATTCCCTCAAAAAAAGAGGGAGAAATATTGCCTGATTTGTTGGTTCAATATGATATTCCCATTGTATCATCAATTATAAATTTAAGTGTTTTAAGAAAATTAAATATTTTATTTATTGAAAGTTTTACAATGTTTGAAGATTATGCACTTTTTTTGGAACTAAGTGTAACACAGAAAATAAAAGCTATAAATCAACCATTATTGTTATATAGAGTCCACGATAACTCATCTTCAACAAAAAAACTAGCCAATTGGGCAAAAGAGAGAAGAGAAACATTAGACAAAATATTAGCTACAGCACCTGATTTGATTAGTAAATATTCATTGGAGTTTAGAGAGGCTTATTCTAGAGCTAATTACTATGATGCTATGTATTTCATGTCAATTAATGAAAAAATCAAAGCTAGGGAATCTTTATCAAAAGTTAAGACTAATTCAACTAAATATCTACTATTATGGTTAGTTCTTTTTTTACCTAAAAATATTTGGAAAGTGATACAATATGTCAAATATAAAAGAAGTTTTTGAGTGATTTACTTATATTTATTTATAATTTTAGTATTAGTTTATTATAAATTTAATGTCATTAATCATATAGTGATATTATATTTTGTTTGGTTTTTGATTCTTTTATTTTCGTTCTTTGAATTGTCAGAACTTCATATAAAAATTGATGATTACACTTATTTTGTGATAGCACTATTTTTGTTAACGTATCTTATTGGTTCATTTTTGTACAGATTAAAATTAAAACTAAGGAACAATAGTTTTAACAGAGAAGAACCTGCTACACAATATATTATTAGTTATAAGTCATATATATACTTTTATTTATTATTTTTAATTTTAACTATTTTAAATGTGATTATTGCTGGATATGTACCTTTAATATCAATGATTTTAACTGGTGATTCAGGGTATGGTACCTTTGGAATTTCTGGACTATATGGTTTTTATCTTGCTTATTCAACTGCAATCGGGATACTTTCCTATTATTTGTATCTAGTTTCAAGTAGTAGAAAATATTTATATATGTATCTAATTGTATTTTTTGTAATGATTTTATTTATAACAAGGCAAAATATTATTGTATTACTAGTTGAGCCATTTGTATTATATGGATTGGTTAAAAATAAAATTAGTAATTTTAAAGTTATTTTAGGGATTGTAGGTGTTTTGTTTCTTTTTTCATTCATTGGAGAAATGAGAAGTGGAGATATTAAAGAGATTATTAAGGCTAAAGATGAGTATCAATCTCTACCATCCTTTGTATTTTGGTTGTATGGGTATAATTATTTTTCTGCTTTAAATCTAAATAATATATTTCTAAATACTATTAATCCATACTTTGACGGTAGTTCATTTTCAAGTTTGATACCAAATTTTATAAGAAATATAATTGGTTTAAATTTTGAACATGAATATTTTTTACATAATCCAAATTTCAACGTTTCAACTGCTTTAGCAACATTGTATCTAGATATTGGTCTATACGGTCTGATTATTCTTGGATTGATATTTGGATATTACACAGCTAAGTATTATTCATTAAGTAAAATACAAAATAATTTCAATGCAATAGGAATTTATTCTGTATTGTATTTTTGTACACTTTTTTCTTTTTTTACAAATTATTGGTTTTATTTACCAATTATATTTCAAATATTTTTTATCTCTATTTTTTCAAAATTTATTTTTAAAAGAAGGAGTTTATCATATGTCTGAAATATCAATAATAATCCCAACATATAATGCTGAAAACTATCTTTTGAATCTTTTAGAATCTTTGCAAAATCAAAATCTAAATGGATACGAGATTATTGTCATTGATTCATCATCAAAAGATAAAACTGTAGAGATAGCTAAACAGTTTACTGAAAATATTATAGTGATACCACAAGGTGAATTTGATCATGGAGGGACAAGAGTTAAGGCTGCTCAAATAGCAAAAGGTGATATAGTAGTTTTCCTTACTCAAGATGCTTTACCTTATGATGAGTTTACTATAGAAAATATCATCAAAGTTTTTAGTGATGAAAAAGTTGGAGCTGCTTTTGGAAGACAACTAAGCTATGAAGGTACAAATCTTTTTGGCAAACATTTAAGAGTGTTTAATTATGGTGAAAATTCATATATAAGAGATAAAAATGATATTTCTAAATATGGTATCAAAACAGCTTTTTTATCTGATAGTTTTGCAGCCTATAGAAGAAGTGCATTAGAGAGTATTGGATGGTTTAAAAGTGATTTAATACTTGGTGAAGATACTTATGCAGGAGCTAAAATGATACTTGGTGATTATAAATTGGCTTATATGGCAGAAGCAAAAGTTTATCACTCTCATAGTTATACAGTTTGGCAAGAGTTCAAAAGGTATTTTGATATAGGTGTATTTCACAAGTGTGAGAGCTGGATACTTGAATCTTTTGGAAAAGCTGAAGGTGAAGGACTGAAGTATATCAAATCTGAGGTAAAATATTTACTTGGTCATGGGGCTTGGTATTTACTATTTGAATGGTTTGTCAGAAATAGTATGAAATATCTAGGCTATAAACTAGGTCAAAAATATAAAAAGCTTTCTATGTGGATGATAAAAAAGTTGAGTATGCACCATAGATGGTGGGATAAAACAAGGGCTTAATAAGCCCCTTTTCTAAATAGCATCACTCGGACGGTTTCAAAAATAATTCTTATATCTTCGAATAAATTTTTTTTATCAATATAGTTCATATCTAGATTTACTCGTTCATTGTAGCTTATATCATTTCTTCCACTTACTTGCCAAAGTCCTGTTACACCTGGTTTTACACTAAAAAGTTTATTGGCATATTTTCCATATTTTTCAATTTCTGCTTGAATAATTGGTCTAGGCCCTACAATTGACATATTGCCTATTAGTGAATTAAAAAATTGAGGTAACTCATCGAGGCTACTTTTTCTTAAAAAATTACCAACTATTGGAATAATTCTTGGGTCATCTTTGAGTTTGAAGTCTTTTTCATATTCTTCTTTTTTTTCTGGATTATTTTTTAATAACTCTTGCAATATATTTTCTGCATTTGGCACCATAGTTCTAAATTTATAAACTTTAAAAAGTTTACCATCTTTTCCAATTCTTTTATGTCCAAATATGATTTCTCCTTTTGGAGAGTTTATCTTAATTAAAACTGCAATAATAAGAAATATTGGAGAGAATAACAAAATGGCAAAAAGTGAAAAAATTATATCAAAGCTTCTTTTAAAAAAAGTATAAGTATTGTTTTGACTTGTAAGAGTTAATCTTCTAGTGGCGGTTTGTATGTTACTAAGCATGGTAAATCCTTATTATTCTAGTAAATTTTATCTAAAGTTATACTATTTTATGGCTTTAAAATAGATTAATTAATGTTTAAAATTATTAATGAATATTTAATGCTAAATGCTTTATAATTCCAAAGCTTTATACAAAAAAGTTCACAATTGTACTCTATAAAAAATTAAAATAGAGATAAAATGTAAAATTAATAATTTAAAATGTGTATTATAGTATAATATATTGTAGAGTTTTATTAAAGATGTAATCGAAATATAAAAAAATTTAAGGAAGCAAAAGAGTAACAATGCAAAACATTTTTAGAGAGTATGACATAAGAGGGATTTTTGGTAGTGATTTAAATGAACAAAGCGTGAAACTTATAGGTTATTTTTTAGGTAAAAAGATAAAAGAGCTTGGTGGTGTGGTCTCTATCGGTTATGATGCTAGACTTCATTCTCCTATACTTAAAGATTATCTAGCAAGTGGCTTAAATGAGAGTGGATGCAAGGTTCTTGATATGGGTATGGTAGCGACACCTGTGAACTATTTTTCCAATTTCGTTAAGCCGTTAGAGAGCGAAGATGAAGTCAATGGTTCTATCATGATAACAGGTTCGCATAATCCTCCTGAGTATAATGGTTTTAAGATTACGATAGATAAAAAGCCATTCTTTGGTGAAGAGATTTATGCTTTGGGTCGTGAGGTTGAAGAGCATTTTGAGATGGAGATGGGCAATGATAACAGCACGACTCTTATAGATACAAAGTCGGCTTATATAGAGTATATCACAAATCATTTTTTACATCTAAAAGCTTTGGATAAAGAAATAGTGATTGACGGTGGAAATGGTGTAGTTGGGACGGTTTTACCTCAGATATTTGATAATTTGGGTTTAAAATATAGAACCCTTTTCATAAATCCAGATGGAACTTTCCCAAATCATCACCCAGACCCTAGTGAAGAAAAAAATCTTATAGATGTTAAAGCTGAGTTGGCAAAAGGTGGAGATATCGCTTTTGCTTATGATGGAGATGCCGATAGGATTGCAGTAATGACCAATAAATACAACATCAAAGGTGACCAAATGGCACTTTTATTTGCAAGTGCGATGCAGACTCCAACCGTTATAGGTGAAGTTAAATGCTCTCAAGTGATGTATGATGAATTAGAAAAGCGAGGTGCTAAGGCTATCATGTATAAAACAGGACATTCAAATCTTAAAGTCAAGATGCGAGAGACGAATGCGCATTTGGCTTGTGAAGTGAGTGGTCATATTTTCTTTGCGGATAGGTATTTTGGTTATGATGATGCTGTCTATGCCACTTTAAGGATGCTTGAGCTTGTAGCTGATGGGGTTGATTTGGATAAAGAAATTGAGAGTTTGCCAAAAGTTTACTCTACTGAAGAGATAAAGGTAAAGACTACCGATAAAGAGAAGTTTGCTATTATCACAAAATTAAAAGAGCTTTTAAAAACTCCTCCAGCGGATTTTCCAAAGATAAAAGATATCATAGAGGTTGATGGAGTTAGAGTGAATTTTGAGAAAGGTTGGGGACTCGTTAGAGCGAGTAATACGACACCAGTACTTGTCACAAGATTTGAATCAACGGATGAAAATATGGTAAAATGGTACGAAAATAGTCTAAATGAGTTAATCATGAAGGCACAAAGAGAGTTGTAATGACAAATAAAATCTATTTTGAGGATTTGCCAAATATAAAAGAGGCTAAAAAAAATCTTTCTAAAGCGATTATGAAGGAAAAAGAGAGTGTAGGGTATTATAATCTGCCACAATTTGATGTAAGTAGTATTGATGAGTTTGCGTCTAGGATTGATGACAAGATAGAATTTATCGTAGTTTTAGGGATTGGTGGAAGTTCTCTTGGTGCAAAGGCTATTTATGAGTTTTTAAAACCTGTTAAAGAGATGAAACGAAAGCTCTATTTTTTTGAAAGTACAGACCCTTTAAATATTTTGTCGCTTTTGAGTAAAATTGAGATTAAAAAGTCTCATTTTTTGGTTATTAGTAAATCTGGAACAACTGTTGAGACGATAGCGGTTTTTAAATATATGCTCTCTATCAATAAAAATATGGGGCATTATACGATAATTACAGATTTAGACTCTCCTCTTGATAAATTTGGTAAATTAAAAGGGATGAATATTTTTTATCTCCCTTGCAATGTTGGCGGAAGATTTTCAGTTCTCTCGACTGTTGGGCTTTTACCTTTGGCATTATGTGGAGTGGATATAA
This sequence comes from Sulfurovum sp., assembly GCA_006212005.1. Classification (GTDB taxonomy): domain Bacteria; phylum Campylobacterota; class Campylobacteria; order Campylobacterales; family Sulfurovaceae; genus UBA1140. The sequence goes on along the minus strand of SDAZ01000006.1, from coordinate 12,035 downwards.
AAGAGTTATTATCTGGAGCGAAAAAAATTCAAAATAGTTTTTTTGAAGATGCCTATATCAAAGATGTTCTTTTTAAAAAAGCATTTTTTTATGCAAAACATCATAGTACTTATCATATCAACTGTATCTTTGCATATTCTGAAACTTTAAAATATTTTTGTCAGTGGTATGTCCAACTTTGGGGTGAGAGTTTGGGTAAAAAACAGCGTCATAGTGCTTTTAATGTCGGATTAACTCCGATTGGCTTAATTGGACCAAAAGACCAACACTCCTTTTTACAACTTATCGTTGAAGGTACAAGAGATAAATCAATGACATGTATCAAGATTGATGATTTTAAAGATGAATTGAGTATTCCAGATATAAGTTTAGAAGAGCTCGAATCTCTTGATATTCTCAATGGGTTAGAATTTCATGATTTGATAAATATGCAGTGTGATTCTGCCATGGAGAGTTTGAAAATATTAAAAGATATACCAATTGATGAGATAATTGTGCCTCGTGTGGATGAGAGAAGTATGGGTGAGTTGATATACTATTATGAACTTTTGACCTCTCTTGTTGGACAGCTTATCGATGTGGATACATATAATCAGCCAGGGGTGGAACTTGGTAAAATAATTTTAAAAAATAAACTTTCAGAGGTAAGAAAATGATAAATAAATGTTTATTCCCAGCGGCAGGATATGGAACACGGTTTCTTCCAGTTACAAAAGCGACGCCAAAAGAGATGCTTCCAATTTTGACTAAACCATTGATTCAATATGGTGTTGAAGAAGCGTTAAGTGCAGGAATCACCACGATGGCTATAGTTACAGGAAGAGGGAAAAGAGCCATTGAAGACCATTTTGATATCAGTTATGAGCTTGAACATCAGATAAAAGGGACTTCAAAAGAGCATTATTTGGATGAAATACGCTCACTGATAGATAAATGTACATTTTCTTATACTAGACAGCAAGAGATGAATGGCTTGGGTCATGCAATTTTAACAGGTGAGACTTTGATAGGAGATGAGCCTTTTGCAGTTATTTTGGCAGACGATTTGTGTTATAGTAATGATGATGCTGTGTTGGTTCAAATGGTTAAGATATATGAGAAATATCAATGTTGTGTTGTAGCGATTGAAGAGATTGATATCGAACAGAGTGATAAATATGGTATTATTGATGGAAAGTTGGTTGATGATAGTCGTGATATTTATCGAGTTAGCCATATGGTAGAAAAACCCTCTCCAACTGAAGCTCCAACTAATATGGCGATTATTGGAAGATATATATTAACCCCTGAAATTTTCGATGTTTTAAGGGTAACTAAGGCTGGAAGAGGTGGAGAGATTCAGATAACAGATGCTCTGAATTCATTGGCAAAAGAGGGAAAAGTTATAGCTTACCAATTTAAAGGTAAAAGGTTTGATTGTGGAAGCGTAGATGGATATATGAAAGCTACAAATTATTTTTATACCATGTATAAGGAGGAAAAATGAAAGGCATTATTTTAGCAGGGGGAAGTGGTACAAGACTCTACCCAATTACCAAGGGGGTAAGTAAACAGTTAGTACCTATTTATGATAAACCGATGGTCTATTATCCCTTATCAGTTTTGATGTTAGCAGGGATAAGGGAGGTTTTAATCATTTCTACTCCAACTGATTTACCAAGATTTGAGCAACTTTTAGGTGATGGTAGTGAGATTGGAATGCAATTTTCTTATATTGTACAACCTTCTCCTGATGGTTTGGCACAAGCGTTTCTTTTAGGAGAAGAGTTTATTGGTAATGATGATGTTTGTTTGGTGTTGGGAGATAATATTTTTTATGGACATGATTTGATAAATCTTCTTTCTCACTCTGTCAAAAATGTTACTGCGGATGGTAATGCGACTATTTTTGGCTATCATGTTAAAGACCCTGAGCGTTATGGGGTAGCTGGATTTGATGAAAATGGCAATGTTACAAGTATCGAGGAGAAACCAAAAGAGCCTAAAAGTAATTATGCCGTGGTTGGACTCTACTTTTATCCTAATAGTGTGGTCGATATTGCTAAAAATGTAAAGCCCAGTCATAGAGGAGAGTTGGAGATAACGACAGTTAATCAAGAGTATCTTAAAAGAGAAAAGCTGAAAGTTGAACTGATGAGTAGGGGTTATGCATGGCTTGATACAGGTACTCATGAGTCTTTGATTGAAGCGAGTACTTTTATACAAACGATTGAAAATCGCCAAAATCTTAAAGTGGCTTGTCTTGAAGAGATAGCTTACGAGATGGGATATATCACAAAAGAGCAACTTTTGGCTCTTGCGGAACCACTCAAAAAAAATCAATATGGACAATATCTTATATCAAGAGCAAATCAGCCAAGAAAGGTTATATAAATCATGCAATTTATACGAACCGAGATTTCAGATGTGATTATTTGTGAGCCAAAATTACATGGAGATAGTAGAGGGTATTTTGTAGAGACATTTCGTGCTGATAAACTAGAGGATTTTCTATATTATAAAATTAATTTTTGTCAAGACAATGAGAGTAAATCTGGCTATGGAGTATTAAGAGGTCTCCACTATCAACTTCCTCCTCATGCTCAAACAAAATTAGTTCGAGTGATTGAAGGTAAAGTTCTTGATGTTGCTGTGGATATAAGAACAAATTCTCCTACTTTTGGACATTATGTAGCAGTTGAGCTGAGTGGTGAAAATAAAAGACAACTTTTGATTCCAAGAGGTTTTGCACATGGATTTGTGGTATTGAGTGAGAGTTGTACTTTTGCTTATAAAGTCGATAATTACTACTCAAAAGAGTGTGATAGGGGGATAGCTTTTGATGATGTTGATTTAGCTATTGATTGGCAAATCCCGTATGATGACTTGCAACTTTCTTTTAAAGATACAAAACAACCTAAGTTTAAAGAGATAACAGATTTATTTGATTATGGAGTTGATTATTATGCTTAATATTTTAGTCACAGGAGCAAATGGTCAATTGGGGAGTGAAGTAAGAGAGCTTTCAGTAAACTATCCTTATAGCTTTTTTTTTACAGATAAAGATGAGTTGGATATTACAGATTTTAATGCTTTGAAAAGTTTTGTGGATGAAAAGTGTATCAATGCTATTATCAATTGTGCAGCTTATACGGCTGTGGATAAAGCTCAAAGGGAGAAAGAGAGTGCTAATGTTATCAATCATCTTGCAACAAAGTATTTAGCTCAAATAGCAAAAGAGAAAGAGATAAAGCTTGTTCACATTTCTACTGATTATGTATTTGACGGAAAAAATTATAGACCTTATCTTGAAAGTGATAGCGTAAATCCACAAAGTGTTTATGGGCAAACAAAACTTGATGGTGAGAAGGTTATGATGGATATCAATCCGAAAAATTCTCTTATCATTCGAACAAGTTGGGTTTATAGTAGTTATGGAACAAATTTTGTTAAAACGATGATTCGTTTGGGTAAAGAAAAAGAGTCTTTGGGTGTTATATATGACCAAGTTGGAACACCTACTTACGCACAAGATTTGGCTAGGGCGATTTTGGAGATTTTACCACAAATCAATAATGAAGAAGTGCAGATATATAACTACTCCAATGAAGGGGTTTTGAGTTGGTATGATTTTGCCAAAGAGATTATGAAAATGGCAAAATTACTTTGTAAAATCAATCCGATTGAAACTAAAGAGTATCCAACTCCTGCTTCAAGACCACATTACAGTTTATTAAATAAGAGCAAAATTAAAAAAGCTTTTAACTTAGAAATTCCATATTGGAAAGAGAGTTTAAGAGTATGTTTAGAAAAGATGGGAGAGAAGAGATGAATATATTATTAACAGGAACAGCGGGATTTATAGGCTCAAATTTTGTACCCTATTTTTTAGAGAAGTATCCAAGCTATACACTTATCAATTTGGATTTACTCACATATGCTGGTAATTTAGAAAATTTAAAAGAGTGTGAAGAAAATCCTCAATATAAATTTATCAAAGGGGATATTTGCAATCGTGAGCTGGTTGAATTTATCTTTAATGAGTATGATATACGAGGCGTGATTCACTTCGCAGCTGAATCTCATGTAGATAACTCTATTAAAAATCCAGGGGTTTTTATAGAAACCAATGTCAATGGAACTTATACCCTGATTGATGTGGCGAAAAAGCATTGGATGGAAAAACCTTTTGTTTATAAAAAAGAGTATAAAGATTGTAGATTTCATCATATCTCAACAGATGAAGTTTATGGTACATTGGGAGAAGTTGGACTTTTTACTGAAACAACTCCATATGCCCCAAATTCTCCATATTCAGCTAGTAAAGCAAGTAGTGATATGATAGTTAGAGCTTATCATGAGACTTTCGGAGTTGATACTGTTATTACAAATTGCTCAAATAATTATGGGCCAAAACAGCATGATGAAAAGCTCATACCAACTATTATACGAAATGCACTGCAAGGCAATCCTATTCCTATTTATGGTGATGGTAAAAATATTCGTGATTGGCTTTATGTCTTAGACCATTGCAAGGGGATAGATTTGGTTTATCATCTTGGGAAAACTGGTGAAACTTATAATATTGGTGGGAGAAATGAGCGAACAAATCTCCAAATAGTAGATAAAATTTGTTCTATTTTAGATGAAATTAAACCTCGTCATTCCAGCGAAGGCGGGAATCCATCTTCATATAAAGAGCTTATCACTTTTGTTGAAGATAGAGCAGGGCATGACAGAAGATATGCCATAGATGCCACTAAACTTGAAAATGAACTAGGTTGGAGAGCTGATGAAAATTTCGATACAGGAATTCTTAAAACGATAGAGTGGTACTTAGGGAGATACGATATAATATTAAGTTAAACTTAAAATCATTTCTAAAAATGATGCTCAACGCATTCATACCTAAGGCTATTTTTACTGGCTTTTGCGAAGATAGTCACTTGAGTATTTGTCTCTTTGGCTATCTTTTTTATATTAGATATATTTTTTTCATCAAAGCCAATAAGCATCTCATACTCCTCTCCACTCAACCCCTCATCAGCACTTATGGGTTGAAGTATTTCAAATCCCATATCATTGATATCTAAAAGTTTATTGGTATCGCAAAAAAGTCCATCACTGATATCCATCCCAACTTCTAAAAATTCTCTAGCTTTATAAATAAATTCACTTCGCAAGATAGGACGGTAAAATTTTGAGTTTTCATCTATCGTCTCGCCTCTAAAAAGTCTCTCCAAATCTTTTTTACTCTCTCCGAGATATCCTGTAAAAGCCAATAGATGCCCTGACTTTAAACCAACTCTTCTTAGTGGATTGTCACTTTTTGAAACTATAGTGATGCTGAGGTGTAACTTATCGGAAGCGATGGTGTCACCTCCTATTATCTCACAATCGTATGCTTTTGCAGTCTCTTCCAAACTCTCAATAAGTTCATCGATTTGGCTGTGGTTTATATCTTTTGGTAGGGCTAACGAAGTGAGTGCATAAAGGGGCTTAGCATTCATAGCTACGGCATCTGATAGATTGACCATCATCGCTTTATATGCAATTTGTTTGATACTCATCCACTCTCGTTTAAAATGTACATCTTCAAAAAAAGCGTCCATACTGTATATCATATTCCCAATTATCGCACCATCGTCACCAATGCTTCTTGAGGAGAGTTTATTGATTAGATATGACTCTTTATTCACCTGAATTCCTAAATTTAAATTGGCAAAATTGTAACATAAAAATATCAAATTGGCTATCAAGATTGAAGTATTAAATAAAATTATATTTGAATAGAGATATAATCGTTCCAAAATCTAAATCAAAAAAAGGACAGGGTTGATATGGATGTGAAATTCTATGAATATGATGTTGTCATAGTTGGGGCAGGACTTGCAGGACTAGCAGCAGCGAGAGAACTAACGGCAGCAGGTAAAAAAACCGCTGTTATAACAAAACTACACCCTTTAAGAAGCCATTCAGGTGCAGCACAAGGTGGAATAAACGCAGCACTTGGTAAAAATGACTCAACCGAACTTCATGAGTTCGATACAGTAAAAGGAAGTGACTATTTAGCAGACCAAGATTGTGTTGAGTTGATGTGTACAAAAGCACCAGAAACGATTAGATGGGCTGAACGAATGGGAGCTTTGTTTAGTAGAACTGAAGATGGGAATATTGCCATTCGACCTTTTGGAGGACAATCTCAACCACGAGCCTGTTATGCAAAAGATAGAACGGGCTTGACACTTCTTCAAACCATTTATGAACAAGCTCACCGTGCAGGGATTGAAGTTTTTGATGAGTGGTATGCTGCAGATATCATCTATAAAGATGGTAAAGTTTCAGGTGTTAGTGCGTTCAATATTCGAAATTCACAACCTGCAATCTTCAACGCAAAAGCTACAATGTTCGCAACAGGTGGGTATGGAAGAGCGTATAAAATCAATTCAAATGCTCATGCCAACACTGGCGATTCTCTCTCTATCGTAGCAAGACATGGACTACCGTTAGAAGATATGGAGTTTGTACAATTTCATCCAAGCGGTTTAGGTGGAAGTGGAGTTTTGATTTCAGAGGCAGCAAGAGGTGAAGGTGGACGACTTTTCAACTCCGAAGGTGAAAGATTTATGACAAAATATGCTCCAAATGCTATGGAGTTGGCATCAAGAGATGTTGTGAGTCGTGCGATTATGCAAGAGATTAGAGAAGGTCGTGGTGTTGGAGTAGCTAAAGATGCTGTTTATATAGATTTAACCCATCTTGACCCAAGTATTATCATGACAAAACTTCCAGAACTTAGAGAATTGGCTATCTGTTTTCTAGGACAAGATATGCTCAAAGAACCTATTATGATAGCAGCAACAGCTCACTACTCTATGGGTGGTATCCCTGTGGATATTAACTGTCATGTACGAAAAAATCCAACTGAATTGGTAGAAGGTTTTTATGCTGCTGGTGAGTGTAGTTGTGTAAGTGTTCATGGTGCAAATCGACTCGGTGCTAACTCTGTTCTCGAAGCACTTCTTTTTGGAAGACATGCAGGGGAAAATATCTTAAAAGATTTGGATAAACTTACCCTTAGAAAAGCTTCTAAAGAGGACGCTGATACGATGATAGCAGAGATGAATAGAATCAAAACTTCAAATGGAGACGAGCAAGTTCCAAAACTTCGAGCTGAACTTCAAGAGGGAATGACTATGAAAGCTGGAGTTTTCAGAACTAAAGAGTCTTTAGTTGAGCAAAAAGAGGCATTGAAAGTTTTAAGAGCGAGATTTGAAAATATCCGTATCGATGATAAAACAAGTACCTTTAATACAGAGCTTCAAGAAGCGATAGAGCTTGGGCATATGTTAGAGTTCTCAATGTTTATTGTTGAGGGTGCATTGGCTAGAGAAGAGAGTCGTGGCGCTCACTATCGTGAGGATTTTCCAACAAGAGATGATGACAAATTTTTAAAACATACTTATGCGTATATGGACAAAGAGTACAATATTACTCAAGAGTATGCAGATGTTGTTTTGGGTAAATTTGAACCAAAAGCACGAACATATTAGGGAGGAAGATTATGAGTACTAAAAAAGTAACGATTAAAGCATTTAGATTTAACGCTGAAACAGACTACCTACCTTACTACAAAAACTATGAGATGGAAGTTGGAGAAGATGAACTCATTTTGGACTTGTTAAACCGAGTCAAATGGGAGCATGATGGCTCTTTCTCTTATCGTCGTTCATGCCGACATGGGATATGTGGGGCTTGTGGTATTAAAGTAAACGGTAAGGCTGTTCTTGCATGTAAACAAAATGCTCTTGCATTGGTTGAACTATTTGGCGATGAGTTGGTATTTGAGCCACAAAGTAAAAAACGAGCAGTTAAAGATATGATTATCGATAAGGGTGATTTTTGGAAAAAACATGCTGATGTTCTTCCATTTGTTGAATCTCATGTTGATGCTCACCCAACAAGTGAGAGTAAGATGTCTCCTGCTCAACTTTTCAATGTTCTTGATGCTGATTATTGTATCCAGTGTGGAGCATGTCACTACTCTTGCCCTGTTATAGAGATAAATGAAGATTTCTTTGGTCCAGCAGCATTTGCAGCAGCATACAGATTTAGCGTTGACCCAAGAGACAATTCTAGTGAGCTTAGACTTGAGATGACTGCTAAAATGGGTCAGGGTGTTTGGGATTGTGTTAAATGTTTTGAGTGTGTTGAAGCGTGTCCAAAAGAGGTAAATCCACTAGAAAAGATTACTAAACTTCACAATATGCAGTTTGAACAAAAAATTGCACAACGAAATGTAGCTACAAAACACGCTGAAGGCTTTGTGAGAAGCATTAAAAAACATGGTCTTTTGGATGAAGCAGATATTGTGAAATATTCAGAGGGTCAAATCGGTGTGTTAAAACATATGGGTGATGCGATTAAGATGATGAAAGCTGGTAAGATTCATCTAGTTGACCAGATTCCATTTGTGGATAATATGCCAAAATCTAAAAATCTTGATGAGATTAAAAAGTTAATTGCAATCTCTCAAACAAATAAACTATAAGGAAGAAGCGATGAGTCAATTAAGATATGCACTCTATACAGGCTGTACCGCAAGAGAATCAACACCTGAACTTCTCTCCTCAACCCTTGCAGTTGCCTCAAAATTGGGAATTGAATTGGTGCTTTTAGATGAAGCGAGTTGTTGTGGAGCGAGTCATTTACAAGATTTTGATGAGTTTTTGGCACTTGTTTTAAATGCTAGAAATATCTGTTATGCTGAGAAATTGGGTCTTACAATGGTAACACTTTGTAACACTTGCCAAATAAATACAGCCATGACTAAAGAGAGATTGGATAAAGACCATGCTCTAAGAGCTAGAGTAAATATGAAACTCGCAGAAGTTGGATTGGAGTATAGAGGCACGAGTGAGATTAAACACTTTTTGTACGCTTTAGTTGATGATTATGGTGTTGAAGCGATTGCCTCAAAAGTTGAAAAGCCATTGAGTCATTTTAATATCGCACCATTTTATGGATGTCACAATATCCGTCCATCTCATCTTCAACATCATAGTAATGGTGGTGAAAATCCATACGCTCCAAACTCTCTTGATAGACTTATTGAGGCGTTAGAGGGTAAAAGTGTAGATTATGCGAGTAAAAATAAATGTTGTGGATTTCATGTCGATTTACAAGCACCAGAAACAAGTAACCGTTTGACAGGTAATGCGTTGGTGGATGCCATAGACAATGGAGCAGATATGGTGGTTACACCTTGTCCACTTTGTCATTTAAACATGGATATTAAGCAAGAGAGTGCTGGTAAGATGTTGGGAAGAGATATTGATATTCCTATCCTTCATTTACCTCAAATGGTAGCCTTGGCTTTAGGTTGTACGCCTAAAGAGGTTGGTTTAAAATACCATGTAACAAAAGCTAAACATCTTATTTAGTATAAAAAATCCGTTCAAGGTGCATTTAAATGCACCCTACGGCTTAAAATTATTTCTTCTCTAAGTCAAATTTAATCAAATAAGAGTAAAATACTCCTAATTAAAATTTACTCTAAGGATTACATTTATGATGGGAATACCACAACCAGCATTTTATATATTTAAGTGCCAACAATCAGCTCCAGCAGGGATGCCAAAACCTAGTTGTGTTAGTCAAAATAACCCAGAATCACTTCAACTTTTTGGATATTTAACACAAGTTTTGATGCAAAAAGGTATTATTGGGACGGTTCAACCGATTCAAACAAGTTGTTTAGGTCGCTGTCAACAAGGACCTGTGATTTTGGTAGAGCCTAGCCATACGATGTATGTTAATCTTACAAAAGTAAAGATTGATAGAATCATTGAAGAGCATATTATTGGTGGGAAAGTTGTAACTGAATATGTTATTGATGAGAGTATGTGGGGTGAGCCAATCGAACCATCAAGAGTTGCTAGATAGTATTTGTAGGGGTGACCCTTGTGGTTACCCAAAATAAATTGAGTTCATAAAGTGCGTCATTGTGAATTTAAATTTTAAACTAATCTAAAAAATTTCAATCTTCTAAACATCAAATGATATAATACCACTTATAAAAAGTTTACAAAAGGGTACGATTAATGAATATTACCATGCTCCAAGGCAAAATTCATAGAGCGACAGTTAGCGATGCCAATTTAAATTATGTAGGTTCTATCACTATTGATACCGAACTTATCGAGGCATCTGGGATGAGAATAGGTCAAAAAGTTGATATTGTCGATGTGAATAATGGCGAAAGATTTTCGACTTATGTGATATCAGGCAAAAGAGGCTCAAGAGATATCTGTCTCAACGGTGCGGCTGCTCGAAAAGTGCATGTTGGAGATAAGATTATTATTATAGCTTATGCTTCTATGAGTTTTGAAGAGGCGGATAGTTATAAGCCAAAAGTTGTTATAGTTGACGAAGATAACAATATTGTTGAGTGTTACGAAGGGTTAGAGTAAAATTATGTTTGATGGTTTAGATTTCAATAAAATGAATACAATGTTGCAAGATATGCAAAATAAAGCAAAAGAGCTTGAAGATAAGAGTAAAGGCGTCATCTTAAAAACAAAAAGTGGTGGTGGACTTGTGAGTGTGAGTGCCAATGGTGCTGGTGAGATTATCGATATTTCGATAGATGATGAACTTCTTAGTGATAAAGAGTCACTTCAGATACTTTTGATTTCTGCAATGAATGATGTTAATAAGATGGTAGAGGACAATAAAAAATCTCAAGCGATGGGTATGTTTGGTGGACTCAATCCGTTTGGGATGAAATAGCTGTTTGGGTTCAAAGTTTTGAACCCTTATTTAAATAAAATATGATAATATCACACCCTTATTTTGACTCAAAAGAGAAAAATCATGCAAAACGCTAAAAAACTTCATTTACAACTTCAACCACTTGTTCGTAATAGATATTTTGAACTATTTATGATGGGTATTATCATATTTTCTGCCCTTCTTATCGGTATTCATACTTTTAAGATTGACCCTATTTATCTCGAAATTCTTATCACTTTAGATACTTTTATCTCTATTGTTTTTATTATTGAGATACTTCTTAGGATTGCTTCGTATGAAAAACCGTTAAATTTTTTTAAAGATGGATGGAATATTTTTGATTTTGTTGTAGTGGCTCTTAGTCTTATACCTATTGATGGTAATAATTCAGCGGTGGCACGACTCCTTAGAATCTTTAGAATCCTGCGAATCATTACGATATTACCAGAGTTAAAAATTATCATAAATGCACTTTTCAAATCCGCAAAGTCGATAAGTTTTGTTATGATTTTGATGTTTATCATTTTTTATATTTATGCGATTGTAGGTATTGTTTTTTTTGAAGGTGCAAAGTCTGGGATTTGGGATAATGTAGGTACAGCTCTTTTAGCACTCTTTGGAATCATGACTTCTGATGGTTGGACAGAGATTATGCATGAGTCGATGGAGATTCATTCACTAAGTTGGATTTACTATCTTTCGTTTATCTTTTTGACAACTTTTACCTTTTTAAATATGATTATAGGTATTATATTGGATACGCTTAACGCTGAACATAAGATAGAAGACGGCAAAATTGTAAGTCAAGAGTATAAATTGTTAGAAAAATTGGAAATCCAAAATCAAATTTTAATGCAAAAGATAGAGCAACTTGAGAAAAAAATCAAGCAAGATGAATCTTGAAAAATTTGTAGAAGTATCTAAACTCTCAAAGATATATTTTATCGGTTCGCTTGAAGCATGGATGAGGGATGTTTCAAGCGATTTTAAAGAAGATATCTCTTTTGAGGATTTAGAGAATCTATCAAATATAAAAACACTTCTTACTAAGATAAAAAAAAGCGATAGCCAAAGAGACAAAAAAAGATTGCAAGAGCAATATGAGCGATTAAAAACTATTTATTATCAAAATAGCACTATAAGTACCTACCTAAATTTAATTTCAAAAAAATCATCCTTACCATAATTCTTTAAAATTTTATTAATATAACTTTCTAATGTAAAGGTCGAAGCATAATCAGAGATGTTTATCCAATGATATT
>SDAZ01000200.1 GCA_006212005.1 Sulfurovum sp. | reverse complement strand
CCCATTTTCAAGCACCCGAAGAGGTTTTCTCAGATTTGTATCGTAACTCGAAAGCGTGGTTTTTTCCTCTTTGCTCCCGACATTGCTCACCTGCTCAACCAACAACCCATTTTCATCAAATGTCGTTTTGCTGATATTACCGAGTTTGTCCACCACTTGCTTTAGATACCCGTGACTATCGTACTCGTAACGCTCAACGCCCTCATCGGTGGTAAGTGAAATAGGTTTTAAAAGTGAGTTCAAAACCAAAAATTGATATCGACTCTCTCCGCTACTTTTTTTGACAATCGTCTCATCATCACTATACGAAATCTCGGTTTTATCGCTTCCTTTGGCTTTGGAAGTTGAGATGACTTTGCCGTCATTGTCGTAAATATAACTTGCCACGATAACTCCCGCATTATCTTTTATACTCGTTAGCCGTTGCTTCGCATCATACTCGTAACTGCTTTTCGACCCATCAGCATATACCACAGCTATGAGGTTTTTATTGTTATCGTATTCGTAAAGAGTTTTTGTGTTATCAAAACTTTTAGCCTCTGTTATGACATCATTTGTATAAGTAAATGAAATAGTTTGCCCAAAACTATCGGTTATAGAGGTCAATTTTGTGCCATTGTAGCCAAAAGATAGCGTTTGAGCTTCCGATTTGAGCGATTTTATCAAACCATTTTTGTCGTAAGTCTCAATCGAACCGTCAGGATTTTTTAGTTCAAAGCCATCGGCACTTACACTAAATTGATATGGTTCTTTGGTCAAGCTAAACCATTTGGCATTTTTTTCGATAAATGCAAGAGTCGAACCATCCGCTCTTGTTATCGTATGAATCTTTGGATTTATCTTTTTTGTCTTGTTCATTGTTGGCATAGAAGCCACAATCTCATCATCTTGATAGATATCGCATAATCCATTTGAGCTATTATAAATCGCATCAGCACCATCAAGTTTGCCCAAAAATGCACTCTCATCGATATCATCCCAACCCTCTTCACACGCCTCTTTTTGAGTATTGTAAAGTTTTGAAGCATTTTTTTGATGTTGATAATTGAGAATTTTATCTACTTTTGAGTTATAACCCAAGTTCCATGAACCGAAAGATTGATTTTCATCCGTTAAACTGCTATAATTTCTTGCAACCGAAAGTAAACTTTTTGAAGAACTTATGTCTGAGTCAGATTTATGAAGTATGCCAGTACCCAAATCTATACTATCCGCATGAACACTTTGTGTTTGAAGAGGAGAAACATAATATTCAGAAGTTTTGGTTGTATCTTCTCCACATCCATTTAAAATAACAGCACTTGCAACAACAGATAAAGTTAAAATCAGTTGAGTTTTTTGTACTTTTTTCATCATTTTGAACCTTTTTTATAAAAAATCATTAGAAATTTCATAGTAGCACTTTAAAAATTAAATAATAATAAAATTATAAAAATCTTTTAAAATAGTTAAATTGTGACAAAAATGTGATTTTATTTAAAAAATGTACTATTTATTCACAATTTATGATTTATTTTAAATCTAAACATATATTTTTATAATAAAAAAGATATAAATAATTTATGATATGTTTTTTTAATGTTTAGCTCTTTATTTTTACGAGAACCACAGCACTAACCACACATAGTAAAATACCAATACCCAACATCTCAAAAAAACTTTGCACACCAAGTTTCATCACAAGTGGATAAGAGAAAACAGGTGAAAAAAATTGCCCTAAAAATAATGCACTGGTAAGATAAGATGATGCTTTGATACGATTTTGCTCATCTGTGAACGATAACATCCAAGTGGTGATATTGCTCATCAATAATCCACCACTAAATCCTATAATCGGAGCTGTTAAAAAAAAGTACTCTACACTTTGAACTTGACCTATCCCGAACATTCCCATCGCCATTGAGGACAATCCCAATAGATATATCTGATAAAAAGGCATTGTTTTAACCAGATAGCGAAAACTTATCGCTCCAATAGCATTGGCTACAAATGCACTAGAGATGATGAGAGCTGTAAGTTTACCGTTGGCGTGAAATTGGTTGATAAGCATAAATGGAAATTGTGTTGGAAGTACAAAAAAGAGCAACATTACGATAAACGCAAGGAGATAAACACCATAAATTTTTTTATTTTCGATAGTGATATGTGAGATGTTTTTTTTGTTTGATACTTCTGTGATATTGAGATAAA
>SDAZ01000052.1 GCA_006212005.1 Sulfurovum sp. | reverse complement strand
TTAAAACTATATAATAACGATAGCGTAAATCTTCATCACTGATAAATGGCGTTTGAGGTTTAATAAGTTTGGAGATACCAACTCCTGCAAGAAGTGCTAAGATGTCAAGAATAGTGTGAATGGTCATCTCACTTCAAGTGTATCCCATGCCCCAAATTGATGACCTATGAGATACGAACAGCTCATAAAGTTTAAAAATAAAATCACCACACCCCAGACTAATATCTTGAACAACTTCTCATGTCTTTGACTTGAAAACGAAAGATATACAGCTAAAATAAAAATACCTACAAATAAAATAACTTCACCAAATAACGAGATATTCGTTAAAATATTCCATATATCATGCCACATAAAAACTCCATTTAAAAATATTCTTACAAATGGTACTCTTTAGTAGCTTAATAGTTCACTCAACTCATATCAAATACGCTATAATCCTCCTAAAAAAAGGCGTTTTATGTCTGCTTTAAGTATTAAACGATTACTTATTTTCTCTTTAGGTCTTTTGATTTGGTTTGCTCCCACACCAATTGGTTTAACCCCTCAAGCGTGGCATCTCTTCGCCATCTTTATCACAACCATCGGCTTTGTTATAGTAGATGCACTTCCCATCTTTGTAGCTTCCATCATCGCTCTTAGCATTGCCGTTTTTACACAAACACTCACTCCAAAAGAGGCTTTTAGTGGCTTTAGTGAGAGTTTTATACTTCTTATCGTGGTTGCTTTTTTATTGGCAAAAGGGGTTATCAATTCAGGACTAGGTAAAAGAGTTGCTTTTATGATTATCAAACGCTTTGGCTCATCGACTTTAGGACTTGCCTACTCAACGATGTTGACTGATATCCTCATCGCTCCAGCATTTCCTAGCAATACAGCACGAAGTGGCATCTTATTTCCAATTCTCAACGCTCTTTGTATAGACTCTAACTCAAAAGTAGAAGATGGTACACACAAAAAAATAGGCTCATTTTTGATGTTCTCCTCGATGGCAGGGCTTACACTCTCTTCTAGCCTTTGGCTTACAGCGATGGCAGCAAACCCAACAGGTGTAGCGATAGCCAAAAAAATGGGTGTAAATATTGATTATGGTATGTGGGTTTTAGGGGCGATATTTCCCGTTTTGGTGCTTTTTATCCTCATCCCTTTGGTGCTATATATTATCTTCCCTCCACAAATCAAAAAAACTCCAAATGCTCCTATCATAGCGAAGAGGGAACTCGAAAAGATGGGAAAATTTAGTAAAAATGAGTGGATTATGTCTATCATCTTTATCTCTATCCTTTTTTTGTGGATTATGTCAGAGGCATGGGGATTGGATAAGACAATTGTGGCTCTTTTTGGCTTGGCGATGTTAATGGTGAGCAATATTTTTACCTTAAACAATCTAAAAGAGGAAGGTGGTGCATTGGAGATTTTGGTATGGTTTGCGATTCTTTATACATTGAGTGTTTATCTTGGTAAATTTGGTTTTATGGCATGGTTAGGAGAGATTATCGCTGGTGGTGTTGGTGGGCAGAGTTGGCAAATGGTTTATCTTATTTTGGTTGTTGCTTATGTACTTATTCACTACTTTTTTGTCTCTCAAACAGCTCATATGTTGGCACTTTTTAGTATCTTTTTAGAAGTTGGTATTCGATTTGGAGTTGATGGAGAGTTAATGGCATTAATGCTTTTGTATGCAACCAATTTTAACGCTATCTTAACGCCTCAAGGCTCATCGGCAAATGTGATTTATATCGGTAGTGGATACATTACACCAAATGAGGTTTACAAATTTGGAGGTATTATTACCCTTCTCAATACTTTTATTTTTTTAACCATCGGTACTGTGTGGATTTTGTGGGTAATTTAAAATGGAGACTTCAATCTCCTCCACAACCTCCTCCACAACCTCCTCCACAACCTCCACCACAAGAAGAGTTACTATCATCAGACGAACCACTATCTGATAAGTCACCATAACCACTACTCAAATCGCTCACACAATATCCCATAGAAGTACCATTGTCATAATTATTGGAATGCGAACAATCAAGCGTATATTTTCGTCCATTTGGTACATTTAATATTTCATCAATCGCAAATAAAAATGGAAGTTCTAGGGGACTTTTAAAGTCAATTTTTTCAAGTTCACAAGAGAGTCGCCACGCCAATTTCATACCATCAAAGGCTATGGTGGAACTCTTCATCACTTCGGTTGGTGTATGGTGAAGAAATTTTCCAAAAGATTGCTCACAAAAAATTTGATACTCTTTTGTAAATAGGATAAATGTATGCCAAAATTCATCTACAACTTCTGAAGGCATCGCCACCATCTTACCTTTAGCATTATGAGTAATGATAAAATAGTCCCTCATAGCTTGAGTCACAAGTTTAATATCTTTGGAGTTAAGATAAGGATTTTTTTCATGAAAGCGTTTGAGTATCGCACCATTAAATTTATAATTTTTAATATACTTAAGCCGAATATCACTTACTTTTTTTTGCCATTGCCATGAAAACCCCACGATAAAAATAACTAAAGATAAAAAATACAACATCGTCACACTTTCCATATCAACTCCTAAGTAACTTTTTTAGAAAATTATAACATAAAGTTGAATGGAAGTTTTTAAAAACTAATCCTTGACTTCGTACTGCTCTCTACCCATTTGATAATAATCAGCTCCATAAGTATCATTGATAACCGTCACAGGAAAATTCTCAACTTCCAATCGTCTCACAGCCTCAGGGCCTAACTCTGGATAAGCGATGATTTCCGCTGATTTGATTCTTTTACCTAGCAAAGCTCCAGCTCCACCAGTTGCACCAAAATAGATACCATCATACTCTTTACAAGCATTGATAACATCGGCGTTTCGTTTACCTTTACCTATCATACCTTTTGAACCAAATTTAAGCATAGTTGGAGAGTAACTATCCATTCTATAACTTGTCGTTGGCCCTGCACTTCCTATCGGTTCGTTTGGTTTTGGAGGCGTTGGCCCTACGAAATAGACAATTGAACCTTCTATCGGAAATGGAAACTTAGCACCAGATTCGAGCAACTCAACCAATCTTTTGTGTGCTGCATCTCTTGCTGTATAGATAACCCCACTAAGATAAACGATATCACCACTTCGTAACTGTTTTGTATCTTCACTTGTTAGAGGTGTACTTAGATAATATGTTTTAGACATCGTTGCTCCTTAAATAACTATATGTGTATGTCGTGATGAATGACACTGAACATTAACCGAGACAGGCAAAGAGGCGATGTGACATGGATTTGCTTCGATATGAACACCAAGAGCCGTTTTGATACCACCCATTCCCATCGCACCAATACCCAATTTATTTATCTCTATCATCATAAGAGCTTCAAGTTCAGCCATTTCAGGGTCTGGATTGACACTTCCTAACTCTCTAAAAAGTGCATGTTTCGAGCTAATCGCAGCCTTTTCAAAAGTTCCACCGATACCTACGCCCACAGTAATAGGAGGACATGGATTTGGGCCTGCTTGACTTATCACCTCTTTAACATATTTTAAAACACCCTCTTTTCCAGCAGCAGGAGGAAGAACCGTCGCACGGCTTACATTTTCACTTCCACCACCCTTAGCAGCATACTCAATATCTATCTTATCTCCTGCCACGATATCAAAATGGATAATCGCTGGTAAATTGTACCCTATCTTATCTTTTAGATTTGCTCTTGAGAAAGGTTCACAGGTACTCGCTCTTAGATAAGCATCGGTATAACCTTGCTTTGTACCCTCATTGATAGCATCTCTTAAGAGTCCACCCTTAACTTTAACCTCATCACCAACTTTTACAAAAAATACAGCAAGTCCTGTATCTTGACAAAGCGGTCGCTTTTCAGATTTTGCGATATCTGCATTTTCCAAAATCTGTCGCAAAACCTCTCTGCTCACTTCAGACTTCTCCTCTTCCATAGCTTTGGAAAGGGCATCATAAGCATCTTGTGGCAAATCTGTTCCACAATGAACTATGATATTTCTAACCGCTTTTACGACCTCATCGAACTCTATCTCTCTCATTTCGCACACCTAATTAAAAAAATTTTTCTCTTCTAAAACTCTAATCATACTTTTTACAGATTCAACACTTTTTGCAAAGTTTCTTTTTTGTCCAAGATTGAGCGTTACTTCAAATATCTTTTCACAACCACCAGCACCCAAAACCATTGGAACACCTGAAACAACATCTCTGTGACCATACTCACCATCAAGAAGGATAGCACACGGTTGTATCTGTTTTGTATCTTTAAGTATCGCCTCTACCATCATCGCTGTTGATTTAGCAGGTGCATAATAAGCTGAACCAGTTTTAAGATATCCAACTATCTCAGCACCGCCGTGCTTAGTTCTATCAACAATCTCCAAAATCTCCTCTTCTGTTAAAAGGTCTGTTAAAGGAACACCCGCAACTGTTGAAAATTTTGGTAATGGAACCATATCATCACCATGACCACCCATAACCGAAGCTCTTATCTGCCCTGCTCCGTAACCAATCTTTTCAAAAATAAAATGAGCCATTCTAGCACTATCAAGAATTCCAGCCATACCTAAAACTCTCTCTCTAGGAAAACCACTCTCTTTTAATGCAACATAAGTCGTAACATCAAGAGGATTTGAAACCATGATAATAACGCTATCTGGGGCATGAATCTTCACATCTTGAATAACCTCTTTTGTGATTTCTGCATTTATCATCAAAAGGTCATCTCTACTCATACCTGGTAATCGTGGGCTTCCTGCGGTGATAACAACAACATCACTTCCTGTTATATCTTCTGGTTTTTGAGCTGCATAAACAATCGTGTGCATTCTAGCTGCATTTGCTGCTTGACTCATATCAAGAGCTTTACCCTTTGCGGTCTCAACATTTCTATCTTTTAACACAACCTCGTGACACGCACCATTCATCGCTAATATATAGGCTACTGTTGAACCAACATTACCAGCACCTATAATAGTAACTTTTTTACCCCTCATATTATTCCTTTTTGTAGTTTTTTGAAAAACAAAATATAGTATATCAATCCTAAAATCGATATAATATATTCTCCCCAATAATAGCAAGAGTATAGCAAAAAAACTCTAAACTCAAAATAGACTCAATATGTTGACTACACCATTGTTACTATTTTACATAAGCATATCGTATATAATAAAATAAGTTTAACGATTTAATGTTACTTTTTTGAAAGAAAATGGACACTGCACCAAATAGTATGATACAGTACCCATAATAGCTTAAATACTATCTATAATAGCATTAAGTGTTGAAGATGGTCTCATCGCAGAAATTACTTTAGCTTCACAAGGATGATAATACCCACCAATATCTTGAGCTTTGCCTTCAACAGCCAATAACTCTTCGATAATCTCACTTTCATTTATTTTCAACGCTTGGGCTATTGGAGCAAATTTAGTAGCAAGTTCTTCATTACTTCCATTTGCCAACGCATCAGCCCAATATTGAGCCACAAAGAAATGAGATGCTTTATTATCAGGCTCTCCTGCACTTCTTGATGGTGATTTATCATTGTCAAGATAACCCGCATTTGCCACATCAAGAGCATCAACAAGAGCTTGAACTTTTGCATCACCACTTTGGTTTGCTATCATTCTAAGTGATTCAGCAAGAGCCAAAAACTCACCCAAACTATCCCATCTTAAGTGACCCTCTTTTAAGAACTGCTCAACATGTTTAGGAGCAGAACCACCAGCACCTGTTTCAAATACACCCCCACCTGCTAAAAGAGGAACGATTGAAAGCATTTTTGCACTTGTTCCAAGCTCTAGGATTGGGAAAAGGTCAGTTAAATAATCTCTTAAAACATTTCCTGTAACAGAGATAGTATCCTCACCTGCTCTTACTCTTTTTAAGCTATATGCCATCGCCTCTTGTGGAGCTAAGATTTCGATTGTTAAGCCATTTGTATCGTGATTTGCAAGATACTCATTTACTTTTTTAATCATATTTGCATCATGCGATCTGTTTTCATCTAACCAAAATACTGTTGGGCTTCCTGTAAGTCTAGCTCTCTCAACAGCCAATCTTACCCAGTCTTGAATCGGAATATCTTTAGCTCTACTCATTCTCCAAATGTCACCTTTCGCAACATCAAAGCTCATTAACTCACTTCCATCACTATCAAGAACTTTTACAACACCATCTTGGGCAAGTTCAAAAGTTGTTGGATGTGAGCCATACTCTTCAGCTTTTTGAGCCATAAGCCCAACATTGGCAACATTACCCATCGTTGTAACATCAAATTGCCCATTTTCCACACAATCAGCTACAACTTCTTTATACATAGTAGCATAACATCTATCTGGAATAACCGATACACACTCTTCTACTTTGCCAAATCTATTCCACATCTTACCACCATCTCTAACCACAACTGGCATAGAAGCATCTATGATAATATCGTTTGAAGCGTGTAGATTTGTAATACCTTTATCGCTATCTACCATTGCCATATTTGGTTGAACTTCGTAAGTTGCCATGATAGCATTTTCTATCTCTTCTCTTTTATCAGTTGGAAGTTTTGTCAATTTTTTATATAAATCTCCAAGACCCAAATTTGCATTGAAACCAATCGCTTTAAAATCTTCTGCATATTTTTCAAATACATCTTTAAAGAAAACTTCAACAGCATGACCAAACATAATAGGGTCACTTACTTTCATCATCGTAGCTTTTAAGTGAACTGACCACAGAACACCATTTGCTTGTGCATCTTCTAGTGTTTTAGCAAAAAATGCTCTAAGTGCTGATGCTGACATAAATGTACCATCTAAAATCTCTTTATCAAATGCATCAATCTCTTTAAGAAGTTTGCCATTAAGCTCGATTCTTACTTTACCGTCACCATTTTTGATAACTGATTGCTCATTACCATAAAAATCATTCGCATCCATGTGTGCAACATACGATTTAGAATTTTCGCTAAATGCTCTAAGTTTATGAGGATTTTTCTTTGCAAAATTTTTAACAGCCACCGCTGCTCTTCTATCACTATTTCCTTCTCTAAGAACAGGGTTAACCGCACTTCCTAAACACGCAGAAAATTTTTCTTTTAAAGCTTTTTCTTCATCTGTTTGTGGGTCTTCTGGAAATTCTGGGATTGCATAACCTTGAGATTGAAGTTCAGCAATACACGCTTTTAGTTGTGGAACAGAAGCTGAGATGTTTGGTAACTTGATAATGTTACACTCTGATTTTTGAACCAATTCACCTAACTTTGCCAAATCATCTGTGATTTGTTGCTCTGGAGTTAAAAGGTCATTGAATGTAGCAATTACACGACCTGCTAAAGAAATATCGCTAAGTGTAACTTCTACTCCTGCTGATGAAGTAAACGCATTTACGATTGGTAACAGTGAGTATGTTGCCAATGCTGGTGCTTCGTCGATTTTTGACCATACAATTTTTGGTAATGTGGACATTTTTATTCCTTGTAAATAATTTGAGAAATTTGTACTCATATTTTACTATTTTATTTTAGTAGAAATATTTAAAAAAGTTTTTTTGAGAAGAGGAGAATCTATTTTTGTTTCTTTATTACTCATTGGAGTATTCATATGATTTTATATGTATATATTGGTAACATTATAGAAATAAAAGCCGTAAGGATTCAATATTTTGAACCCCTACAAAATAACAAACTATTTAGCCATTGACTCTTTAGCGTATTTTTCACCAAGCTCATAAGCTTTAAGATTTAGCTCATGAACTTTTGCTGGAACTTTGCTAAGCATTGTTGAAACCAATACTTCTTTATCAATCGCACTCATATAAGTATTTGCAATCGCAAGTGCTACAACCGATTGAGTAATAACATTTCCAACTTCCTCTTTTGCGATAGTAATAATAGGTATCTCAACGATATTCCATCTTTTTCTATCTTCATCAGTTGGGTGAACAAGGTTTGGCTCAACAACAATCGTACCACCTTCACTAACCCCACCTTTAAATGAGTTGTAACTTACTTGTGCAACTGAAAGCATAAAATCTATCTCACCATCATTTGCGTAAGGGTAAAAAATCTCATCATCGTCAAGCGTAATATCAACAACTGTAGCACCACCTCTAACTTGAGAAGTGTAAGTTGCTGTTTTAAGTCCATGACCACCTGTTTTTATCTTAGCTGCCGCAAAAATCTCACCAGCAAGAAGAACACCCTGTCCACCAACACCTGTAAATCTCATTAATGTTCTAGCCATTGTGTATCTCCTTATATTTTTTTAGCAAAGTCATCTTGAGTGATAACTTTTCTCTGTTTTTGGTGAACTTTTTTAATCTCTTCATACATATCACAGTACTCAGCAGCTTCATTATCTTGATGTAAAATACCAGTTGGAAGAAGATTCAATCTCTCTTCATCACTCATTTTGTCGTATTTTGCTTTAGAAA
Organism: Sulfurovum sp.; assembly: GCA_006212005.1. Taxonomy (GTDB): domain Bacteria; phylum Campylobacterota; class Campylobacteria; order Campylobacterales; family Sulfurovaceae; genus UBA1140. The sequence goes on along the minus strand of SDAZ01000052.1, from coordinate 3,311 downwards.
CTGTGATGCTATCAATCCAATCAAGATTTTCCATAGCAGAGTTCATCTTATTTTTTCTACCAAGGTTGATATGGCAGTTTGAAAGAGCTTCAATAAAACTAAAACCTCTATGTTTCAAACCTTCCAATATCACTTTTTCAAGTTTTCTAGGCTCTGTAACATTTTCTCTAGCAACAAAACTAGCACCCGCAGCGATTGCCAATTTACAACCGTCAAATGTTGGGTCTATATTTCCAGCTTTTTGAGAAACTGTCCACATACCTTGAGGCGTTGTTGGGGAAGTTTGAGAATTTGTCAAACCGTAGATAAAGTTATTGATAAGAATCAATGATATATCTATGTTTCTTCTACATCCGTGAATCGTATGGTTACCACCGATTGCCAACGCATCACCATCACCAGCAACACAAACAACATGTTTTGTAGGGTTGGCAAGTTTAACACCTGTTGCAAATGCTATCGTTCTTCCGTGAGTTGTGTGTACTGTATTGAAGTCTGTATAAGATGAAAATCTTCCACTACATCCAATACCAGAAACCAAACATACATCATCTTTACTCCAACCTAACTTGTCAACAGCTCTGATGAATGCTTTTAAGATAACACCATCTCCACAACCCCAACACCAAAGTGTTGGCATCTTCTCTACTCTTAAATAACTATCGTAATTAAATGCCATCTTATAGCTCCTTTACTTTATTTACAATTTCATACGGAGATAAAGGTCTTCCGTTAACTTTAAATAGACCATCAATGTCAAGTCTTCCAGCAGCTCTTTGAACTTCGCTATGATATTGACCGATATTTAACTCAACACATAAAACTTTTTTGATTCTGTCTGTATGTTTTTTGATAGCTTCAACAGGACTTGGCCAAAGTGTAATAGGTCTAAATAATCCAGCTTTAATTCCTTCAGCTCTTAAATGACGAATCGACTCTTTTGCAGCAAGAGAAACCGAACCATAAGCAACAATCATAATCTCAGCATCGTCAAGCATATACTCTTCATAAGAATCTATCTCATCTTGATGTGCTTCAACTTTGTGGAATAATCTTTCGATAAGTTTTCTACAAGTTTCGATTTCTTCTGTTGGGAAACCGTTTTTATCATGATGAAGACCTGTAAAGTGGTATCTGTAACCTGTAAACATTGGATTTAGGACTGCTCCTTCATCTTGCTCAACACCATACGGATGATACTCTTCAGCAGGTCCATCAAATGTTTTTCTAAGCTTGATTCCAGCTTTTACCTCTTCAACTGTTGGAAGAACTGCTTTTCCGTGCATATGTCCTAAAGTTTCATCTAGTAACACAAATACAGGTTGCATAAATCTATCAGCTAAGTTAAACGCTCTAACTGTTTCAGTATAACACTCTGCCAAACTTCCTGCACACAAAGTAATTGATTTGTAATCCCCATGAGATGGATTTTTCGCTTGAGCAACATCACCTTGAGAAACACGAGTTGGTAAACCAGTTGAAGGACCACCTCTCATAACATTGACAACAACTAAAGGAACTTCAGCCATTTGAGCCAAACCTAAATTTTCAGCTTTCAAAGAAATCCCAGGCCCTGAAGTCGCAGTAAGTGAACGAACACCACTCATAGAAGCACCGATAGCAGCAGCAACACCAGCTATCTCATCTTCCATCTGAATCGCAGCCCCACCAACTTTTGGTAAAAGGTCTGAAATAGTGTGCATAACTTCACTTGATGGAGTTATCGGATAACCACCAAAAAACATACAACCCGCATCAACCGAAGCGATTGCAGCTAGGTCATTTCCTGTCGAAATAATCTCTCTTGTACTCATATAATCTCCTTAACCTAAGACTCTATATTTATTTTCAATAATTGCTTTAGACCGTGCTTTTGATTGTTCTGTTAATTTTGCAAATTTGAAATCTTTGTTATCAGCCACATAAATTGCGAAATCTGGACATGCAAGTTCACACTCGTTACACCCTATACAGTCATTTAATGCGACTATTTCTACCATCGAACCCAAAGTTGAAGTCGGTTCTTGTCTCATTGCCAATACACCAGCTGGACATACTGCAACACACATATCACATGCCTTGCATCTGCTCTCATCTACCCAAACAGGTGTATTTTCAGGAGCTTTCATTGCTGTCATTTTTTCCCCTTATTATGAATATTTTTAAGTGAAAGTTTATGAAATCACTGTGAGTAGAATATCTTACTTTAGATAATGAAGTTTTGAATAATCTTAAATTCTATGATTAAGAATGCTTTTTGTTACCAATCGAATCAACTAAATCACAATCGCTATTCCTTAAGAGTTACCATTGGGGATAAAATATTAAAAATAGAGTTTATTTATTAAATTAAAGTCTAAAGTGAGTATTTGGTACTCATAACAATATTAAAATTGCAAATTTATAATCTAAAATGATAAAAAAAGATAACTTTCTTGTTGATTTAGGAGCTTTTTTAAAAAGTCAATTAGTTTCGTTTTGTAACATTTAAATAGATTGATTTTAAGTAAAAATGGGTTAAATCATCTTTCTATCCCAATCTTCTCTTAATAAACCATAAAAATTCATATCCTTTTGAATCCCATTGATATTGTAGTGTTTACGCAATACTCCCTCATGAGTAAAACCCAATCGCTTGGCAAGATTGCAACTCCTACAATTAATCACTTCACAATCAATAAAAATTTTTTCAAATTTATACTCCTCAAAACCAATACAAATCAATTTCCAAACAGCACGACTCATAATACCTTTCCCATTATGAGCTTCATCAAGCCAATAACCAATCCCTGCTCGTTTATTAAAATCATCAATTACCGTAAAGTCAAGACAACCAACTACTTTATTATTGTAAATTATTGTTGTATGCAATGCCGTATTATTAAGCAAATGTTCTAGCCGTGTATTTATAAATTTTTCAGTATCCTTAACTTCTTTAACATGTTCTACCCACGGAAACCATTGAGACAAAAAATCTCTATTGCTATCAATCAACTTAAAAATATCCTGTGCATATTTTGGCATTGTTAATGCTAATTTTATTTCACTATCTACTTCTATAAAAAACATAACTTTTTATCCTTAAATTTAATTCCCAAACTGAAAGTATCTAGCAGGATAAGCCCCATTGAGTCTAATCTCATTGACCTTAAAAGTAACAGCAGGGGGATTTGAACTTTGCTCATCATCCTCTTTTGGAGCTATACTTCCTAGCGATATAGTTCTTGCAGGTGTAACATTTATCTTTTTACTAATCTTTTTCAGCACATCACGACTCTCCATCTCATCGATAACAAACTCATCAGCCAAAA
>SDAZ01000199.1 GCA_006212005.1 Sulfurovum sp. | reverse complement strand
ATATATAGTCGGGTAAGAACATCACTTCACAGTGACATCCTCCCCTAAGAACCGTACTTGCGACTTTCACCGCATACGGCTCAAGCATTAGTAACTAAATTTATTGCGAAGTTTTGCGGTAATATATCGCTTAGCGAAGTAAATATCATCATCTTTATTAAATGGATTAGCTGATGAAACTATCTTTATATGTTCCAATAGTGGAATAATAGATAATCTAAAAAGCGATTTTGTTCCAGTTGATAAAGTTTCAGACTTATGAGTTTCAGAAAAAGGTTTGAAATATTTTTTAAGATGTTTCAAAATCCCTTTTCTTTGATGGAGCCTTTTGACCCAGTTTACAGATTTATACCAAATATAATTGTCTATTTCTGAAAAGATAACTTTTGAATTTACAAATCTATAATAATAACCCCAACCTTTAATGATTGGGTTGAGTTCATTAATTAAGAGTTCTAATGGAGCTGAACGATATTTCTTGAATATCATTTTGATTTTAGATTTCAGAGTTTCTATCCCATCTTTTGAGGGTTTGACTATCACTTTACCATCAGGATATTTCCTAAAATTAAAGCCTAGAAAATCAAATCCATCTCTAATATTGGTAATATGTGTTTTCTCTTTTGATAGTTCCAATCCTCTTTTAGCTAAAAATATCTCAATATCTTTTTGAAGTAATCGCAGGTGCTTTGGGCTATTTCCTGTAATGATGAAATCATCCGCATAGCGGATGAAATTAAACTGAAGTCTATAACGGTATAAAATAACACCGTTTTTCATCTTTTGGATTTTTGCCCGATAACTCTCTACAATCTCTTCAATCCCATCAAGTACCATATTAGCTAGTAATGGGGATATAATTCCCCCTTGAGGAGTTCCATCATCTGTAGGAAACAGAGTATTATCTTTAATAAACCCAGATTTGAGCCATTGTTTTAGAATTCGATTATCAAGAGGGATATTGTTATAAATCCATTGATGGCTTATATTGTCAAAGCATCCTTTGATATCAGCTTCTAAAATCCACTCCCCTGATGTTTTCCTAACTGTCCGTAACCATACTTGTTTCATAGCGTCTTGAGTGCTTCTTTTTGGGCGAAACCCGTAAGAGTTCTTGTCTGCTAATATTTCAGCGATAGGTTCGAGAGCTAGTTTATAAAGAGCTTGAATGCTCCTATCAAACATCGTGGGAATTCCAAGAGGTCTTGTTTTACCATTCTTTTTTCGAATTTCAATTCGTTTGAGTGGCATAGCTTTATAATCATCTAATTTTATCTTCAAATCAGCAACACATTTGCTTTTCTTTATGTTTGTATCAAGAAGTTTTCCATCAACACCGCTAGTTTTCTTACCTTTATTTTCACTCACTCTTTTTACTGCTAGTATCCTAGCATTCAAAGATTTCACAAGTAGCGATTGGAGTTTCTTTACCATTCTTTTTCTACCTGCTAATTTAGCTTTTACAATTCGATTTTGCAACAACTTTACTGATTGCACTACAACATCAAAGTCAACGGCTAACCAGTCTATGTGGGTGATAACTTTTTTATCAGTCTCTATCACTTTATACCTTTCTATCTTTACAAAGTTTATTGTTTTAATGTCATTGACACCTCTACCATAGGAAGTCTGCTATCTTTCAATATGGGGCAAAGTTTGAACCCCTATGCACTTCATTACAAAATGCCATTCGCTTTTTCCATTATCCTCTACCCACTAGATTATCGCTTCCCCTTACGAGAAAGTTTGTCATTATCATAAGTAAATGAACTCCTAACAATAACAACCTATTGGGCTTACCAAGTTCCGCTCAATTCGTTTAGCTTTAGACTTAGGCTCTGTCTATACTCCGAGGATTATTTTTGTCTGTGTGTAGAGTTAAACCCAAACTCTACATCCCAATCCCATTACCTCTTTGGTCACAGTGTATCATTGTACTTTCACTGCTTTGGATTAACGAAGCTTCAAACAACAGTTCACTTGAGTTAGCCATATCTAATTTTTCCTAGTTTGAATTTTAAGTGTACATTAGTAAAATCCTGAACATTGTCACTTCTGCTTAGCACCATACCGTTACCAGTATCGCACTAGAAGTTAGGAAGAAAACCTAACAGAATGTTTTATCGATGCTTAACCGACATCAAATTGAGCGACTTCTTGTCGCACGGGTGTGCATCCATAAATCGCCTAAAGTGATAACCAACCTTTAATATTGCTTAAT
>SDAZ01000198.1 GCA_006212005.1 Sulfurovum sp. | reverse complement strand
GCTTCGGTATTAAAAGAGCTTAACCATGATTTTATCCGTGCCAATCGGTAGGGTTGCATGATTACAAGCATGATAAAAAACATACCACTAATACCGATAAGAGAGAAGAAAAATTTAAAACTGCTTCCAACCAATAAAAATAAAATACTCAAAGTAATGGCTAGAAGCATCGTTTGACCCAAATCTTTTTGAAATATGGCGATAAATATCATACTCAAGATAAAAACAAGTAAATAGGGGATAAAAACGGTAAATTCCTCTCCAAAAGAGAGAATCCCTTTAGGTAGTCTTGTTCTAACCAAACTCCATGAGATAAACATAACAAATCCGACTTTATAAAACTCAACAGGAGCTAAGGAGATAAATCCTAAGTTCATCCATCGATTTGCTCCACCAATGGTTGGAACTATCGACTCTGGCATGATGGGCATAAAGAGTAAAAGTAGAAGTGTCGAGCCAAAAAGACCTATCATGATGGGCTTAAAAGCTCTATTGGCATCGAGTCTGCTTAGGTAAACCATGAGAAAGATGCAGACACAAACTGCGAAGAGTTGTCTAATCAAAAAGTGATACGAGGGAAGGTTATAAAGTGTGGTGACATAGCTTGATAATGAGTAACTCATTAGTAAACCGATTGTCATTAAAAAAATTACTGCTAGGAAAAGTATTCTGTCCATTTTTTCTTTTATCTCTATTCTTTAACATTTTTTTAGCAATTACGCCATATTGTAGTGATATTCTATCCTATTTTTTTAAAAAACATAGTAAAATTAGTTTAAAAAATAAATCATAGGTTATCATAAAAATCAAAATATGAACAATAAATACTCAATTTATAAAATTATCAAATATCGTAGTGGCTTTCTTTTGCTTATTTTCATTGTTATTCTCATCTTGTTGGTAACTTTTCTTATCAGTATTGCATCGACTATGTTTAGTGAACGCCAAACTGGTTATCGATATGGTACTATTGTTGATAAAGCTATTCGAGGTAAGATAATTTCACAAGATGGATATACTTTGAGTTTTAGTGAACCAAAATTTGAAGCACAGATAAATACACTTAGTATCGACCCAACTAAAAAAGAGCTTTTTGTGAAACTTTTTAGCATTTATAGCGATATCAAAGAGAGTGAAGTTTTAGAGCGGTTTCAAAATAAAAATGGTGCGTTGATTCGAGGACGCATATCTTTATCTAAAAATCTTAGTGCATCACAAGCGAGTCGAATCAAAGAACTCAATTTTAAACTCAAAGGACTTAAAGTTTTTCGACCACTTGATGAGACGAAACCCCATCTTGTTTTTGGTTTGGATGTGATAGCGATAAGTGAAAATAGGCGTTATCCATATGAAAATGTTTTAACTCCTGTGGTTGGTTATACACAAAATGAACATCAACAAAATTCAAATTATCTTATCCCAAAAGCACAAAAAGGCTTAGAAAAAGCGTACAATCCTTATATCAAGCCATATAGTAATGGTTTTGTTGAGTCTAAAAAAGATGCTTTAGGTACAGTGTTGAGAGACGGTGATAGCAATTATCTTCAAAGGGTTGATGGGATGGATTTGTATCTTAATGTTCCTGTCAATTTTCAGTTTCTCATCGAGGAGATTATTGATAAAGCAGTTTATAGTTTGGATGCACAAGAGATAATGGTTGGAGTTATGGAGAGTAAAACTGGTAAGATTCGGGCTTTAGCGTCAACTTCAAGATTTAACCCTGAACATATCCTAAAAAAAGATGTTAAACGACTCAATCCGCACTTTGCTGAATATCTTTATGAACCAGGTTCGGTTATAAAGCCTATCACGATGGCGATAGCACTTGAAAATAAAAAAATCACAACTAAAGACTCTATCGATGTCGAGGGTGGGGTGATGGAGATAAATAAAAAGTATATTATCAAAGATGATGAAGCCTTTACGACACTCACGCCTGAAGAGATTTTGACGCACTCTTCAAATATTGGGATTGCAAAGATTGCATGGAGAAACTCTGGAGCTGAACTTTTCAATGGTTATAGTAGATGGGGCTTGGCGAAAAAAAGCGGGATTGACCTTTCGATTGAAAATGTGGGAAGAATCAAAACCGCCCAACAACTCGACCAGATAACGGCAAGTGGTGGTAGCTCTTATGGATATGGGATGTTTGTCAATTTTGCTCAACTTTTACGAGCGTATAGTGCTTTTAACAATGAAGGGATTATGTCAACTCCTCAAATCGTTGATTATGTCAAAGATA
>SDAZ01000051.1 GCA_006212005.1 Sulfurovum sp. | reverse complement strand
AGGATGAAGCGAGAAGAGAGATTGTTATGGCTAGAAATCAAGCAGATGCATTGATTCACCAAACGCGAAAATCTATCAATGATATGGGTGAAAATATTGATGCTGGTGAAAAAGCAAGTATCGAAAACTCTATTGACGATTTGGAAAGAATCATCAAAGACGATAATGCTTCAAAAGCTCAAATTGAAGAGAAAATAAAAGCATTGACAGAAAAAAGCCATAAATTGGCAGAAGCTGTATATGCAAAAAGTGCAGGAAATGAAAAACCAGCATCAAAAGCAAAAGATGATGATATTATTGATGCTGAAGTTGACTAATCTTTAGGTTTTAAAATGAAAAAAAATCTTTTTGAGATTGGAGCTAAATTTGACGAAGGTTGGAGTAGCGACAATCTTTTAGAGAAGACAAAGTTAGAGCATGAGATAAAAGAGCCTCATGCTCATAGGCTTATTTTTGTAAAAGAAAAACGAAAAGGCAAAGTGGTAACTATCGTTAAGCCTTTTTTTCTAAATATTGATGAGCTTGAAAAACTTATATCTACTTTAAAAAAGAGACTCTCTCGAGGTGGAACGATAAAAGAGAATACTCTTGAATTTCAAGGTGAAGTTCAAGAGGCATTAAAAGCTGAACTTTTAAATTTAGGTTATAAATTTAAATAATGTTACTCTTTGGTGCTAAAATATAAAAGTCGTGTATGCACGAACGATTTATTTGCATCATCTGAGACAAGAAGATATCGGTTTTTACCAACTTTCGTTATCCCCTCATAGTTATTTACTCCATCTCCACTAAAACTGTTAAATTCTCCTAAAACTTTAGATTGACACATATTTTTTTCATCACATTTATCTAAAAAAACTTTTTTAAGTGTCACTGCCATCGGATTTTTTAGTCCACTATAAGCCCTTTCAACAACTAAGATATTACCATCATCCATAACCTCCATAGCGGTAACTCCAGAGTTTGTAAAAGTACTCGCTTTAAAATTCCACTCTTTGCCATCTAGTGCATAAATGGTTTGGATATCCTTTGGTTTAGATTTTAAAGGATACTCTACTGAAGTTAAAATGCCATATTGTGAGTGATAGCAAACTGCTTCAAACATTCCATTAGCACTTTGATACTCTTTTGTTGAGATAAGAGATTTTGGCAATTCATAATTTTTGAGTATCATTCCCTCTTTGCTTATGGTACTAATTTGCGGAGTGGATTCAAATGAGATTATAAGTTCTCCTTTATCATTAAAGCTCAATCCTTCCGAATCGTACCAATCTTTATCGCCTTTTATCTTGTATGCGTTGAGATATGAGAGTTTTTGGATTTTAAAATCATTGAAAACAGCGTCAAAAGTGTAAAAATTTCCTTTATCTCCAACCATATAGAGTTTTTGATTTTGACTATCGTATGCCATATCTGAAATTTCTGAAAATCCAACTCCATTTTTTTGAGCATAGATTAAGGTCGTTTGATCTAAGACATCTATCGAATCTTGTACATTGTATTGTATTGGCATCGCACCAATATTTTTTACACTACATGCCGAAAAATGACCAATTGTGAATATTATTAACATAAACTTTTTCATTTTATCATTATACTATTATTACTATTATGTTTTTATAACATTTTTTCATAAAAAAAGGAAATTTATATAAAAAAGTTGATAAAATCTTATTAGTTATAAAAAATTTGGAGTTCTTTGTGCAGAGTCGGCAATATTCAGTAAAAGTTTTTGAACTAACGATAGAGGATGAAAATCAGGTTATAAATTTTTTCAATGCAAATCACTCTATATTTAAAGACCATCTAATTGTTGTTAATGGAGCGATGAGTAAAAATATTGAGAAGTATCTTAAAGAGATGAATCTTTCGTTTTTACATAATGTGGAGTTACCAAAAGGGCGAAATCGTAAAGCGTTGGAAGAGGAGATAAAACTCACAACAATCGAAGATAAGGTTAGACAACTTATGATGGAGCAAGAGCTTGAGAAGCTTTCGGATAAATTGCAAAACAATCTTGAAGTTTGCGATAAACTTCTTCGAAGTGGTCAAGAGATGAAGACGGATAAAGACCTTTTGCTTTTAAATCGCGTCAATAGCGGTGCAACGATAATTACAAGTGGCAATCTAATAATTACAGGGCAAGTGAGTGGAATAGTCAAATGCAGTGGCTCTTTTATGATGCTTGGAGCTACTTCTAGGGCAAATGTTTTATTTCATGGCGTTGGGATAGATAATAAATTACTTGAAGCGAAATTGAACCGTATAGAGTTTGTGGGTAATGAGATAATTGTTACTCCATTGTTAAGAAAGGATATAAGTTGGGAATAGTCATAGCAGTTATTAGTGGGAAGGGTGGAGTTGGAAAAACAACGGCTACTGGTAATTTAGGATTAGGTATTGCCATGAATGGTAAAAAGTGTATTGTTGTTGATTTTGATGTAGGGCAAAGAAATCTTGATATGATTTTGGGACTTGAAAACAGAGTAGTTTATGATATGGTTCATGTTATGGATGAGGAGGTGGCACTTTCACAAGCAGTCATAAAAAGTAAAAGCAATGAAAATTTTTTCTTTTTAGCTGCGTCTCAAACGAAAGATAAGTCCGTCTTGAAGTCATCTAAAGTAAAAAAGCTTATTTTAAATTTAAAAGAACAGTATGAATATGTTCTTCTTGACTCACCTGCTGGTATTGAGAGTGGATTTGAACATACTATTGAGTTTGCGGATGCTGCAATTATCGTGGTAAATCCTGAAGTCTCATCTATTCGTGATGCAGACAGAGCAATTGGCATTTTAGACTCAAAATCACATAAAGTTAAAGAGGGAGGAGAAGTCGCTAAATATCTTATTATTAATAGAATAATAGCAAATATGGTTCAAAAAGGCGAGATGTTGAGTAGTAAAGATATCTTAGATATTTTAAATATTAAACTACTTGGAAAAATACCAGAAGACAAAAGGGTTATAGATGCTTCAAATCAAGGTCGCCCAATTATATTGGATAATACTTCGGAGGCAGGAAATGCTTACAAAAGGATATCCAATAGAATGTGTGGTAAATCTGTTGAGATGAAAGATATCGAGATTGACAGTGATGGATTCTTAAGAAAATTAGCAGGAATATTTAAATGATATTAGATTGGTTTAAAGGTAAGAAGAGTGCTATTGTTGCCAAAGATAGACTAACTATCGCTATTATGGCAGATAGAACCAGTACTAGCTACCCTTTTATGGATAAAATGAAGGGGGAAATTGTTGATGTTGTTAGAAAATATGTGGATATTAGAGCTATCAATATAACAAAAGAGGAGCAAGATAATTTAGAAGCACTCTCTATCGATATAGAATTTAACAAGAACTAAACCACTTTTTTAGTGGTTTTTAAAAAATAATTAGTATTTTTATTTATTTATAATTGTGACAAAAAAACCTACTTTTTTACTTTAAAAAATCACTACCTCTAGCATGGAGAGGTGGTTATTTTTTGCATAGAGATAAAAACAAACGATAAAAATAAAACTTCCAATAATATAAATTTTAAAATAATCCCTTAAAGCAATCCCACCTATAAAACCTATGAGAAGACCTCCTATGTGAGCGGACATATCAATATTTGGAATCATCAAACCCAATCCTAAGTTTAAGGCGATGATGAGAGCAAATTGTTTGAGATGATTTGTTGCTCCGTAGATTTCGTTCCGATTGGCTATGATGTATCCTCCAAATGCTCCAAAAATACCAAAAATTGCTCCACTCGCTCCAACACCAATAGCAAAAGGTTGTATATAAATGGAACTTATTGCACCTACGATTCCAGAGATAAAGTAGATAATGAGATAATTTTTTGCTCCAAAAGCATCTTCTATCAAGTATCCAATCATCCACAACGAGAGCATATTCATCGCTATGTGGTCAACTCCTGCATGTAAAAATATACCTGTGATAATTCGATAAATTTGAGCATGATTCAAAATTGCTTCTCCGTTTATCGCACCCATATTGTAAAGATATTGTGTATCAAAAGAGAGACTTTTTATCTCAAAAACCATGTATAGATAGATAAATATATTGAGAAGTATTAGAGTATTTGTGATTGGATAGTTTAAAAATTTTTCTTTCATCATTTGCCTTTAGTTTTTTTCATCTCTTTGTGATGCTTTTTTGTAAACTTCTATATCCTCTCTTTTTCCTACAGCGATGATAAAAATTTGAATTTTTGCATCAATAATTTTATAAACAATTCTAATTCGTTTATTATCTACATATATTTTTTTATAACCAGATAGATTTAGATTTGCTTTATTTCCCAAATCTATCCCAATATAAGGATTTAAAGCAATTTTTTCTATCTTTTTAAATACTTGTATGAGAGTATTGTGACCCAATTTTTTTAAATCATTTTCGACCTCTTCATGATAAATAATACTATACATTTCAATCCATTAAGATATTTTTATCAATATCAAACTTTTTTAACATTTCATCGTGTGAAATAGTTTTACTATTCTCTCTATTGTTAATTATATTATAGATTTCTTGGTGTTCCAATATCTCCATCGCCTCTTTGAGAGCTTCATATTCATTGATATCAATAATCACCGCTTCGAGTTTATTATTTCGAGATATAGCTATCTTTTCTCTTGTTTTTTGAGTTATTGAGTTCAATATACTACTAAATGACCTTGCGATATCACTTGCAGATATGATTTCATTTTTTTTATAAGCGACCATTTTATACCCTTATGTATTATTTTACATATTATACTACATATAAGATTTTAAATCAATGATTATTTATATTTGAGAGATTTTAAAAAATAAGTGGAGCTATAATAAGCTCCACTAAAAAATAGAATCAAAAACTACTTAACGATAGGTTGAGGAGTAGTAGCGGTACTTGCTGGAAGTACTGGATATTTGATATCTGGTTTTGTTCCTGTTAGAGTTTTCAAGAATGCTTCAATTTTCGCATTGTCTGCATCGTTGATTTCTGTCATAAGTTGAACTTTGCCCATTTGTTGAATTGCTTCTTTGAGTGTCCAAACTTTACCATTATGATAATATGGTGCTGTCTCTTCGATATTTCTCAATGTTGGAGCTTTAACTTTTTTATCTGCATTTCCTTTAAAGTCACCTACATCTTTATATTTATAACTTCCTGTTGCATCAAAATTTTGCATATCTCCACCCAAAGCGATACCATTGTGACATGCGGTACAACCTTTATCAATAAAGAGTGTTAAACCAGCTTTTTCATCTGCATTTAGAGCATCTGCTTTACCGTTTAAGAACGCATCAAATTTTGAAGGAGTAACAAGTGTTCTTTCAAAGAGTCCGATGGTATCTGTGATTTTTTCAAAGGTTATTTTTACATCATCCCCATAAGCTTTTTTGAACTCTTCAACATAGGCTGGAATGGAAGTAACTCTTTTAACAACCAAATCTTTTGGAGCTGCCATTTCTGGCCCTGCTTGGATTGGTCCTTGTGCTTGGTCTTCTAAGTGAGGACTTCTTCCATCCCAAAATTGAGACTTATTAAATACAGAATTGTAAACAGTTGGAGAATTTAAATGATGAGGATTCGTAGTCCAACCATCACCAATCGCAGCTTCAACACCATCAACACCACCAGTTGCTAAATTGTGACAAGTATTACAGCTAATAAGATTACTTCTTGAAAGTCTTGGGTCAAAATAGAGTTTTTTTCCAAGTTCTATCTTTTCAGCTGTAATAGGATTTTTTGGATTATCTATTAGTTTATTTAACTCTTTTTCATCTGCTGGGATAGGTAGTAAACCTGCTTTTTTTGCTTTATCCATCAATGGGTCACTTCCTCCACCCACAGCACTAGAGACTGCACTTGAAAGAGAACTTGAACTATTTGAGTCTCCTCCTTTTTCTCCACAACCAACAAAACCAATCAACGCCAACACCACTAATGAACACTTTAAAGTCTTATTCATAACTTTTCCTTTTAAATTTAATAACTAGTAATGATAGTACTTTTTCCCTTAGAAAATGCTAGAAAATATTATTTGATTATTTTTTAATAAGATGTAATTTTTTAGGTGTGGTTAAGTAGCCTAAAAAGACTACTTAATGTTGAAGGTATTTTTTAGAAATTTATCTTGGGTCAACTATCTTTCCTGCTATTGCACTAGCAGCTGCCACTGCTGAATTGGCTAGATAAATTTCACTACTTCTAGCACCCATTCTTCCTACAAAGTTTCTGTTTGTAGTAGCTACACATCGCTCACCATCCCCTAAGATTCCCATATATCCACCTAAACATGCACCACAAGTTGGGTTACTCACCACGGCACCAGCTTCAATCAATATATCCATAAGTCCCTCTTTTTGAGCTTGAAGAAAGATTTTTTGAGTGGCAGGAGTGACTATCATACGAGTATGTCTAGCTACTTTTTTGCCTTTCATGATTTCGGCTGCGATGCGTAAATCTTCGATTCTCCCATTTGTACAGCTTCCTATCATAACTTGGTCTATTTTAATATCATCTTCGACTGCTTGTTCTACACTTTTTCCATTTGATGGTAAAAAAGGATAAGCGATAACAGGAGAAAGATTTGCTACATTAATCGTAATCGTTTGAGTATAAATGGCATTACTATCTGAATGATAAATTTTTGGTTCATCTCTAAGTTCACCATTTAGCTCTTTTCGCTCTTGAAAATATTTAAGTGTTACTTCATCGACCGCTATAATTCCAGATTTTGCACCAGCTTCTATCGCCATATTACAAATCGAAAATCTATCCGCCATCCCTAAATGTGCAATCGCATCACCTGTAAACTCCAAAGCTTGATACAATGCTCCATCAACGCCAATAAGACGGATAAGTTCAAGGATAATATCTTTTCCATAGATGTGTTTGGCTGGTTTTCCGATAAGTTCAACTTTAATAGAACTTGGCACTTTAAACCAATTGCCTCCTGTTATCATCCCAAATGCCAAATCTGTACTTCCCATACCTGTACTAAATGCACCCAAAGCCCCATGTGTACAAGTGTGAGAGTCTGCTCCGATGATAACATCTCCTGCAATAACAAGCCCCTTTTCAGGTAACAGAGCATGTTCTATCCCCATATCTTTTTCATCAAAAAAGTGTTTCATATCATGCTTATAGGCAAATTCTCTACTTATCTTAGCTTGATTTGCACTTGCTATATCTTTAGCGGGAATATAATGATCCATAACAATACAAAAATTGTCTGGTTTTGCTAGTTTTTTTGCACCACTTTGCTCAAATGCTCGTATCGAAATTGGGGTTGTGATGTCATTTCCGATAATCATATCAATATCAACTCTAACAATCTCTCCAGCATACACTTCACGCCCTGCATGTGCCGAAAAAATCTTTTCTGTAATGGTTTGTCCCATTTTTCTTGTCCTTAAAAAAATTAGTTGCAAATTATATCTAAAAATATTTAGTCTAAATAAATTGAACATCATTTAATATTTTTAAAGAAAAAAAGTAGTATCATATTTGACATTATTTTTAAAGGATAGGTTATGAATTTTGAGAAGGTTGTCGCAGGATTTTTTATTATTTTGGCAATGACATTGAATTTTGGTTTTTTTTATGGAGATTTAGCAGATATCGAACTTCATGATAAGTATGAACTTTTTGCTGCGATTGTGATTAATATTATCGCAACAACTTTAAAGCTTGGTGATAAAACGCAGATGGGGTCAGTTCTTTTGGCGACAAGTTTGGTAGCTGTTATTCAGCTTATTGCTGCTGCGACTATTTGGACGATAGTTGTATATAGTGGTGGAGCTATTGATAAAGGTTATTCTGCGATGATAGTAAGTCTTAGTGGTGGTGCATTGTTGGCAAATATTACAAGCGTGATATTATATATTGGTGATACGATAAAGTCAAAAAGGTAGATAAAAAAGATGAATAAAAGTTCACTTTGGATAGTACTCCAAAAGATGAGAATGCCTTTTATCGTCATTGTCACGACTTATACGATTTCGATGATTGGGCTTCTTATTATCTCTGGAGTTGATGGAGATGGAAAACCGTATCAGATGAGTATATTTGATGCGTTTTACTTTTTGACTTATACTGCTACAACGATTGGATTTGGTGAGATTCCATACGCTTTTACTTATCCTCAACGGATGTGGGTTAGTTTTTCTATCTATTTTAATGTCTTGGGCTGGTTTTATGGGATTGGAGTGTTGGTTGCACTGGTTCAAGATAAGCAATTCTTGGAGAATTTGTCAGTCAATAAATTTGTAAAGCAAGTGCGACGGCTCAAAGAGGATTTTATTGTTGTTTTGGGGTACAATCTTACGACTGAAGAGATTATCAAAAAAGCAATTGATGACAATCTTCGTGTTGTGGTTATTGAAAAAGATGAGAATAAAGTTAATAATTTGATTTTGGAGAGTTATATTCCCGTTGTTCCTGTTCTTTGTGGGGATGTTAGACGAAGTGAAGTTTTACGAATGGCAGGGATAGAGTCGGTTTACTGTAAAGGACTTGTTTCGATGTTTGATAGTGACGCTCTCAATCTTCGAGTGGCTACCACTTCAAAGATAATCAATCCTAGACTTAAGATGGCTATCAAATCAACAACGCAAAATTTTACAGAAAATCTTAAAGATATAGATGTCAATATTGTGGTCAATCCCTTTAAAATCGTCTCAAATCATCTTCGAATGGCGATAGTATCCCCTCATATTTTAAAGCTTGAAGAGTGGATTTATGGACATAAATTTACATCTAAGATTTTTAAACTTCCACAAGGGGAGTATATCATTTGTGGATATGGACGATTTGGAAAAAGTATTTATGAAGCCTTAAAAGATAGTGGGGTTGGGGTAAGTTTTATTGATATTGATTCCAAGTGTAAAGCTAATATCGACAAACAATTTTTACAAAAGATAAAGATAGGTGATGCGGATGATAGAGAGGTTTTAAATAGCGTTGGGATAAAAGAGGCTAGAGTGATTATCGCTGGGACAAATGATGACACTACCAATCTTTCCATTTTGGCAACTGCTAGAAAACTAAATCCAAATATATTTACCATCGCACGAGACAATGAGATGGAAGATTTCTCAATTTTCAAAAAAACAAAAGTAGATTACATCTTTGCTCCTGCTAAAACGCTTATTAAAAAAACTTTTAACGCACTTATCAATCCAACTGCGGATATGTTTATCAAAGAGATACGAAAAATGAGTGATAAAGAGTGTGCCGATATTATTAAGCAAACTTCAACCATTGATAAAGAACCAACACTTATTGAGCTTGAGATAAACAGTCTTGAAGCGGTTGAAGTGACCCAACGACTTCGTGCAAAGGAAATTTTAGAGTATGATATTTTGCGGAAATCTTTGACTAATAGCAATTTTAATAATAATATTCTCATTCTTTTGATATCAAGAGGTGAGAATAAGTTAGTGATGCCTAGTTGGAGTGAAAATATACAGATAAATGATAAACTTTTGGTTGTTTGTGACAATAATGCAAAAGAGGATATCGAATTGATACTCAATAACCATTATGAGTTCATCTATGCACTCACAGGTAAAGAGAAAAAGTGGATTTTTGGGCGATAAAAATTTGTATTTAACTTATATTTAGATAAAATTATGTCTATTTTCGTTAAATTTTAGAAAAAGAGGATTCATGGAATCAACCTTGTTTGTATTGCAAATCGTTTTGGCGATTGTTATAGTTATTTTAGTATTGCTTCAAAAAAGTTCTAGTATTGGACTTGGTAGTTACAGTGGAAGCAATGAATCTGTATTTGGAGCAAAAGGACCAGCTAGTTTTTTAGCTAAGGCAACTTTTGTTGTGGCGATTGCTTTTATCGGTGTGACTTTGGCGTTGGGATATACTTACAATAAAGAGCATAAAAATTCGGTTATAGAAAAAGTAGCTCCTGCAAATTCAGCTCCAATGGTTATAGATACCAATAGCTCGAAGTAGTTTAAATCGATAGGTAAACTTAAAAGTTTGCCTAAATCATTCCTCTCAATATTATAAAAGTTCCAAAAAGTTGGGCTTCACTATCCATAGAAATATTTTTTTTCATCTCTAGTTCGCTTTGTAGTAGATGTTCGCAGATTTTTAAAAGTGTTTGAGCATTGAGATTCATCACCAATCTAGCATTTCTATCCTCTATATTTTTTGGCAACTTATATCCCAAAACAGCTTTACTATCCACAATCCCATGTAATCGATGATAAATCTGAAAGAGTGTTATACGATTGATAAACATCTGAGTAGCTCTTAAAATGGTGTAACTGTCTATTCCAGACTCTAAAAGTCGTATCAGTTTTGTCATGATAGATTTTTTCTCAAAAAGTTCATAAAGCAACTCTTCAACACCCAGAGGTGCAGTTGAATAAACCAGTCTATCAACATGATATATATCGATAGGTTCATTAAAAATGGTAAATTTGTGCAGTTCATTTTGTGCTAGAGCGAGATTATTCTCCACAACTTTTAAAAGGTGAAGTAGCGTATCTCTTTGGATTTGAATCTTTAACTCTTTTGCTTTATTGGTTAAAGAGGCTAATGATTCACTAATATTTGGTTCAAAAAATCTTACCCAAACTGCTAAATTATCATTTTTAAATGACAGTTGATTGCTCTTTGGGGTAGATGTTAGATGAAGTATAAAGTAGTTGGTAGTGTTATTTTTCGCAAGTTTGATGAGCGTTTCTAACTCATTTTTTTTTAGCTCTTTTTCACTTCGTACGATAAGTAGATTGGTATCTCCAAAAAGTGAACTTTGAGAGAGATAGTTAAATGCACTTTTATAGTCATATTCTTCAAAAAAAAGATTCATCAGACTCTCTTTAGCCTCTGTTTTTTGGATATAATACTTGATATACCCTTCAATCGCTACAACATTATCCCCATACATTAAAAGGGATTTTGGAAGATAATTTTTCAAAAGTTGGTCAAAATCATTTTTATACATTAAAGCTCATTGATATCTTTAGTTAGTTTTTGCATTACTGTGGCGAGTATCTGTTTTGAAGCGATATTGGAACTTGTTATCTTTACTAAGACACTATCAAAAAGCATCAAATCACTACTCATGATGGTGACCACCACCCCATTTACGATATCATCTTCGATAAGTGCTTTAGCGGTGGAGTCTTTTATCTCTATAACCTGAGCTTTAAATTCATTATCAACTCTTTCCTTAGCCCATCGTGCAAATTTCCTATCCCTAAAGTCCCATTCAGTCTTAGTCGTTTCTCGCTCAAGATGAGAAACTCTTGCACACATAGCATCAATATTTCTTAAAAGATACTCTCGTTCTTCGATGTTATCATAAAGTTGTGTTTTTATCAAACGGTGCAAAATCAAATCGCTATATCGACGAATCGGTGAGGTAAAATGGCTATAATGTTCAAAGCCAAGTCCGAAGTGTCCACTATTTTTAGAGCTGTACGATGCTTGTTTTAAAGACTTGATAATCATCCCATCAACTTCGCTCTCAAGCCCTAATTCTCTAGCTTTTCGCTGAATAGCACGAATCAAATCAGGCGAATCTTCATACTCTTCAATCTCCAATCCAACACTTTTAAGCGATACTAAAAGCTCTTCGATAGAGGAGAGTTGTGGAGCATCATGTATTCTAAAAATACCAACTTCAAAGCGTTTTGCACTTGCCCTGTTGGCTAGAAGCATACACTCTTCTATCAATGAGTGCGACGGTGTACCTGTTTCTATGGTTGTTTTGATGAGTTCATGATTTGCATTTATGGATATTTTTATCTCTTCACTTCTAAAGTCAAATCCTTTTGAAAGTCGCTCATCTCTTAGTTTTTGTGTTACATTATAAAGAGGGAATAAAAAT
>SDAZ01000197.1 GCA_006212005.1 Sulfurovum sp. | reverse complement strand
CAACTTTTAACTGCAAAATTAGAGAGATTAAAAAAATTGGAAAAATTAATTAAGGAACTTTGATGAAAAAACCTTTTGAGGTGAGTAGCCCATACGCTCCTTCAGGCGACCAACCTCAAGCGATAGATATTTTAAGTAACTCCATCTTAGAAAATAATCAATATCAAACCCTTTTAGGAGTAACAGGCTCTGGAAAGACCTATACTATGGCTAAGATTATCGAAAAAGTGCAAAAGCCAACGCTTATCATGACGCACAATAAAACTTTAGCTGCACAATTATATAGCGAGTTTAAGAGTTTTTTTCCTAATAATAGAGTAGAGTATTTTATAAGTTATTATGA
The DNA here is from genome assembly GCA_006212005.1 of Sulfurovum sp. Classification (GTDB taxonomy): domain Bacteria; phylum Campylobacterota; class Campylobacteria; order Campylobacterales; family Sulfurovaceae; genus UBA1140. The sequence goes on along the minus strand of SDAZ01000197.1, from coordinate 1,909 downwards.
TTATTATCAGCCTGAGGCGTATATCCCTAGACAAGATTTGTTTATCGAAAAAGATAGTTCTATCAATGATGAGTTGGAGCGACTTAGACTTAGTGCTACGGCTTCGCTTTTGAGTCATGAAGATGTTATCGTTATTGCTTCAGTTTCCGCCAATTATGGTTTAGGTTCACCTGATGAGTATAAACAAGTTATTCAATATCTTAGCGTTGGAGAAAATTACAATCAAAAAAAGCTTTTGCTTAGACTTGTAGAGATGGGATACAAACGAGATGACAAGTTTTTCGATAGAGCAAAATTTCGAGTCAATGGTGAAGCGATAGATATCTATCCTGCATATAGTGATGAAGAGGCATTGAGAGTTGAGTTTTTTGGTGATGAGGTTGAGCAGATATATACATTTCATCCATTGACCAATAAAAAGATAAAAAATCTCAAAGAGGTGACTATCTACGCTTCGAGTCAATTTATCGTATCGCAAGAGAAGTTGGCGTTAGCGGTTAAGAGCATAGAAGAGGAGTTGGGTAACAGGCTTGAGTTTTATGCTAAAGAGGGTAGGTGGATAGAACATAACCGTCTTAAACAAAGAGTTGAGTTTGATTTGGAGATGATAGAGGGAACGGGGATGTGTAAAGGCATTGAGAACTATTCACGCCATCTTACAGGTAAAAAAGAGGGTGAAACACCGTTTTCACTTTTGGATTATTTTGAGAGTATCAATAAGGATTATCTGCTTATAGTCGATGAGTCTCATGTATCACTTTCACAATTTCGAGGGATGTATGCAGGAGATAGAAGCAGAAAAGAGGTTTTAGTGGAGTATGGATTTAGATTACCTTCAGCACTTGACAATCGACCATTGATGTTTGATGAGTATATCACTAAAGCTCCTCACTTTTTATTTGTTTCCGCAACACCAAATGAGCTTGAGCTTAATATTTCAGCTTCTATCGCTCATCAAGTTGTTCGACCCACAGGATTGCTTGACCCCGAAATCGAAGTGATAGACAGCACCAATCAAGTTGAAGACCTATATGACAGGATGAAAAGCGTTATACAAAGAAATGAGAGAGTTTTGATAACGGTTTTGACTAAAAAGATGGCAGAAGAGTTGGCAACTTATTATAATGATTTGGGCTTGAAGGTGAAGTATATGCACTCTGATTTGGATAGTATCGAACGAAATCAGATTATCCGAGGGCTTAGAGTTGGGGAGTTTGATATTTTGATAGGGATAAATCTTCTTCGAGAGGGATTAGATTTGCCAGAGGTTAGTTTAGTAGCGATACTTGATGCAGATAAAGAGGGTTTTTTGCGTTCTACTACTTCACTTATCCAAACAGCGGGAAGAGGTGCTAGAAATCTCAATGGTAAGGTTTTGATGTATGCCAAACGGATAACTAAGTCGATGAAAGAGACGATAGATATCACCAGTGAGCGACGCTTAAAACAGATAGAGTACAATAAACTTCACAATATTACGCCAAAAAGTACTATCCGAGAGCTTGATATCAATCTTAAGACAGTAGAAGATGAGATAGTGGCTTCTAAACTAGCAAAGCTTGATAAGATGCCTAAAAAGGAGCGTGAAAAGTTGGTCAATGAGTTAAAAGCAAAGATGTTGGAAGCGTCGAAAAAGCTAGAGTTTGAAGAGGCAGTACGGCTTAGAGATGAGATAGCAAAGATAAGAAAAATGTAACCATTTGATTTTTAAAACTAAACAAAAGTAGTTATAATAGCACAAAAATACATATCTCTTGGGAAATATATAGAATGCTAAATAACTTAACTTCTCCTCAATACTACTTTAACCGTGAACTCTCTTGGTTAAAATTTAATACTAGAGTTTTAGCTCAAGCACAAGATATATCTCTTCCACCTTTGGAAAGATTGAAATTTATCGCCATTTATG
>SDAZ01000196.1 GCA_006212005.1 Sulfurovum sp. | reverse complement strand
CCACAGAAAAATCTATCAATCTTAGTTCAAACTTAGATGAGATAAGCATCCCAACAGCCACAGATTCTGCGATACTTGATGAAAAAAGTAAAAATGATATAGAACTTATCGCTAAAGTTTTAGAAAATCCAAACTACTTAAACGATACGAAGTCCAAATCAGCTAAGGCAATCGAAAAAACAAGTGATTCTAAATTGATTGTTTTAAGAGATGAACCAGTCGATGAAATAGAGAGTAGTAGAGTTGATGATTCTAATGATTTTGACTCAAAGTTAAATGTTGAATCAAGCAAAATCAACTCCATTATCGCACAAGCAAAAGATTTCTTAGGTGTAAAATATGTTTGGGCACACTCAAGCCCTGACTCTTTTGATTGTTCAGGATTTACACAATATGTATATAAGAAAAATGGAGTCACGCTTCCTAGAAACTCACGCGCTCAAGCTCGATATGGTGAGAAGATAGCCTCTATTAGTAGTCTAATAACTGGAGATTTGGTATTTTTCAATACAGATAAAGACCCAGAAGTTGACCATGTTGGTATCTATTTAGGTGACAATAAGTTTATACATGCAAGTTCAAAAGGTAAGAAAGTAATGATAAATTCATTTGCCAAAGATACCTTTTATAAAAACAAATTTTTATGGGGTGCTAGAGTAACTTCATAAAAGTTAAGCCATTTAGATTTTAAATGGCTCTTTTTTATTTAATAACTTTTCAATAATTTTGCTATTTGAGATGCTCCATCGCTACTGATAAGGGTTTGAAGTTTTTTACTCTTTTGGCTCAAATCTTCATCAAGAATAGAGATAATTTTTTCGACTTCTAAACTCTCTTCACGCATAAGCCACGCTACATTTTCATCAACTAAAAATTTAGCATTGTAATATTGATGGTCACCCGTAGCATAAGGATAAGGGACAAATACAGCAGGAAGAGCATTTGCACTAAGTTCCCAAAGTGTTGATGCTCCAGCTCTTGCAATCGCCAAATCAGCACTATTCATAAGCGTAACCATATCTTTGGTAAAACCAAAAACTTCAGCTTCGATGCCTAGTTCATCATAAGCTTTTTTTACAGTATCTATATGTTTTTCACCTGCTTGATGGATAATAGAGATATTTTTTGCTTTGAGTGTAGGAGCTAACTTTATAGCTAATTCATTTATAGCTTTTGCACCTTGCGAACCACCCAAAAATATAACTTTTTTAACTTTATCTCTTATTCGACTTTTATCAAAAAATATCTTTTTAATCGGATAAGCTCGGATACTGTGACTATCTTCATATGATGAGATAAAAGCATCAGCTCTATTTCTAAGCAGTTTATTGAGTGAGCCAACTTTCGCATTTTGTTCATGAATAACCAAAGGAATACCCAAACTAAAACCAGCAAAAGAGGTGGGAGCTGCTGAAAAACCACCTACACAAAAAACTACTTTAATATTGTTTTCTTTTAAAATCTTTCTAGCTTCCATTGTCGCTTTTGCCAACATAAAAAAAGATTTTACTTTACCTAAAATATTTTGATTTAAAACGCCTTGCATATCCAAAAAATAGCGTTTTTTAAACTCACTATCACTATCAAACCATGCTCTATCTTGCCCTTTATTTGAACCAATATATATCATAGGTTCTTGTTTTATCTCATCTTTGACGGCTTTTATAATCGCAAGATGTCCACCTGTTCCACCACCCGTAAAAGCTATACTCATAGCTCCTCCTTTTGTCTAATCGTTTTAGAAATCATCAACACAATACCTATCATAATCGATGAAGCGATAATGTGTGAACCGCCATAACTTAAAAATGGAACAGCTATCCCTTTTATCGGTATAATCCCTGAGATACCAAAACTGTTTATGATAAACGAGAGGGATAAAAGCATTGCTGTTCCAACACAAAATAGATAATAGACTGGATTTTTAACTTTTGAAGCGATTTTAAAAATAATAAAAATCATAAAAGCAAAAACAGCCACTACGCTTAAAATTGAGATAAATCCTAACTCTTCTATCATACCAGCAAGTACAAAGTCGGTATGAACTTCACTTAAAAATCCCAATTTATAGCTTCCATTGCCAATACCTTGTCCAAAAAACCCACCACTATGAATCGCATCAAGTGAGTTTGAGACTTGATAAGTTTCTGGTCTTGAGGCTTCGGTATTAAAAGAGCTTAACCATGATTTTATCCGTGCCAATCGGTAGGGTTGCATGATTACAAGCATGATAAAAAACATACCACTAATACCGATAAGAGAGAAGAAAAATTTAAAACTGCTTC